>JANOBP010000635.1:0-5585 GCA_031411715.1 Verrucomicrobiaceae bacterium | reverse complement strand
GGCACCGCCTTTGCAGGACCGCTGCGCGTGCGCATGCTCATCAACGGCACCCTCATCAGCACCTTCAACATCACCAACACGGGCGATTGGAATAATTGGCAAACCTTCACGCAGACCGGTGTCACCATCACCGCCAACGGCACCTCCACCGTCCGTATCGAGTTCCAAGATGGCGATGTGAACCTCAATTGGATCGAGTTCAAAAAGACCGCATCTGCCGCAGCGGGTTCAGTCATCGCGAAGGCCACACTCCCTTCTACATCGACCGAGGTGATCTCCCCGCTCACCATCAGCAGCAACATCGCCAGCATCACGCACACCAATGGCAGTGACAATCCAAGCTGGACTCTCGAATCCACCACCGATCTCAAAACCTGGATTCCACTCGACCTCACTCCCGTTGTCACCACCACCACGCACGCTTGGCCACTCCCAGACGTTCCTGTCGGCATCATCCGACTCAAAGTCGGCACACAGACCACGGCGCCAGTCGGCTGGCAGCACCTCACGCTGCATGCGGGCATCCAAACCGTCGGCCTCAACTTCACACACGCCCCCATCTTCACCGGTGCCGTCGAAAGCCTCGCCACTCTCACGCTAGATACCTCCAAGCGCCACTACCTCGAAGTCCTCAGCGGACCACACGCGGGTCATCGCTTTGATCTCATCGACGCCACGCATATCGACACGGCCTCACTCAACAACACCCTGCCACAACCACCCGCAACACTCGCTGATGCAACCATCGCCGTCATTCCGCACCGCACCCTCGCGCAAGCCTTCCCCAAGGCCTCGCTACGTGCTACCGCGACTCCCGACACCGCCGACCAAGTCATCTTCTATGTCAGCGGCAGCTACCAGCCGCATTGGCTGAGCACCAGCGGATGGACCAACGAAGCCGGTCTCAGTAGCGACGATCTCATCATCCCACCCGGCACCGGATTGCTCTTCAAATCTGCCCTCACCACAGCACGCCGCCTCACATTCAGCGGCAACGTGCGCACCACTCCATTCGCTATCCGTTTGAGTGAAGGAAATCAGCTTCTCACTCAGCCGTGGCCGCTCGCAGCCTCAACGCAGAGCCTTGGCATGCTCAGTGGCTTCATCAGTAGCGCAAGCCGCTTCGCCGCTGACTCCATGCAGTTCTGGAATGGCGATGCCACACCCAACAGCGCCACCTACACCGGCCTCTGGTTCATGAAAAATGCCATCACCGCCACGAGCACCTGGGTCTTCAATCTAGATCCAACGACGAATCAAAACACCGCCTCGATCATCCCTACTGGCCGCACCTTCTTCTTCAAGCCAGCACCCGGTGCCACACGCCCTCAATGGATAATCCCGGCTCCTTAGAATTCAAATTTTCCTAAACCGCCTTTCCTAGCACCTCCCGACTATGAAGCTCATTATAACAATCACTCTGTTGATTTCTAGCCTGCTGCATGCAGCAACTAATGATCATCAGCAAAGTGATGCATTGCTGGCTGAGGCTGCACGACTTGCCCCTGCTTTTACACCCACTGCTCAGCAGATATTGCAGCCCACGCCGCAGCAGTGTCAGGGACTCGGCTCCTGGGGTGCCATCATCCCCTGGACACCTCACCTTCCTGTGACGTGTGCACAGTTGCCGGACGGCAGGCTGCTGACCTTCGCATCCGATGAGCGCACGACATTTCCAAACAACAACGAACGCACTTACGCAGCGACATGGGACTACCGCACCGGTGTATTCGTTGAGATCAACAATCCGCGTCACGACATGTTCTGCGGAGGCATTTCCATGCTCCCTGATGGGCGAGTGCTTGTGAATGGTGGCAATGGCTCTGATCCACGAACCAGTATCTTTGACTGGCGGACGAATTCCTGGGTCGTCCAACCAGACATGAATGACTTTCGCTGGTATAACACCAGTGTCGCCCTACCCGATGGCACTGCATTCACTGCTGCAGGCACAGGCGGTACGGACACGACGGAGCGCTGGAGGGATGGTTCCGGCTGGAGTCGTATCACGGGTATCAATTGGGCGCTCGTGCATGGAGAAGGTGGCGAGCAATCCATCTGGCACCCCTTTCTTCATGTCGCCCCGAATGGACTCATCGCTCACACTGGACCGACTAAATCAATTCATTGGGTTGACCCTTACGGCAATGGCCAACTCACCGACACGGGCGTCGATAACCCAAACAACAGCTACTACCCCAAAGATGGATCGCTCGTCATGTTTGACATTGGAAAGATCCTTTTTGCGGCTGGTAGCGACGGAGCCGGACAACCGTCCAATCTCTCCTACGTCGTGGACATCAATGGAGCATCACCCACCGTCACTCAGACCAGCAGCTTGGCTAACGCGCGCACCTTTTCCAATGGTGTCGTGCTACCCAATGGCGAAGTCATGGTCATTGGTGGCAACAGTGGAGCCAACTTCAGCAACGCCAACAGCGTGCTCACGCCTGAAATTTGGAATCCCACCACTGGGCAATGGCGAGTCGCCGCCAATGCCTCCGTGCCACGCAATTACCACTCACTTGCCGTCCTCTTGCCAGATGGCCGCGTCTGGTCGGGTGGCAGTGGTCTGAGCGGCAACTCCGCCGACCATCGCGACGCCCAGATCTATACACCTGGCTGCCTTTTCAATGCTGACGGCAGCGCTGCCACGCGTCCTGTCATCACAGCAGCACCTTCCGCCATCGGTCTTGGTATGGCCTTCAGTGTCCAAGCGACCGCAGGCCTGAGGAACTTCACTTTCATCAAGATGAACTCACTCACCCACAGTGTCAGTAGTGATCTCCGCTTCATCAATCTACCATTCACCGAGGATACCCCAGGCAACTACACCGTTCATTCCCACATCAATCAAAACGTGATGACTCCTGGCTATTGGATGCTCTTCGCCATCTCGCCAAGTGGACCTTTCTCCATCTCCAAAACCATCCAGGTCGATACATCGATCACACAGTCCATCAACAACCCTGGAGACCAAAACAACTTCGTCGGCGCAACCGTATCACTCCCTATCGTCGCAAGTGGATATAACCTCGCCACACGTGTCTTTACGGCAACGGGTTTACCCACAAGTCTAAGCATCAACCCAAGTAGCGGCATCATCACAGGCACACCAAGCGCAGCGGGCCTCTTCAATGTGACAGTTCAAGTCACTGATGGTGTCATTCAGGCCACTTCCACCAGCTTCAAGTGGACCATTCAACCTCAAGTCCCTCTCGTTCTTGCGCCACTCAGTGGCCCGCCCGCTTTAGTTCAAACGGCCATCACTTACACCGCCAGCACCACAGGAGGTCTCACCCCTCAATTCCAGTGGAATTTCGGTGACGGATCTCCTTCCACAGCTTTCAGCACGTCAAAAACGATTACCAAGACCTACACCACACCGGGTCGCTATATCGTCACTCTCACCGCCCGTGACAGCAATGGGATCGAACTCACCACAAGTTTTCGCCAAGCCATCCATGCACGATTAACCACGAGTCAGCCTACCGTATCGAGCTCCATCGCCTATCAAACCGGCACCCCCGCTCGCCTCTGGGTCGTCAATCCAGATCAAGACAGCGTCACCGTCTTCGATGCCACCACACGTGTCCGCACAGCCATCATCAACGTCGGAGCAGGGCCACGCAGCGTCGCCATTGCGCCTGATGGTCGTGCATGGGTCGTGAATAGCGAATCAGCCACCATCTCGATCATCGGAACCAATCTATCGGTTGCGCAAACCGTCACGCTTCGACGCGGATCACGTCCGTTTGCAATCGTGTTCGATCCCGCAGGCAACAGTGCCTATGTATCGCTGCAAGACACCGGCAACGTGCTCAAAATTAGCCGCGCTTCAACTTCCACACTTGGCAGCATCAACGTCGGCAGTGATGTGCGGCATCTTTCTGTGAGTGCGGATGGCAGCAAGGTCTTCGCCACCCGCTTCATCACGCCTAAGCTGCCCGGAGAGGAGACAAACACCGTCACCACCGAACAAGGTGCTACCAGGTTCGGCGGCCAAGTCGCCATCATCACCACCTCGACCATGACTGTAGCTAAAACGGTCATCCTTCAGCACAGCAATGACCTCGACAGCACACTCGCAGGTCGTGGCATTCCAAACTACCTTGGCCCAGCCGTTCTCAGTCCGGACGGACGCAGCGCCTGGGTGCCATCAAAGAAAGACAACATCAAACGTGGCATGCTACGTGATGGACTGCAGCTCACGCACGATTCCGCTGTGCGCAGCATTTCCTCTCGCATCGATCTAGCCACTGAAACTGAGGATTTCAGTGCACGCATCGATTTCAATGACGGCGGCATCGCCAGCACGGCTTGTTTTGAACGCACCGGCATCTACGCATTCACCGCGCTCGAAGGCAGCCGGGAAATCGCTGTCATCGACAGTTTGGGCAAAAGCGAAATTGTCCGATTCACAGTCGGACGAGCTCCTCAAGGCGTCGTAACATCCCCTGATGGGCGAACACTTTTCGTTCACAATTTCATGGATCGCACGGTCACTGTTCACGATGTCAGCAACATCATAACCGGAGCTGAAACACAACCTTCACTAACTGCAACGCTAGCTTGCATCACCACGGAAAAACTCAGCGCAGCCGTTTTGAATGGCAAACAACTCTTCTATGACGCAAACGATCAGCGCCTTGCCCTCCAGCGGTATATCAGTTGTGCTTCATGCCATAACGACGGCGGGCACGATGGCCGAACATGGGATTTCACCGGATTTGGCGAAGGCTTGCGTAACAATATCTCTCTCAAAGGCCGTGGCACGCACGGCCCCGCGCACTGGACTGGCAACTTCGACGAGATTCAGGACTTTGAAGGCCAGATCCGCAACTTTGCAGGCGGTTTGGGCCTCATCTCCAATGGCACACCACATCCCCCACTCGGCACGCCCAACGCAGGTCGCAGCGCTGATCTCGATGCACTCGCAGCGTACGTCGCCTCACTCACCACGACGGGGAACAGTCCACTCAGCTCGACCACAGGTGCACTCACTTTAACGGCCAAGGCAGGACAGACGCTCTTCAAAGCCCAAAACTGCGCCTCATGTCACAGCGGCGCTCGCTTCACCAACAGCGCTCTAGGCGTCTTCGCCAATATTGGCACCATCAAGCCAAGCAGCGGAAAGCGTCTGAACGCCACATTAACGGGGCTGGATGTTCCCACTCTGCGCGGCCTATGGAACACAGCGCCATATTTGCACGATGGCAGTGCCCCCACACTCACAGCGGCCATCACAGCACATCAAGGCACCACACTGACCTCCACGCAACTCTCCCAACTCAGTGCATATCTCTCTCAAATTGAGGACTCCACCACAACCGCACCTGCACCGCTTCAAATCGTCCTTGCGACTGCCAACACAAGCGTAAACGGACCTTTTGCAGTTACAGGGGTTTTAAGCGAAGCCGCGACTGGTTTCACGGTCAGCGGCATCTCCATCACGGGTGGCATAATCAGCGGCTTCACACTCACGGGAACCAATTTCAACTTCAACGTCGCACCAAATGCGATAAACATCCAAATCAGCATCGCTGCCAATACGATGACCGATTCACTCGGTGTCGCCAATCTCG
>JANOBP010000634.1:0-2578 GCA_031411715.1 Verrucomicrobiaceae bacterium | reverse complement strand
TGCTGATCTGCCGGATGTGAGTAGCCCTCAAAGCTAAGGTAGAGAGGATTTGGCAATGGCAGGTGTGCCCTCTTGCCAAAAGCGGGCTGTTTGCTGTATTGCTCGTTTAAGCAATCAATGGCAGCCGCCTACAGCAATCAGACGAGATGAAATCACCGGCCAAGACAACTACGGCTCCGAAGCAAGGCTTTGGATTGGGGTCGGCTGTCCGCAAACCGTTAGCGAAGAAGAAGCAGGAACCTAGTGTGAACGGTGGTGGGCAGGATTTTGCCGCCTTCTTTGAGAACGTTTGCACAGTGCTCTTCAGTGTCACTGTCGAGCCAAAGGGGATGTTTCGCTTTGTGTCCGTGAATCAAGCTTTCGTCGAAGCCACCGGCATCGGGCGGGAACAGATCGTGGGTAAACTGGTGCAGGAGGTCGTGCCAGAGCCTTCATGCAGTCTCGTTCTCAAAAAGTATTGTGAGGCGGTTGATACGAAGAAAGTCACGCGTTGGGAGGAGGAGACAATGTATCCCACAGGCTTGCGATGTGGGGAAGTCACCGTGACGCCTATCTGCGACAGTCAGGGTAAGGTCACTCATTTGGCGGGAGTCGTTCATGACATTACTGAAGCTAAGAACACGGAACTAGCGCTTCAGGAGAGCGAGGAGCTTTACCGAAGCATCGTACAAACGGCAGAAGAAGGCATCTGGAGGATCAATGCCGCTTCTTTGACCGACTACGTCAATCCCAAGATGGCGCAGATGATGGGCTACAAGCCTGAAGAGATGCTGGGACGGCCGATCGACGACTTTTTAGATGACGAGGGCCGTGTCATGCTGGCCAATCTCATCGAACGGCGCAAAAAGGGCATTACCGAGCAGTTTGAATTCAAATACATCCGCAAGGACGGCTCAGAATTGTGGGCCTACGTGTCCACCAATCCCATCACCAATGCCCAGGGTGTCTATGTTGGAGCGGTGGCGTTGCTGACGGATATCAGCGCGCGTAGAGAGGCTGAGGCGGCACTGGCGGCAGAGAAGACAAGGTTGCGCACGGTTCTCGATCTGTTGCCGATTTCCATCTACGTGAAGGACACTGAGAGCCGCTTCCTTGTCGCTAATAAGGGACTTGCGCAGGCATTGGGCGCAGGAAGTTGTGAGGAAATGATCGGCAAGTCGGACGCCGACTATTTTCCACCCGCGATCGCTGCGACCTTCCGCGAGGATGAAAAGCGAGTGCTGGCGGGAGCGCCGGTAGTGGATCTGGAGGAGCCAAGCGTGACTCCTGATGGTAAGCCTCGCACAGAGCTGACCACAAAGGTGCCGCTTCGCGATGGTGAAG
The DNA here is from genome assembly GCA_031411715.1 of Verrucomicrobiaceae bacterium. Lineage (GTDB taxonomy): Bacteria > Verrucomicrobiota > Verrucomicrobiia > Verrucomicrobiales > Verrucomicrobiaceae > Prosthecobacter. Next base: position 1,255 of record JANOBP010000634.1, on the reverse strand, counting down.
GAAAGATCATCGGTCTCGTGGGCGTGAGTCGAGACATCACGGCGCATAAACAGGCGGATGAAGCGGTACGGATGAGTGAGGCACTGCTGCGCTCGATCACCGAGCATACTGAAGACGGCATCTTCGTGAAGGACCTGGAGTCGCGCACCATTTTCAAGAACCCCGCCGGTCTGCGGGCGAACGGGCTGACCTTGGAGCAGGTGCTCGGGCGCACTGATATGGAGTTCGATCAAGACCCGGTGCAGGCGGCGAAATATCTTGCTCATGATCGGCGCGTGATGGAGACGGGGCAGAAGGAGACGGTGGAGGAAATCGTCTCCTCCTCCACCGGAGAGAAGCGCGTCATGCTGACCACAAAGGTGCCGCGTTTCGATGCCGAAGGAAAAATTATCGGCCTCGTCGGCGTGAGCCGTGACATCACGGCGAACAAGCAGGTAGAAGCTGCCTGGAGACGGGCTGACCAACAACTACGGCTGCATTTTGAACAATCACCCATGGCCGTCATCGAATGGGACCTTGAATTCAGGGTAACGCGTTGGAATCCGGCAGCGGGAACCATTTTTGGTTACAGCAGCGAAGAAGCGCTTGGATGTCATGCCTCCTTCATCGTTCCAGAGGCGTTTCGGCCCCAAGTGAATCAGATCTGGCAGGCTTTGGTCAAAAAAAGCGGTGGGGAACGAAGCTCCAATCAAAATGAGCGCAAGGACGGCACGATGATCTTTTGCGAATGGTACAACACACCGCTGATCGACGACGGGGGAAGAGTCACTGGAGCTGCCAGCTTTGCACATGACATTACCGAGCGCATACGGGCCCAGGACGCCCTGAAGGCCTCATTGGAGTTTAGGGATAATCTGATTCGCTCCATGCAGGATGGTTTTTCGGTGCTCGACGCGGCTGGAGTTCAATTGGAGGTCAATCCAGCCTTGTGTCGAATGACCGGCTTTTCGAAAGAGGAACTCGTCGGCAAAGCCCCGCCGTTGCCTTACTGGCCGCCGGAAGAGTATGAAAACATCGGAGCAGCTCTCCAAGAAACGCTCAGCGGTAACTTGGGTGATTTTGAATTGATCTTCCTGCGCAAAAATGGGGAGCGATTCCCGGTCATTGTCAGCCCGTCCGTCATCAAGAACTTGGATGGCGAGACGGTCAACTACCTCGCAACGGTGAAAGACATCACCGTGCGCAAGCAGGCAGAGGCCGCGCTGCATGAGACCGAGGAGCGCTACCGACTGCTCGCCGACAACACGGATGACAT
>JANOBP010000633.1:0-2479 GCA_031411715.1 Verrucomicrobiaceae bacterium | reverse complement strand
CTGGCACCGTTTTGCCAACGATGACCCCGTCCTGGACCCGATAAGCAGCGGTGCCACTATGCTGCTCCCAGCCAGCGAGAGTCTTCCCATCAAAGAGAGGAACCCAGGAATCCTGAGCAGTAACGGAAAGAGCGAATAAGGCAAAGCAGAGTGAGGTGAGTTTCATCGAGGTAATCATGAACCACCTCAACGTTGCAGGCAATGCACTCTTGCAATGTCCCCTACCCTCCTGCGGCGCCACGGAACCGACTGCGATACACACTAGGCGTCATTCCCGTCACTTGCCTGAAGCGGCGATTGAAATTTGCCAGGTTCCGATAACCGCAATCCATCGCGATATCGGTGATATTGCCAGCATCCTCCCCGAGCATGCGGCAGGCCCGGCCAATGCGAACTTCATTCACATACTCGGGAACCGTTTTACCCGTGCGTGAGCTAAAAAAGCGGCTGAACGCTCCTTCACTCAAATGGGCGAGCTTGGCGAGTTGCGAGCGATCAATTTCGTCCATCAAATGAGCGTGAATGAAGTCACACACTCGCTGCATGCGATCCTGGTCTGCCGACTCAAGCTTTGGCGTGTAGCTGGCACTCGCCAAGACTTTGACTTCACTGGAAGCCGCCAACTCATTCAAAACCTCCAACAATTGTATAATGCGTGAGAGTCCCTCGCTTTCTGAAATGCGTTTTAAGTGTTCCGTAACACGTCCGCGTGTCTTTCCGCGAACTTCAAGACCACGTGAGGCACGATGCAACAGGCGGCGCACCGGCTCCAGCTCTGGCAATTTCAAAAACGCCTCTCCAAACGTCCCCGCATCAAAGCGCACAATAATCGCATGCACCTGCCGTCCACCACTTTCATCTTGATGCCAGACATGCGGCAGATTTGACCCAAGCAAAACCACATCCCCATCTGTTAATGGCGCAATGCAATCTCCAACAACACGATGTCCACTGCTCTGTATCGCCAGAGTAAGCTGAAACTCCGGATGAAAATGCCAGCGCGTTCCATAGTCAGCCCCGCGCACGATCTCACAATGGAATGACTCCCAATCGCGCTTCGGCACTTTCTCAAAGACAGGCTTCATCGGACATGGTTTTTACTCGGCATTCGGTGGTGATGCTGATTCAACGATCTCAGCAGTCGCCACCTCTTCGACAACATCAACAGCCTCATCCGCGACCACTGTGGCCACGTCTTGAATGGTTTCGCCGTCTTTGAGCCCCATGAGTTTCACGCCTTGGGCGTTGCGACCCGTTTCACGGATGTCGCAGACGCGGATGCGCACGCTTTGGCCCTTGGTGGTCATGAGCATGAGTTCATCTTTGTCATGCACGGCTTTAGCCGCGACAAGTTTACCGGTTTTCTCGGTCACATTCATCGTAGTGACGCCTTTGCCGCCGCGGTTGGTCAGGAGACGATATTCATCAAAGGCGGTGCGTTTGCCAAGGCCGTTTTCACTCACGACGAGAAGCATAGCTCCAGCTTCATTAGTGAGGCAACTCACGAGGAAATCGCCATCATCGAGCGTGATGCCGCGCACACCGGCGGTGTTGCGGCCAATTGGGCGCAGGTTGGGTGATTCAGGATCGTCACCCGTCTCATGGAATCGAGCACACATGCCTTCATGCGTGACGAGGCAGATCTCTTTGTTGCCGTCGGTGAGCACGACATCGACGAGGTCGTTGCCTTCATCGAGCTTGATCGCGATGATGCCGTCCTTGCGGTAGTTTTTGAACTCTTCGAGTGCGGTTTTCTTCACCGTCCCGTCCTTTGTGGCGAAGAGGACATATTTGTCTGCGGCCCACATGGCCTCATCTTCCTGCCCCTGAGCTTCCAAGATCAGCACGGCGGCGATTTTCTCTTCTGAACGCAGGTTGAGCATGTTTTTGATGCTGCGCCCTTTGCCCGTGCGAGATGCTTCGGGAATCTGATGAACGCGCTCCACATACATGCGCCCCGTATTGGTGAAAAAGAGCAGGAAGTCATGCAAATGCGCACTGAATAGATGCTCGACGAAGTCACTGGCTTCTTCCTCGCCCTGCGCTTCGCGTGCCTCCATGCCTTTGAGGCCTTTGCCACCACGGTTTTGCACGCGGTATTCAGCGGTGGAGGTGCGCTTGATGCTGCCCATGTGGGTCATGGTGACAACGGTCGGGTCGTTCGGAATGAGGTCGATGTTTTCGATCTCACCTTCAGCGGCTTCGATGCGTGTGAGGCGTGGGCCAGCGTGCTTGAGACGGATGGCCATCAATTCATCCTTGATGATCTGGAGCACGCGAGATTCACGGGCGAGGATGTCCATGAAGTCACGAATGCTGACCAAAACGTCGTCGTAATCGGCTTTGATCTTGTCGCGCTCAAGTCCGACGAGCTGATAGAGGCGGAGTTCGAGGATGTCCTCGACCTGCTTGTCAGTGAAGATGTATTTGTCGCCCACGATGCTCGCCTGAGCGCGAATCATGATACCAAGCTGCTCGG
>JANOBP010000632.1:0-4722 GCA_031411715.1 Verrucomicrobiaceae bacterium | reverse complement strand
TGTGGCTGGCATCAGCGTCGGCCTCGTTTCCGAGTTCGACACCAGCGACAAGATGTCCCGCTACCTCACGATGATCGACATCCTGGGCAGCGAAGACCACTTCGGCGACATGGACTTCAAGCTCTGCGGCACCAGCGAAGGTGTCACTGGCTATCAGCTCGACCTCAAGCTTCCTGGCATCCCTTTGAGCATCCTCGAAGAAGCCATCGTGAAGGCCAAGAGCGCCCGCACCATCATCCTCACGGCCATGCATGCCGCCATCGGCGAAATCAAGCCTTTGAGCAAGTATGCCCCGCGCATCGAGATCATTAAGATCAACCCTGACAAGATCGGTGAGCTCATCGGTCCTGGCGGCAAGAACATCAAGGCCATCCAGGCCGAGTCTGGTGCTGAAATCAGCATCGAAGACGACGGCACCGTGTACGTTTATTCCAACCGCAAGGAAGGCCTCGAACGCGCGATCGAAATGATCAGCGGCATGTCCGTCGAAATCGAAGTCGGCAAGATTTACACCGGCAAGGTGGTCAGCACGACCAACTTCGGTGCCTTCATGAACCTTGGTGGCAAAAAAGACGGCCTGATCCACATCAGTGAGCTCGCCGACTTCCGCGTCAACAAGACCGAAGACGTCGTCAAGGTCGGCGACATCGTCACCGCCAAATGCCTCGGCATTGATGACAAAGGCCGCGTGAAGATGAGCCGCAAGGCCGCCATGAAGGAGAAAGACGCTGCCGCCGCTGGTGGTGACGCCGCTCCTGCTGAAGACCTTGGCTAATCCCCATCCGTCAATCATTCGAACCACGAAGAGGCCGCTTTCGAGCGGCCTCTTTTTTTTATCTTATGAGCCGTGAATAAATGAAGCCGATTTTTTGTTATCAGGACATCGCGGTGGCGTTTACCTGACCTCTCTCCATGCATCGATTCTTTTTCGCCATTCTCGTTCTGGTCGCCCATTCATCTATTCTTGGGAAAGAGCCGCCTCCACCACCGCCAGGCTTCATCGCACGGCGTGATCTCGACTACGCGGGCCAAATCAATCCGCGCCAGAAGCTGGATCTCTACCTTCCGGCAAAGCCTTCGGAAAAACCGCTGCCGCTGATCGTTTACATTCACGGTGGTGGCTGGGAGGCCGGCAGCAAAGATGAGCCGGGAGTGCTGCTTCACTTCATCCAGCAGGGGTATGCAGGCGCGTCCATCGGCTATCGCCTCACAGGTGAGGCGAAGTGGCCCGCACAGATCCACGATGTCAAAGCCGCGATGCGCTGGCTAAAGGCGCACGCCAAAGAAAACGGCATCGATGCCAATAAGATCGGTCTTTTTGGCATCTCTGCTGGCGGGCATCTTGTCAGCCTACTCGGCACGAGCGGCGGTGTGCAGGAGTTGGAGGGCGTTGTTGGAGAAGCGGGTGCCTCGCCAAAAATTGCCTGCGTCGCCAATTTCTGTGGCCCGGCCAACTTCCTTACTTTTCCTGGTAAAGGCAGCATCATCGATACCGAGAAGCCGGGCACAGCAATCACGAAGCTCTTTGGCGGACCGATGAGTCAGCATCTCGCCGAGGCCAAGGCAGCCTCGCCCATCACTTATGTGAGTAAAGATGATCCACCCTTCCTGCACATCCATGGAACGGCAGACACACTCGTGCCGCTGGCGCAGGCGGAGGAGTTTGACGCAGCTCTAGATAAGGTTGGAGTCTCCAGCACGCTGCTGACGGGTGAAGGCGCACCGCATGTGTTCTTTTCGCCCGATCTCATCAGCAAGATGCAGACCTTTTTCGACAAGCATCTGCAAGGCAAGCCGGGTGAAGTCCAGCAGGGCCCCGTCTCCGTGAAATAACGCTGCACATGCCCTGCGGCGACAGCTTTACGCCTTCACCGCGGGCACCAAATGCTCAGCCGCCTTCGCAGCCTCCGCACGCAACTCGGGATTGAGGTTCTTCTGCTCGAACTCGCGGCACCAGCCTTTGATTTCGAGCTCGTTGAAGATTTTGCCAATCACACGGCGCAGCAGGCCTTTCAGGTTGGGCAATTCGACAGCTTGAAGGCTGCGGATGGCCACTTCTTTGTAGCTTTCGAGCAGTGAGAGAGCTTTCTCGTGCGAGCCGCTGTCCATGGCCCATTGGCGGATGGTCGCGTTGTCGGGAGTGATGGCTGGCTGGCCATTCCACAGGGCTTCCATGGTGTCTTTGACCTCGCCTTTACCTTTCTCACGCAGCAGCGAGAGAATGATGCTCGGGCGCATGCTCCATTCGTTGCTGGCGCTGGAATCTTCGCCGAGATCGTCAAGGTCATCGCGGATCTGGTAAGCGATGCCGAGGTTCTCACTGTAGGTGTGCAGGACATCGGCGACGTCTTCAAGCTGACCAGCGAGCGCCGCACCGATCTTGAGGGCGACTTCAAAGGCGGGCGCGGTTTTGCTGCGGAAGATTTCCAGTACCTGGGTGCTGCTGAGGGCCACGGGATGCCGCGTCCAGAGCAATTCAGCCCCCTGGCCGATGCAGAGCTCACGCTGGCCATCGGCGGCCACTTTGACGGTGGCAGAGCGGATGTGGCTGGGCGCATCCATCTCGGCGAGGAGGCGGTATCCTTCGCCGATGAGCAGATCGCCGATGTTCAAGGCCACCGGGATGCCGTGTTCGGTGTGCAGCGTGGTTTCGCCATAACGCTCCGCATCGCCGTCTTCGATGTCATCATGGACGAGCGAGGCTTTGTGGAAGATCTCGACAGAAATGGCCGCTTTCTTGATCGTGTCGGAAATGGGGCCGTCGGCATCCTCCCGCAGCGCCTGATAGGCCGCGACGGTGAGGAAGGGCCGCCAGCGCTTGCCAGCGCGCGCGAGCCAGTCGCGGGCGATTTCTTCGGTATGGCCGCGCGGTGGGCCCATGAGGGCGTCCAGCGACTCACGGGTGAACCAGGTCTTCACCTCATCATGCAGCGCATTGAGATTGAGGCGGCGCGTTTTGTCGTCGCTGGTGAGATGGATGTAATCCCACACCCAGTCGATATCGACCGTGGTGTCGATGCAGTCGTCCTGCAGCAAGGGCACCGCCACAGCGGGAATGGCTGCCGCTTCGACATACGGGAAGGTGCGCTCCAGCACTGGCAGGCAGGAAATACCGACAATGGCCTCGATCTTGCCCGTTTGGATCAGCGACATCACGATGGCGCTGCCTTCGGCGACGAGCACCGCGTAACCGAGCTTCTCCGCCTCGTTTTGGAAGTCCTGGATCGTGCAAAGGCCACACTGCTTGCATAGCAGGCCAAATTCATCAAACGGGGCCGGGCACTTGCTCTCCACACGCAGGCATTTGGGCATCAGCAGCAGACGTTTTTCAAAAGGCACCGTCGCCAGGGCCTCGCGCCAGCTTTCATTGGCCATCAGCACGCCCACGTAGTCGCGGTAGAGTGGATTGAAGCCATGGATGACCATCAGCTTGTCCGTGTGCTCCTTCAGCTCCTCCAGCGGGATGGGCGGCACCAGCGAGGTCTCCTCCGCATACGCCCTTACGATGCCAAGGATGCGATCCCGCTCGATCTTGGTCTGCGGGATGTTTTTCTTGGGCTTGCGTACGCCACGGGAAGTACCTGGAATGGGCGGTGGGAGAGCGACGGAACGGACTGCGACTGTGGACATGTGTGGGGGAAGGAAGGACGAATGGAGGAATTGCTACGCTTTAACCGTGCAGAGGGGAAGTGGTCTTGCAGATATTGCGTTTTCGGGCGCAAATCTTGTGCGGGTTAGCTCTGCTGAGCGCCAATGTCGAGCTTCTTCATGGGCCACTCTTTAAGCCGCTCTGGTCGCTACCACTCCATAATGCGAGCAAACGGCAGCGGCCTTTTCAAAGTCGATTTTGACATCGGCCGAAGCAAACACCTTGAGACGGATGAGCGAGCTGATGACCTCAAAAGGCTTGAGGCGCAGCATCAAAGCTAGATCCCTCACTGTGATCATATCAGGCAGCTCAATGGAAGATGGCATTTCAGGCGGCGGATCTGCGTTTGTTAGTTCAGCTCTGCCGCGCCCGGATGTCGAGGAGCTGCTTCATCACATGGCTGAGTTTGCCACTCCAGTCGGCGACACCAAAAGCGTCATGCACGTCGTGATAGAGCGCGTACAGCTCACGATAGACAGCCACGTTTTCAGGAATCGGGTGATACACCTTCTCGCGAATAGCGGTGACTTTGGACTGAAGCTCCTGCCAGGTGCCAGCTCCGGCGGCGACAGCGCCGAAGATGGCGGCACCGAGGGCGCAGGTTTGCTCGCTCTGGCTGACTTTCATGGGCTTGCCGATGATGTCGGCGTAGATCTGCATGAGTGTGGCATTCTTGATGGAGAGACCGCCGGTGTTGATGACTTCCTCGACCTTCACGCCGTATTCCTCCACGCGCTTGATGATGGTGAGCGTTCCAAACGCGGTGGCCTCGATATAGGCGCGGTAGATCTCATGCGCCTCAGTGTGCAGCGTCTGGCCGAGCAGCAGGCCTGTGAGACGCACATCGACGAGGATGGTGCGGTTGCCGTTGTTCCAATCGAGCGCGAGCAGGCCCGTGGCACCGGGCTTCTGGCCTTCCATAGCCTTTTCCATGGCCACAAATTTCTCGCCCACCGTCTTGCCGTAGCTGTCGGGCACGAGGTGATTGACGAGCCAGAGGAAGAGATCCCCCACGGCGCTCTGTCCGGCCTCGATGCCGTAGTAGCCGGGCAAAACGCTGCCATTCACGATGC
>JANOBP010000631.1:0-11572 GCA_031411715.1 Verrucomicrobiaceae bacterium | reverse complement strand
GCAGTTGGAGGCCGATTCCGACATGGAGATCGTGCGTCGAGTGCAGGCCGGTGATGTGGCGGCGTTCGACCAGCTCATCCTCAAATATCGCGAGCGCGTTTACGGCATCGTCTACAACATGACGTCCAACCGCGAGGACACCGCCGATCTTCTACAGGATGTGTTTGCCAAAGCATACCGCTCCATCAAGCGTTTCATGGGCAAATCGTCGTTCTACACGTGGATCTATTCCATTGCGGTGAACATGACGCTCAATCATCTCAAGAAGCGCGGGCGCTACATGAAGGTCAGTCTTGACGATGTAGATACAGGCATTCAGAACGATCCCGACTTCATCGCTGTGACCACCGCCAAATCAGGCGTGGCAAGGGAGGTAAATATCCATGAACTGCAAAAAACTTTAAACGCGGCGATGATGCAACTGTCTGAAGATCACCGCACGGTGGTAACCCTGTATGACATCCAGGGGCTCCAGCATGCGGAAATCGGTAAAATTTTAGGGATTTCAGAAGGCACCGTCAGATCACGTTTATTCTACGCTCACAAGCAATTGCAGACTTATCTCGAAGACTTCATCAAATAATTCGCCCTTCTCAAACGATATGCATCACACACACCTCACGCCATGAACGACGAAGACCAGTTTAAAGACATCCAGCGGCTGATCCGACTCAAAAGGCACGAATCTCCTGGTGAGGCCTTTGCAGAGGAATTCCTGAAGAATTTTCATCAACGGCAGCGTGAGGAAATGCTCAACAAGTCATCCATGGCGCTCTTTTTTGAGCGCATCTCAACGCGCTTTGATGCATGGCTCTCTCCGAAGTGGGCTCTCGCGGGTGCTTTCGCTGCCGTGACTGTCATTGCTGGCATTCTTTACTCATTCAATGCTCCCGCAGCAGTCGGTGTTGCCAATCAAACGGAGCCATCCAAAAGTTCTGCTGATCCGGCGGATGCGACCAAAAAGCTCTTAATTGGCAATCAGGAACAGCAAAATGGTGTCGCGCTCCCGGCCTCCCACAAGGTTCCTGAAGAGAAGCCGACGGAAGAGGAACTGAAAAAGACCCAACCTTGAGTTGGCCTCAAACTTCCCTTTGCCACAGCGACGCGGCGCGGATAGAATCCGCGCCGTTTCCATGGGATACCAAGCCAACAGCCAACAGATCATCCGAATTATTGACGGACTCCTCAACGCCTGACGCGGTAGAGAGAGTCCGTTTATTTTGGTCTGATGACGTTGCCTAATGGATGGCTGGCAACTCCTCCCGCGTCGCTGTTCTCGCTTTCAGCCACCGCTAATTCTTCCTTTTCTACCTCATGACTCCTGTAACGATCTATGACACCACCCTGCGTGACGGCACGCAGGGCACCGGCATCTCCTTTAGTACCCTCGACAAAATACGTGTCGCTGAAAAGCTCGACGACTTCGGCGTTCACTACATCGAGGGTGGCTGGCCCGGCTCCAACCCTAAAGATGCCGCATTCTTTGAGGAAGCCTCCAAGCGCACTTGGAAAAATGCGCGTATCACCGCCTTTGGCATGACACGCCGTGGCAAAATGAAGGTCGAGGACGATCCGCAGGTCAAGATGCTCCTCGACGCCAAAACACCCGCCGTCACTGTCGTTGGCAAAACATGGGCGCTGCATGTCACCGAGGTCTTCCAGGTCAGTTTGGAAGAAAATTTGGCCATGATCGCCGATACGGTCGCTTACCTAAAAAAACATGGCCGCGAGGTGCTCTACGACGCTGAGCACTTTTTCGACAGCTTCAAAGAAGATCCCGAGTACTCGCTTAAAACTGTCAAAGCAGCCCAAGATGCTGGCGCAGACCTCATCGTGCTCTGCGAGACCAATGGCGGTGCTCTGCCCGAGTTCATCGAGGACACCACGCGCAAGGTCATCGCTCATCTCGGCTGCCCAGTGGGCATCCACACGCACAATGACGGCGGTGTGGGCGTCGCCAATGCGTTGGCAGCCGTTCGTGCTGGCGCATGTCAGGTGCAGGGCACTATCAATGGCTACGGTGAGCGCGTGGGTAACTGCAACCTCACCACCATCATGCCTGCGTTACAACTCAAGATGGGCATCGACCTCGGACTTGATCTCACACGCTTGCGCGAGCTCGCGCAGTTCGTCAATGAACTCGCCAACGTCCCGCATGACATCCGCGCGCCCTACGTCGGCGTTGCAGCCTTCACGCACAAAGGTGGCCTTCATGTCCATGCCGTGCAGAAACTCGCACGCACCTATGAGCACATCGACCCCGCCCTTGTCGGCAACGAACGGGTCATCACCATCTCCGACATGTCCGGCCAGTCCAACGTCATGGTCAAAGCTGAGGGCATGGGCTTCAAGTTCGCCAAAGGTGATCCCAAGGTGCAATCCATCCTCACGGAAGTTAAACGCCTCGAAAGCGAAGGCTACGAATTCGAAGCCGCCGAGGCCTCATTTGAAATGCTTATCCGCAAACAACTCGGTCAGCACAAACCGCTTTTCGATCTCATCGAGTACCACTCCACACACCGCTTCCGCGGCGGTGCGCAAGGCTTTGAAACCTGCGAGGCCACCATCAAGATCAACATCGATGGCAAGCCACTCTACACCGTCGATGAAGGTGACGGCCCGGTGAACGCGCTCGACAATGCGCTGCGCAAAGCCCTTCTCCCGCTGTTCCCCTCACTTCAGAACATGCGTCTCGCCGACTACAAGGTGCGCATCATCGACGGTGGCCACGGCACAGCGGCCAAGACACGCGTCCTCATCACCAGCACCGACGGCAACGCCACCTGGGGCACGGTTGGAGTGAGCTGCAACATCATCGACGCAAGTTGGAAAGCTCTTGTCGATGGCATCGAGTACTTCCTGCTCAAGCAAGACATGTAGTCACTTGGTCCTCGCCATCACGCATCAGGGCGTGATGGTGACGGCCACCTTGAAGAACTTCGCGGGTTCGCCTGATATAATCGGGTAGGGGACGCACATAGCTTGATAAATGCCGTCGTCAGCGAGAACCGTCGGCGTTTCAGTGCCCACCTGCCAAGTCGCAAGCGTGGCGCTGAAACTTGGTGTGTAGGTCAAGCCCGCCTGCACATAGTCTTTGCGGCGGATGTAGATGGCGCACCATGCCGGAGCGCCACCCTCTGGCGGCGGCAGTTGCAGGCTGACGGGCTGACCGGTGGCATTGAGCGTGGTGCCATCGACCACGAGGGCTCCGCTACTAGTGCTGCTAGCACCGAGCATGCCAAAGGCGTACTCCAGCACATTGGGAATCCCGTCGCCGTCGAAATCACCTTGTGGAAGGGTGTTGGGGCCACTTCCCGTGATGCCTGAACTAGCGGACCATTGCGCATATGTCGCCGCACGAGTGATTTGCACGCTGTAAAGCTGTTGGGTGATGCCGTCTTGTGCGGTGACTTCGATCTGCACGTTGTTAAGGCCTGTCTCAAGAGGCACAGATGTTGCCACACCGCTGGACATCGTTACAAAGGCCATGCCGTTGTTGCGCAGCTTCAGTGTGGCACCGCTATTGGCCCGCGTTGCGGTCATGTTGATGATCGAGGTCGTTACAGGCACGTCAGCGGAGTAGTTGAGCGTCCCACTAGCGAATGTGGGTGCCAGTGTGCCAGCACTGAGCGTGAGATTGGCTATTGCGGCGTTGTTGCTCGGCGTGGTGAAGGTCAGATTGCTGCCGTTGATGGTGCCACCGAGGTTGCTGGTGCTGATGCGGAAGTTGTAGGTCGTTCCAGGTGTGAGGTTGGTCAGTGAGAAGCTCACATTCTCCGCCGTCAGCCCGCTCGGAGCCGCGAGCGTGACGGGGGTGTTCGTGCCGTAGCTTACTGTCGTGCCGCTTTGGAATTGTGCGGTCGTCGGTGCGCCATTGGGATTCACCGTGGCATTCAAAGTGGCGCTGGTGGCCGTCACATTGGTCGCCGCGAGCGTGGTGGCTGTGGGCGCGGCGAGGTTGATGTAGGCGTGCTTGATGTCGCTGCTCTGCCAGTAGCTATCGCCCGGTTGGTAGGCGATGATGCTGACGAATCCGGTGCCGGTGACCGTAAGCTTGTCGCCATTGAGTGAGGCATTGCCCGTGACGATGTAGCGTGCAGGCAGGCCGCTTGATGAGGTCGCCGCGAGTGTGATCGTATTGTTGATGGAGACGGTAGAGGGCGCGGTGAAGGTGAGCGTTTGTGGTGAACTCAACGCAGGAAAGACTTGGTCGGGGCTCCATTGAAAGTGCCCCGCATAGGCAGTGGGGCCGCCGTTGGAGAAGCCCCAGCCCCAGGCAGTGCCGTCTGTCGTGAGAGCGAGCTGATGGCCGCCAATGGAGTTCACCGAGCGCCATGCCGTGGAGGTGCCGATCTGGGAGGGAGAGGTGCGGTTGCTGGTTCCATATGTGCCGTTGCCAAATTGCCCAAAAGCCCCCGGTCCCCAGGCCCATAGCGTTCCATCGGCTCGTGTGCCGGAGCTGCTGGTGCTATTGGTGCTCGTCACGGAGTTCCAGTTCGTGGCCACGCCGACCTGCACTGGCAAGTTGCGTTGAGTGGTGGAGGCATCGCCAATTTGACCGCTGCTATTGAGTCCCCAGCCCCATAGCGTGCCGTTGGTTTTGATGGCATGTGTGTGGGCAGAGCCTCCGATGGCACTTTGCACATCGGCGAGCACTTGCACGGGGGCGAGGATGTTGGTGGTCGTGTTATTGCCCACTTGACCATTGGTATTGAGTCCCCAGGCCCAGAGCGTGCCATCCGTCTTCAAGGCGAGGCTGTGTGAGCCTCCGGTGCTGAATACCGTACGCCAATCATTGGCCACGCCTACTCTTGCTGGCACGGTGCGATTTGTCGTTGTGCCATCTCCGAGCTGGCCGGTGGTATTGCTGCCCCATGACCACAGCGAGCCATCGGCTTTGACTGCGAGCGTGTGAGCAGGGGATCCGCCACTGACGGAGCTGGCACAAACGGCCACCCAGTCCGAATCCGTGCCGATTCGGTTGAACGTGTTGCGAGTGATCAATGTGCCATCGCCTAGCTGCCCGTTGCTATTGAGGCCGACGCTCCAGAGAGAGCCGTCACTGCGGATCGCCATGATGTACGAATGTCCTGAGCTGATGACTTTCCACGTCATTCCAGCGGCAACCGGTGCCGCCAGCGGGTGATGAGCGCTGTCTGTGATGCCGAGGCCTAGCTGGCCGCTACCGTTGCTACCCAGCGTCCAAAGCGTGCCATTGTTGCGAAGTAGCGCCGTGTGGTTGCTGCCACCACCTGCAAGAGCCTGCACGGGCCCCATCTGCGCATGAAGTGGCAGTGGTGTGCGTGGTAGCCAGCCGAGCTGCGCATTGGTACTGCTGCCCCAGGCTTGCAAGTCACCGTCGGTGGTGGTGGCGATGGCGTAATTCGATCCGCCGGAGATGTCTTGCCAATGGGTGGCGTTGCCGATCTGTTTGGGTGTATTACCGACAGACAGGATTTCCGCCGTTCCCTGGCCGAGCTGCCCCACACCATTGTATCCCCAACTCCACAGTGCTCCGTTGGTCTTGGTGGCGATGAAGAAGGCATTTCCGGCAGCAAGTCGGTTCCAGTCCACGTCTGTGCCCAGTTGGGCTGGAGAGGAGCGGTTCGTTAAAGTACTATCGCCGAGCATGCCATTCACATTGATTCCCCAAACCCACAGCGAACCGTCCGAACGCAACGCGCCTGAGAATGCAGCACCAGCCACCACGCGGCTCCACGTCGTTACGGACCCGATTTGCACCGGAGCACCGCGATTTGTGGTGCTACCATCGCCAAGTTGGCCGCTGCTGTTGAGTCCCCAGGACCACAGAGTGCCGTTGGTTTGTAGCGCGAGTGTGAAATCGCCACCCGCGTGGAGATGAGCACCGTTTGGCGACCACGTCGTCAGGGCGCCGATTTGCGTAGGAGTTGACGTGGCAGTGGTTGAGCCTAGGCCGAGTTGACCACTTGAATTCAATCCCCAGGCCCAAAGCGTGCCGGTGGTCTTCACCGCCACACAATGATTGGCTCCAGCGACGACCCAAGCCCAGTCCGTGGCGGTGCCGATCTGCGTAGGAGAGGTGTATTGCGTCGTTGTGGTGCTGCCTTGGCCGATCTGTCCGTTGTTGTTGCGGCCCCAGGCCCATAGCGTGCCGTCGGCGCGAGTGCCGACGGCGTGATCCGTGCCCGCGTTGACCTGGCGCCAAGTCGCCACACCGGCCTGCACTGGCGTGCGCCGCTGTGTGGCGCTCGCGTCACCGAGGTTGCCGTAAGTGTTCGTGCCCCAGCCCCAGAGCGTTCCATTGGCTCGGATGCCGAGTGACCACTCGCCTTGTTTGCTTGCACTGATTGAGGTGAAGGCTGCGCCTGCCGTAGCCAGCACAAACGTCTGATATTTAGGCTGCGCAGCTCCTGCTGTGGCTTTGATCGTCACCGTGCCAGGCGTGGAGGTCAACGTGACCGTGTTACCACTCACGCTGGCACTTGCGGCTCCGGCGACGATTTGATAAACAACCGGCGAAGCACCACTGGATGTCCCATTCAGCGTGAAGGCAGCATCGCCAACGTATTTCACGCCCACGGGTGGGAAGGTGATCACTTCACTCACAGCGGTGAGCGTGATGTCATTGCCGTCGCCGCCTGCGTAAGTGATTTCGAAGGTGTAAGGTGTGCTGCCATTTATAGCGGTCACGAGGCTGCCTTCTGGCAGATTCGTGTAAGTGCCACTCACGGGCAGAAAGCCGGTGTTGTTGACCAGTTTGAGCACCGTGCCCGGTGTGGGCGCAAAACCGAGCGAAATGCCCGGCGTGCCGCTCGCAGTGTATTCGTTTGAGCTGATGGGCACATCATTCCCGGTGGCAAAATTGACCGTTGAAGGCGTGGTGAAGGTCTTTTCCACGCTGGCAAACGTCGTGCCGCCAGCCTGGGCCACCACACGGTAGCGATACGTTTGCAGCGGGGCGAGTCCGCTGAGGTTTGCGGAGAGCGCTGTGCTCGTGGTGCCGGCGCTAAAGCTCTGTGGCGTCGAAATGGCCTGTCCATTCAGCTCAAACCACGCGGCGCCACTTTGCTGGTTGCCGATGATACTGCCACTCAAACTAGCGCTGTTAACCGTGATGGAGGTCGCAGTGCCCGCGAGTGGCACGGGTGGCAGATTCAACTCGAGCACGCTCGTGGCGCTTACGCCTACGAGTTTGCCACCTGTGGTCAAAGCGAGGCCGAATGCGGAAAAGATGCCATCCTCATGTCCGCTGAAGGCGTATAGGCTTTGCACCGTGCCGTCGCTGTTCACGCGGAATAGTGTGCCGCTGCTGAAAAGGCCGCCACTGCTCGTCACGCCGTAGAATTGGCCGTCAGGGCCAACGAAGAGGCCTCCGTTTGGCGTTGTGCCTGGGAGGTCACCCAAGGTTCCGGTGAAGCTGGCAAGCTGTGTGTGCACTCCCGCGGTGGTGCAGCGGAAAACGGTACCGGCCGAATAGGTGCCGCCGCCGGATGTCACACCATAGAGATGACCATCCGTGCCCTGTGTGAGGAAGCCCGTCGGGTTCGATCCTGTGAGCAAAGCGGCGTGATGCAGCACGGTGTGTGTGCCGCCCGTGGTTAGTTTGAAGAGGGTGCCGAGATTGTTCGTGCCGCCGGTGCTGGTGGCGCTGTAGTAATTGCCATCGGTATGCCGGATCAGCGGCGAGAGGCTGCCATTGCCCGGATTGGCACCTGTGGTGCCGGTGAGGTTCACCACCGTCGTTTGAGTGCCTGCGAGTGTGGTTTTGAAGATCACACCAGCGCTGCCAGTGCCGCCTGCATTGGTCGTGCTCCAGAGTTGACCATCATGACCCGTGATGAGTGCCGCTCGCGGTAAGGCACCCAAATTGTTCCCGGTGGTGCCTGTGAAAGTGATCAAATTGGTCAATACGCCTGCCGTGGTCAGCTTCAAGATGCCGCCATTGGTGCTCGATCCTGCTCCAGCTTGAACCGGGCCGTAGAGAGCGCCATCACTGGCCTGCATCAGCCCAGCGCGTGCATCCCAAGCCGTCGTGCCACTCACGGGTGTGAGCACGCTGAGGATCTGTGGCGCTCCATTGACTGGCATGGCGAAAACGGTACCCACGCCACTTCCACCACCGCCGCCGAGCGTGGAGCCGTATAACTTGCCATCACTTGCTTGCGTGAGCTTGCTAAGAACTGGGGCAGGTGTGCAGCTCACCAGCGTGGTGAGTGTGCCATCCGCAGCCACTTTGAAAATGGTGCCGCTGCCATAGGCACCACCGCTGCTCGTGGTGCCGTAGAATTGGCCATTCGGATGCAGCACGAGGCCGCCATTCGGACTTTGCCCAAGCGCAGTGCCGGTGCTGCCGCTAAAATTGACCAACGTCGTGAGTACACCTGCCGTCGTGCATTTGAAGATGGTGCCCAAGCCCGTGCTGACATTGCCACCGAGCGTCGTGCTGCCGTAGAGAAGACCATCTGCGCCAACGGTGAGTGTCCCCTTGGGCGTTGAGCCTAACACAGCGCCCGTGATGCCTGTGAATTGAGTCAGTGTGGTGAGAACACCAGCCTGCGTCATTTGAAAGACAGTGCCGATATTTGCAGTCCCACCTAGACTTGTCATGCCATAGAAATGGCCGTCGCTGTGTTGGACTAAGCCGCTGGTCGGCGTGGCACCGAGAGCTACGCCGGTGGTGCCCGTGAAGTTCACTAAAGTCGTCAGCACCCCTGCTGGCGTCATTTTGAAGATGGTGCCAAATCCGCCGCCGCTGCCGCCGGTGGCTGTGGTGCCGTAGAAGTTGCCATCGCTGCCAAGAACAAGGTTCCCGCGCGGATTCGCCCCGAGCGCCACACCCGTGGTGCCCGTGAAGGCCACGAGCTGCGCGTACAGGCCGCTGGTGGTCATTTTGAAGATGTAGCCGCTGTTGCTGTTTTGAGCCACGCCATACAAAGCACCGTCAGCGCCGAGTGTGAGGCCATTGATCGGGTTGGAGCCGAGATAGGCACCCGTAGTGCCCGTAAAGCTCACCAGCGTCGTCAACTCTCCATCCGGCTCCACGCGGAAGATGCTGCCAAGATTGGCACTGCCGCCCGTGTTCGTCGTTCCGTAGAAATTGCCGTCTCCAGCACGCAGTAGGTTACCTTGCGGATTCTGACCGTTGTCAGAGTTGTTGGTGCTGCCGTAAAAATTCGCCAGCGTGGTCAAAGTGCCGCCAGGAGTGAGTCTGAAGGCCGTACCGCGGTTGAAGGTGCCACCCGTGTTCGTTGTACCCCAAAGCGTGCCATCAGGTGCGAGCGCCAGTGGAGCCTGTGGGGCCGTTCCGGTACCGGTGAACACAAAAGTGGGCTCCACGATGCTTGAGGGCGCCGTTTCGAGCGTCGTGATCGTCTGGTCATCACCGTAGCTCGTGCCGCCGGCATTTTGACCCACAAGTCTGAAGTGATACTCCGTTCCCGGTGTCAGGTCATTGAGCGTGAGGCGCACGATTTGAGTGGTGCCGCCGCTGATGGTTTGGTTGGGCGTTTGATCCCCGTAATTCGTGTCTGCTCCGTATTCGAACCACCAGTCCGTGCTCACGCCACCGGGATTGATAAAGCCGTCGCAGAGGATGCCTGTCTGCGCACGTCCAGTGAAACTGCCAGTGCGCACCAGGAGCGGCGTGCCCGTGGCGAAGCTCATTCCGGTGCCATAAACCGTGCCGGAACTCGTCTGCACCACAGCGCGGTAAAAATACGTCGTCGCCTGGGTGAGGCCGGTGAGATTGAAGAAAATCGGCACATCACTCGTCGAGGCGGCGAGATTCGTCGGTGTTGTGCTGCTGCCATAAGCATTTGTCAGACCCCATTCAAACCAAGCAGTACCAGTGAGACTGTTGCTGTTGCCCGTGCCGTTCAGAGTGGCTGTCGTGACGACCACATTCGTAGCCGCGAGCGTGGCGACGCTCGGCGCAGAACTCACCGTGAAGCTTTGATTGATGCCACTGGTGGTTCCAGCGCTGTTTTGCGCCACCAAACGGAAATGAGTCGTCACTGGCGCTCCCGTGAGTGCAAAGGTCACCGCCGTGCTAGTATTGCTCGCCGCGAGGTTTTGTGTCGCCGTCATGCTGCCATAGGCTGTGGTGGCTCCATACTCGAACCAGTAGGAAGTCGCCAATCCACCGGGCATCACACGACCATTGAGCGTGCCGCCATTGCCTACAATGCTCGTGACTGGATCCGTGAAGGCCTCTGGCATGGAGACGTTGTTGATCGTCAGCGTGTGGCTGCTGGTCCCTAGATTGGCACCGGTTTGGTTTAGAAGCTGGATCACCATTGTCTCCGCGGGTTCGGGGAGGATGTCTGCATTGATCAAGATTGGGATGCCCAGATTCGTGGTGCCACTTGGGAAGGTTAAGACGCCTTCCGCGAGTGTGAAATCAATGCCATTACCCGCTGCCGTGCCGCCATTGACGCGATACTGCACGGTCACACTGCCAGCAGGCGTGCCAGTGATGTTCACGGGCACATTGTAAGTGCCGATGGCCTCCGTCGTGCTGGCTGTGCCGCCTGCAAAACCCACGCTGATGCCGCTGTAAGTGTCATTGTCGCCGAGTAGCATTGTGGCGCTGCCAAAGCGCGTGCCGTAGCTGCCAGGAGTCGGCGTGATGTTCATCACGATGCTCTCCACGCCCTCCGGCGTCGTGTCATTGATAGGCACGACATTGACATACACGCTCAACGTATTTGCCAAGATCGTCGCGGTGCCACTGAGCGCGGTGAAATCGCTGCCGCTGGTCGCGGTGCCGGTGATCGTGTAATTGACGACCAAATCACTCGCTGTGACTACGCGGCGGCTGATGAGGAAGTCTTCGCCCGTCGCCGTCGTTTCCGAAAATGGCACCGTGAGGCTGCCAGTGCTGTCCGCCACGTTCACATCGACCAATTCTTGATCGCCGTCATAAATCCACGCCGTCATGCTGGTGAGCTGGCCTGCGAGCATGCTGTAGCCCGTGCCAGGAGCCAGCGTGAGCGTGAGCGTGATGGACTCCGCGTCCTCAAACGCCGCGTCCGCGAGCATGCTCACCGTGATCGTCTTGTTCGTATCACCTGAGGCAAAGGCGATGCTTCCGGGCAAAGCCGTGAAGTCCGTGCCGCTCGTCGCGGTGCCGCTGATGGTGTAATTCACCGTGATCGCCGTGCCACTCGCCGGACGCGTGATTTGAAAAACAGGCCCGCTTGCGCTGCCACTGGCCGGTTCCGTGCCGCTGCCGGTATTCAGTTCGATATAGACCTGTGGCGCATCGTTGTCCGCGATTGTCACCGTGGCCGTTTGCGCCGAATTGCTGATGGAATGTGTCTGCGCCGTGCGGAGCTGCAAAATCACGTCCTGCGTGCCTTCATCGAGCAGATCATCAAAGGGCACGATCTCCACCGTGATCGAGCTTTGGCCCGCCGGGATCGTTGAGCGGCCATCGAGCCTGCGATAGTCCGTGCCGAGCACTGCGCGGCCATTCACGCCGTAATCCACCGCCAAAGCCGCCGCCGTGTTGCCCGTGCGTGTGATGGTGAAGACGCCTTTGTCCGGCCCCGTCTCGCTCGCCGCCGCATCCGTGGCCGTGATGCTGACC
>JANOBP010000630.1:0-5357 GCA_031411715.1 Verrucomicrobiaceae bacterium | reverse complement strand
GAAGCTGCTGCGCGCGCTCGGCGAGCAGACAATCGAACGCGTGGGCAGCAGCAAGCCCATCCAGATCAATGTCCGTGTGGTGGCGGCAACGAATCGTGACCTCGCCAAGATGGTGGAGGAAGGAAAATTCCGCGAAGATCTCTATTGGCGGCTGCGCGTCGTCACCTTGCAACTTCCACCACTGCGAGTGCGCAAGAGTGACATCCCGGTGCTGGCAGATCATTTCCTCAAGGAGCTGGCCAAGGCCAATGCCAAGACCTACAAGGGGCTGGGTGAGGATGCCATGCCCGCGCTGATGAAGTACGACTGGCCCGGCAACATCCGTGAGCTGCGCGCCGCCATCGAGCACGGTGTGGTGATGAGCAATAGCAGCCGCGTCATGCTCAAGCACTTGCCCTCGTATCTCCTGAAGCCCGGTGGACTTGGAATCGGCCTGCGTGTTCCCGTGACCTCCACAACCGCCGACGCAGCAGCCCCCAAGCCGAAAAGCGATCTCGACATCTCCCAAGCGGAAAGCAATCTCATCATGGAGGCCCTCCAGCGCAGCGGCAACAACCGCACCGTCGCCGCCGAGCTTCTCGGCATGAGCCGCCGCAGCCTCCAGCGCAAGCTCAAGGACATGAACATGGTGCGCGTGCACCGCAAGCGGTTGGTGGATCCTTGATTGATCACTCTTGCACCGTGATGAAGGTGAACCAAATGCGGTCATCTGCTTCGCAATTTTTGAGGCCGGTGTTGAGAGGGCGATTGAGCGTGCCAAGAAGCAGTGGTGTGCCGATGCGGATGGATTGGGTCATGGATAAGCTCTGTGAACTAAAAATGGGATGTGAAACGCCAATATAGACCTGCTGCCCGATCAGACGCGTGAGAGTGGGTTTGGCGAGGAGGATCAAGTCCTGGTCACTGCGCCTGAGTTCGATTTCGAGACTGGTGCCCATGGGGCGCATGGCAAAAGCAGTCGGCGTGCTTCGGGTCATGAATCCGAAGCCGCCGTTGTGTGGATTGCTGGTGGGAGGAGCTGCGCCTGTGCCAAGCTGCCGCCCAGCGCGGAGGTCACTCAGGAGTGCGTCATCGGCGATCACGAGATTTGAAACCAACTGAGGTGGGTCGAATTCTATTGGGTAAATGTACTCGTCCGTCTCAGCCAAGGTTACTTGATTGCCAACGGTCACTCGACCACTCAGAAAGGTTTCCAGCCGTCCTTGTCCGGCTTTGATGGACTCATTTAATCGGATGAGAAGCGCGTTGTCCGTGATGCCCTCTTGGATGAGCGCTGCGGCGGCCATTTTCGGCAGGGAAATGACGGATAAGTGCGCCATGAGGCTGGTCCCGTCCTCCGGTGGTTTCACCGCAGCGACGAGGCTTGGCAGGACAGACGCACGTGCCGTGAGGAAGGCCAGCGAGATGGTGGCGGCTTTGTCTTCAAAGGCACTGCCACTGGATTGTGCGGCGGAGCAGGTGCCGAGGAAATAGGGCACGTTTGGTACCACGGAGATGCTACTTTGGAGCTGGCGTGTGTTGAAGTGCGCTTGTTGTTCCCCATTGAAGAGCTGGAAGCCCGCCAGTCGCTTCCGCTCATAGTTTATGGAGGTGACTCCTTCGATATTGACGGTGATGTCCAACTGGTCACCGAGGAGCGCCGTTTCGAATGCGGTCGGTGTGATGGAGGTGATGATGCCTAGCCCGAGATTGACTGGATGGCGCGGCAGAGGTGCCGGATTGGCGGCTGGTGCGGCTTGAGGTAAGGGTTCCGGTGGTGGTGAGGGCTGGAGAAACTTCTGGAGCACCTGGACGAGTGCTGAATCGCCAATGGCAAGCTGTTGTGGGCACTGCTGCGGATCAAACTCGGTCGGGTAGATCAACTCGTCAGCCAATTGGACTCGGATATCATTCTGGTTATTGCCCGCCACGAGGATGAGCTTGTCCAAGAGCGCGGGATTGGTCTTGGCGGCATCTAACAAGTGTTGCTGAAGAGCTCGGTCATCGAGATCTTGAGCTAGCAGGTGTAATCCATCCGTTTTGGGCAGGGTGAAGACCCGCAGGATGTAGAGGGTTGATTTGGGTTCCACGTCGGCGGCGTAAGCCGCGCCAAAGGTGAGCACAGAAGCGAGAAGCAAATGGTAGCGCATGGTGCAGGCGGGGGAGTGGCGATTTATTTGGCGGAGACACGCAGGAAGGCCAGCCAGATGCGGTCGAGCTGATTGGATGCCGCGAAGCCGGTGTTGAGCGGCTTATTCAAAGTGCCGAGCAAGACGCGCCGACCTTCGATGGCATAGACAGACGTGGTAAACGCACGGGTTTCGACCACGGGATGATCGATGCCCGTATAAGGAACGGTGCCGCTGAGTCGTGTCATTTCGACGCCGAGGGTAACTTCCAGTCCTTGCTCGGTTTCGGTGAATTCGAACTCGGCGCTTTCCCCCAAAGGATGCATTTCAAAGGCTGTCGGACTCAGGGTCGTGATGAATCCAAAGCCGCCGTTCGGATTGCCGCCCTCCATCGCGGGCGGTGTGCCGATGCCCGTTTGCTTACCTGCACGCAGATCCTTGAGCAGTTCTCGATTGGCGATGATCAGATTTCCGATCACTTGAGGTGGATCAAACTCCGTCGGCGCGATGAGTTCATCCGCATTCCGCACGGTCGTGCGTTGAGTTGGCTTGGTGCGCACGGCCAGCGTGGTCTCACGCACAGCCTGCTGCTGGTCAATCAGCGCTGCGACTCGATTGGATAGCGCCACATCATCCAGTGACTCCAGCATGAGCGAATGGGCGGCGTATTTATCCATCGAGACAATCTCCAGCGTGAGCCGTAGGGATGGGTAAGTGAAAACAACGGGCAGTTCCTCTGGCTTTGGCACTGGCGCACTGCGTGCCGTTAGAAAGGCCAGTGAGGCATTCTGGCCGGGGTTTTCATTTGGTGCGCCAGACTTCTTCGCAGGACTGTAGGTGCCGAGAAAGGCTGGCTGACCTGCCTTGAGCTGCACAGTGCCCTCAAGATGCCGTGATGAAAAAACGGGCTGTGGAATGTCGCCTGCTGTGACGACCGACATCAATTCGGTGCTGCTCAACTTGTAGGATGTCAGCTCCCTGTTCTCTAGCATGCTGCCGGTGATTTCTAGGCTGTCGCCGAGCTCGCGCATTTCAAATGCCGTGGGCGTGGTGGTGGATATGGTGCCGAGACCGGCATTCAAGGGCGAGAGGGCTTCTTTGCCTGGATCGGCTGCGGGCAGTGCCTGGGTGGCAGACTTTGGCCCTGGATCGACCAGCGCGAGCGTTTGGACCACCTGTGGCGGGTCAAACTCCGTGGGATATTCATAGCTCTCGATTTGTTTCAAGGTAGCTCCTAAATCACGGCGCGACTTCAAGAGCATCAGCTTGCTCAGCGTTGCCGTTTTGGCTTTCACAGACTCCAAAAGGCGCGCATGCAGTTCAGGGCCTTTGGATGACTGCGAGGTAAGCTCATACGCCATTTCATGTGGCAGCGTGTAAACTTCCACCATGTAGAGCAACTGCGCACACGGGACCTCAGCTGCGCCAGCGCGACAGACAATCCAAGACATGGCACAGCCAAAGAGAAGCAGTTTCATATGGGTAACACTAAAAAGCAGGGCATTGAGTCTCGTTTTACTGTTTTGCAGGAATGAAAGCAATAGGTGCTTCTTGAACTGAGCGCTGTTCCACCCGTTAGACTCGCTTTTCCAGCGCCGTACTGACTTCATGCTTCACACACGCCGCTCCATCCTTAACAACTCCTGCTATGGCATCGGGGGCATTGCTTTGGCGATGCTGATGAAGGAGCAGAGGCTTCTGGCCACATCGGATCGCGCGCTGACGCCGCATTTTGATCTGAGGCCGAAGATGCCGCACGGCTTTGGGCAGGCGAAGGCGATGATCTCGATGTTCATGCAAGGCGGGCCGAGTCACATGGACTTGTTTGATCCGAAGCCGGAGCTGACGCGGCTGGATGGCAAGGATTTCCCCGGTGAGGTGAAGTATGATGATGCCGCAGGTGCCAGTCGTGAGGTCATGGGCAGCCCGTGGAAGTTTAAGAAGCACGGCGAGTGCGGAATGGATGTGAGCGAGTTGCTGCCGCACTTTTCACGCATCACGGATGATGTGACGCTGATACGCTCGATGCATACGGGCGTGAATAATCACGGTCAGTCGATCTATGCGCTGCTCAATGGTCAGGTCACGGGTGGACGGCCCACGTTGGGGAGTTGGCTGACGTATGGTCTGGGTTCGGAGAATCAGGATCTGCCAGCGTATGTGGCGCTGACGGACCCGCGCGGCCTTCCGGTGCTTGGCGTGGACAATTGGAGCAACGGCTGGCTGCCATCGCTTTTCCAAGGCACGGTCATTCGGCCCAAAGAGCCGCGCATTCCTAACCTGGACGCGCCACTGAGCCTCAAAGGAGACGCGCAAGCTCGCTATCTTCAATTCGTTCAGCGTCTCAATCGTGAGCACCTCGAAGCGCGTCCTAGTGAGACGGATCTCGAGGCGCGCATCCAGAGTTTTGAGTTGGCAGCACGCATGCAGACCGCAGCGAAGGAAGCTTTGGACATCAGTCAGGAAAGCGCCGCCACACGGAAGCTCTATGGCATCGACAATCCGGCAGCGGCGGAGTTTGGCACGCGATGCCTCATCGCCCGGAGATTGGTGGAGCGCGGGGTGCGCTGCGTGTCACTGTTCACCGGGAATCAGACTTGGGATCATCACAACACGATCTCGACTTCGTTGCCGGCTGCCTGTTTGTACGTGGATCAGGGCTCGGCGGCTCTGGTGACGGATTTGAAGCAACGCGGTCTGCTGGACACCACGATCGTTCACTGGGGTGGCGAGATGGGGCGGCTTCCAGTGATCCAAAACCGTGCAGGGGCCAAGGATCGCAAGGCGGTCGGGCGTGACCACAATACCTATGGCTTCAGCATGTGGGTGGCCGGTGGTGGTTTCAAAGCAGGGCACATGCACGGGGAGACGGATGAATTTGGTCACAAGGCGGTCAAGGATGTGGTCAACCACTTCGACTACCACGCGACACTGCTGCATCTCTTCGGACTTGATCCGAAAAAACTCAGCTACAAGCGCAATGGCACGGATCAGATCCTTGTCGAGAATCCAGCAGCGCGGGTGGTGAGTGAGATCTTAGCGTAAGCGCTGATTCATTCGACAGTATTATCTGACTCCTCCTCTTACTCATACTCCGCCTCCCTGGAGCGAAGGTCGTTCACCATTCGCGAGGGAGTAAGAAGAAGAGTAGAAGTCAGAGGAGGATGGGGCAGCCCCTTAACGTAAGCCATGCCGCAGCATGACGAAGAGTGAGGTTAGCGTCAGCCAGCAACTGAGCGTGGCCTGAGC
>JANOBP010000629.1:0-3361 GCA_031411715.1 Verrucomicrobiaceae bacterium | reverse complement strand
CCCTGTCTGCTGTAGCCGCATCCCAGATACCGAGCCGAAAGTATCCCGAGGAGATGATGCTATCCGTCGTCAAGTCCGCAAACTCATCGCCCGCGAGCTGCTCGCGGATGAACTGGTCGTAAGGCTTGTCGTCGTTGAAGGCGCGGATGACATAGTCGCGGTAGCGCCATGCGTTTGGCTTTGCGTGATCCGTCTCGTAACTGTTTGTCTCAGCAAAGCGAACAAGATCCAGCCAATGCCGGCCCCACTGCTCGCCGTAGTGTGGAGACTTTAGCAACTGCTCAATGAGGTTAGGCCAAGCCTTCGGTGAAGAATCGGCAACGAATGCCTCAGTTGCTTGCGGAGTCGGCGGCAGACCGGTGAGATCGTAATGCACGCGGCGAACGAGCGCGCGTTTGTCAGCCGCTGGATTTGGATTGAGGCCTTTTGCTTCGAGATTCGCGATGATGAACGCATCAATGGGATTCGCGACCAGTGCGCTTGCTTTGACAGAAGGAGGAGTCGGCTTTTTCAACGGCTGAAAGGCCCAGTGCGCACGATCTTTGTCCGTGATCCTAAAC
The DNA here is from genome assembly GCA_031411715.1 of Verrucomicrobiaceae bacterium. Classification (GTDB taxonomy): domain Bacteria; phylum Verrucomicrobiota; class Verrucomicrobiia; order Verrucomicrobiales; family Verrucomicrobiaceae; genus Prosthecobacter. The sequence goes on along the minus strand of JANOBP010000629.1, from coordinate 2,801 downwards.
TCGCGCCGCACGGCCACCGGAGCCGCATCGCCAGCAGGCCAAGGAGCGCCAATTTTTACCCAAGTCGTCAAATCAGCGATCTCAGTATCGCTGAGCTTCTTCTTCGGCGGCATCTCAAGGTCTTTGTCCGACCAGCGCACGGCTTGGATGAGCAAACTCGCGTTTGTATCGCCAGCAATGATGGCCGGGCCCGTGTCACCACCTTTGAGGATGCTCGCACGACTATCGAGCAAGAGCCCGCCTTTGACCTTGTCGGCAGACACGCTGTGACAGTCATAGCAACGCCCCGCCAGCACAGGACGGATGCGTTTCTCAAAGAACTCCATGTCCGTCGCGGACGACTCGGCAGCACGAAGACATGCTCCGGTCATCATGACGGCGACACAGATGGCAAAACGAAGGCACATGCGCGGCGGCTACTTCTTGCCATCGAGGACTTCGACCACGGTGGTCGAGTTACCGAACTTGGTGAAGTCCTTCCATGTCCACACGACCTTCTTGTCCGGTGTGATTTCGATGATTTGCGGGTTCTCTGGCCCGCCATGGCAGTTGCCGATGATGGTATTACCATTTGGCAAACGCGCGACTCTGGTGACCCATGCCAGCGTGATTCCAGGCAGGTCATTCTGCGCAATCTTCCAGACGATCTCTTTCGCAGGCGTCACTTCGAGCACGCTATGACCATTGCCCGCGCCGATGAGTGTGTTGCCGTTGTCGAGTCGTGTGGCGCTGAACACGGAGTTGCCAAAAGCCTCCGGCCCATGCCCGCCCTTCTTCTCCTTGCCAAACATTGGCACCTCGAACTCCCACACCACCTTCCCCGTCGGTTCATACTCGCGGACAAAGCCATCTTTCTCATGCGCGACGAGGTAATTGCCACTCGCCAGCTTGCGCACCAGCCGCGTATCACTGTGCGCATTTGATTGGGCCACCTTGAGCTTCATCTCGTGCTTCACCGTGCCATCCTTATCCACCTCAATGATTCGCGATGGCCCCGACTCGGCGATCATCGTGAGCCCGTTGTCGAGCCGCTGAAACGCATGAACCTCCACGCGCTGCCCTGGATTCGCCTTCCCGGCATCATACTCCCACACCACGGCATGAGCAGGCGTGATCTCCTGCACCTTCGTCCAGCCCTGTTGGAGCAAAACATTTCCATTGGCCAACAGATGCGCGTCATGAATCGCCCCGACCTTCACCTCCCACTCCGACTTCCCATCCGCGCCGACGATCGCGAGCACCTTGGTGTCGGAGTCAGCAACGAAGACGCGCCGAGCGCTCCCCGTTTGTTCAGAGTGAGCGGTGACAGCTATCGCTAGAGCGACGAGGAACGAATTGAGTGTGGAGCGGATCATGGGATGTGAATGGGTGGTCCCAACAAACGCTGGCATGTGTTCGTTCTTCGCAAGCATCAAGGTTTGTTTGGCTGTGCCGCGCAGACTCCAGAAATAATCGGACAGTTCGGTGCGGCCTGACGCGTCTGACTCTGGCATGAAACGTTTTCTTCTATTACTCAGTGTCGCGTCAACTTATGCCGCTGATGCGCCTTTACTACACCCTAAAGCTTCGGCACTGCCCTTTAGCCATCAGGGTCCTTTTGTCAGCACGGCAGATGGTGGTGTGCTTTGCATGGACTCAAAGAGTGCGGTGCGCAGTAGCGACGAAGGCCGCACATGGACTAGCGCGCCGCTTTTTTCTGAACCGGCAAAATTCAATGTTAGCAACGAACGTGCGCTGCTGCGCACTCGAGAAGGTGTTATCATTTCTGCGTGGATGAATGGTGCGGGGCGGAAGGCTCCGAATGGTTGGCGCTGGGGCGATAAGGCCGTGAGCTGGAAGGAATTCGTGCTTCCGACTTATTCATGCCGCAGCACCGATGATGGCAAAACTTGGGAGGCTCCGGTGAAGCTCAGTGAGCCGTGGTGTGGCTGCATTCACTCGCTCATCCAGATGAAAAGCGGCCGCCTCGTGCTCGTGGGACAGGAAATCATACCTGAATGGCGGCACGCGACGGTGATGTGGGTTTCCGACGATCTCGGCAAATCTTGGCAACGCGGTGATGTGCTGGACTATGGCGTCGGTGCGCATGATCACGCGGGTTCGATCGAAGGCAGTGTCATTGAGCGCAAAGATGGCTCGCTTTACCTCCTGCTGCGCACGGAGTCGGGCTTTTTGTGGGAAGCGACTTCACGCGATGGCTTGAAATGGGATGGCCTGAAGCAAACGGCGATCCAATCGGTCACCTGCTGCCCTCAAATGGCACGCCTCGCTGATGGACGCATCGCCTTGCTCTGGAATGCGCCGCCGCGGCATGACCCGAAAAGCGGTTCGAGCCGTGCTGAATTGTCGCTGGCCTTTTCGAGCGACGAAACGGCCTCGTGGTCGAAACCCGTCATCGTTGCGGTCAGTTATGTGCCGGGAGGTCGCGTGTCCTATCCGTATCTTTATGAGCGAAAGCCTGGCGAATTGTGGATCACGACGATGCAGGGTGGTCTGCGCATGAAAATCAACACTGCGGACCTACTGGCGGGTGAGATTCCCGTTTTTGTGCCACCTCCTAAAGCGACGCCAAAGCTCGGTGGCATCATCATGTTCGGCGATTCGACGACTGCGCTGCGTGGAAGTATCCAAGTGTATGCAACGTTGGTGGGGAAAGCGCTGCAAAGCATCGGCTCATCACTCAGCGTTCACAATGCGGGCATTCCAAGCAACACGACTGTGCAGGCACGCAAGCGCCTTCAAGAAGACGTGCTGCGTTTTAAACCGCGAGTCGTCGTGATACAGTTCGGCATCAATGACTC
>JANOBP010000628.1:0-10374 GCA_031411715.1 Verrucomicrobiaceae bacterium | reverse complement strand
CGGGTCGTGCACTTCGCTCTGAGCCGCGAGCGCCTTGAGCGCCACGCCAAAGTCGAATTTGAGCAGGACATTCCCGATATCGAAAAGGAATGCGCGAATCGGATGGGGAGGTGGGTTTTGAGCCATGGAAGGAGTGAATCGAAAAATGCCGGGGCGCTATTTCCAGGCCGTCCGCAGGACGCGAAGGAAGTTTCCGTGAGCGATCCCTTCGAGATCGGCGGCGGTGTACCCGCGATTTTCCAGCATCGTCGGAAGGCGCGCGAGGTCCGCGATGGTATCGAGGTCGCCAGCGGTCTGTTCGCGGCCGAAAGCGCCGTCGAGATCGCTGCCAATTCCGACGTGTCGCGCGTTGCCGGCGAGCTGACAAATGTGGTCAATGTGGTCGCAGATAACCTCGAGCTTGAGCCCAGTTTCTTGCGGTGTGGTTTTGCCACGCACCCAGCCTGGGATCATCATCCAGGCATCCAAGGCGGCACCGATGACGGCTCCGCGCTCGATGAGGGCTTTGAGCTGCTCATCCGAGAACTGGCGTGGATTCGGGACGAGTGCACGGCAGTTGCTATGGCTGGCCCAGACGGTGCCGTGGTGGATTTCCAGTGCCTGCCAGAAGCAGGCGTCACTGAGGTGCGTGACGTCGAGGATCATGCCAAGGCGGTCCATCTCCTGGATCAATTCTTTGCCACCAGCGGGCAGCGGGCCGACCTGATCATGACCAAGCGCATAACGACACACGCCATAGTGCGCAGGCCCCATGGCGCGCAGGCCCTGTGACCATGCATCCTCAAGATGCCCGACACTGCGGATGGAGTCAGCGCCTTCGAGACTCAGGATATAACCGATGGCTTTCTCGTCGTCAGGGATGCTGGCGTCATTCCAAAGCGCGACCGCTTCGTCGAGTTCACGCAGATTGGTGATCTGGGTCATCTCACCGGCTTCCTCCATGGCACGATACCACGAGAGCTGGCCCTGCGTCTCCGCCCACGCCTGCTCCGGGGACATCCAGCCTGCGATGGGCGAGGGTCCTGGCATGCAGCCCGCCAGCTGAGTGGCCACGCAGATGCCGACTTTGCCACGGCGCATCTCAGGGAAGGCGGTGGTGCCGGCGGCGCGACCTTTACCGGTCATGCCATCCTCACGGCGGCGAATTTCATGAACCGGGAGTCGGAGGTCGCGATTGAAGCCGCCGAGGGCATTAAGCGAGAGGTCGAGGTGGGCGTCGAAGGTGAGCATGGCGAATAAAACAAATGAATGCGGAAGGACGAATGGCCGCAGTCGATACGTGGCTCCGGTCAGGAGTACTTCACGTCTTTGCGCGGGTCCATCTCAAAGGCCGTGGATTCTTGCTCGGCGATGTGGGGCTTGAGCACTTCCTCACGGTACTTGATGTAGTAGGGGTCGTCCTGGCAGATGACGAGCTTATCCATGGTCTCGACCTCGAGATAGACGAACCAAGGAGACGGGTCCGAGGGGTTGATGCGCTTGCCCGTCTTCACGGTCAGCACCTCAGGGATGCGCAGCAGCAGGACGCGGGTCTGCGCCATCAGATTCTCGAGTTTTTCCGGGGTAACCTCGGGCTTGAGCTGAAACAGGCTCAGGTAAGCAATCATGAATCGAGGTTGGAGGCCTGAAGGCTAGGTTTTCCAGTCCAGCGCACCCTTTTTCCAGGCGTAACCAAAGGCACCGAGGAGGATGACGGCAAAGCTGAAGGCAAAGGCGAGAATCGATGCATCAAAGGCGCTGAGGTAATCTTTATAAATCACCGCCCATGGGTAGAGGAACACCACCTCGATGTCGAACAGCACAAAGAGCATCGCCACGATGTAGAACTTCACGCTGAAGCGCGGCTGGCTGTCGCCCACGGGGAGCATGCCGCACTCGTAAGCGCTGTCCTTGGTGTCGTTTTGCTTGGAGGATTTACCCAGCAAGGCAGAGGCCGCCAGCGTGACCACGGCGAAACCTCCGGCGATGAGGACTTGAAGAAGAATGGGCAGGTAGTTTTCCAACATGGCAGGGGAAAGGGTGCGGATGGGTAGCGAGCAGCGGCGGGACCGTCAAATGTTGTTCACCAACAAACCGCAGCCCGCCACGCACCGGGGTTATCCTGCGGCGCAGGTTCTGCGGGATGGCTTCGCTTCAGGGATGCCGCTCATCGCGGCAAGGCCGCGTTCAACCCCAGGGCATCTGCTGGCTCGCTCAGGCTCGCAGCAAGGCACCCTTTAAGGTTTGGGGGCGTTGGGTGAGCGTGAATCATCGGGCGGGAGCTGAGGCGGACGCGGATACCGAATGACAAGGTAGAGAGAAACGCAGAACGCTGCACCGCTGATGAATGATAGAGGGAGTTGCAACGCGCTGCCTGACGTCTGAACAGTTCCGGGCATGTAGAAGACGAAGAGCCAGGTCAAAGCGGCGTAATAACAGGCCGAAGCGGTCCAGCCAATGATCGCGTAACGCGATGAATAGGCCCTAGCCGCCACAACGAAGTAAAACCGTGCGAGGAAAAGCGCAGGCACCATGACGGATGCCCCGAACCAAAGTGCCCGAGCAAAGCGCCAAGGCTTTTCTGGCACCATGAGGTGCTGAATGAAGCCAACGAAAACGGAAACGAACCCAACCGCAAAGAAGACAAGGAACGCCAACAAAAGCGTGACTACAAACAGCGTCCACGAAACCTGTCTGGAGATCTGAGAATAGGTGTCCATTTTTGCGGGATACGTGCGAAGTCGCCATATCAACGTTTCGGATCAGGCGACGGCGAGCGGGAATGGAGCGGAGCGACATCGCTTGCCGAAGGCAACCCAAAGGGCAGCGCCGGGGCGCGCTGGCAACCGTCAATGACACGACAGATGCCATACGAACCGTTTCCTGCATCCGTTTCGTTGAACGACGTTTTCATTAGAGCGAGCCGGGGCGAGATGGGAAGTAATGCTCGTCGAGTATCTGACGATACAGAGCTACAAAAGCCGGATAACGCGCTGTTGGAATCTTGAAATGTGTTCGGTCTGTCCGTCGCTTCGCAGGTACAATCGCGAAGGTGTAGGAAGAACCGTGAGTCGGTAAGGCAGGAAAGAAAGCGCGGTAATAATCGTGGCCGATTGTGATGTCGGCCTCGACGATAACGGCGTCTGCCTCGTGGGACTCACCGGCGACGCGGTCGGCAGTTGAAAGCGCTGCAAGGAAAGGAGCGGGATCGAGCGGCTGGGAGTATTTGAGTGTGTATCCCTCGCCTGAACGTCCGGGAACATACTCGAATCTAAGGTAAGAGGCGCTCTTGAAGTCCTGCGCGTGTGCGGCGGACAAGACTACGAACAAGAGGATTTGCAGCGTCGTTCTCACGGGAGATGTGTGGAGTCGCCTAACGACTCGGATCAGGCGACGGCGAGCGCAAGACGTTGCTGACACGACAGATAGCCTTCGAGCCGTTGCCTGCATCCGTTTCGCCCCGTTGAGTGATACTATGTTCATCGTGGAAAGTCGCTGAAGTCTTCTTGGTGTGCATGGAACCACTTCACGAGGTCAGGGTAGTAAGCGGTCTCAGCCAGTTTCTCGAACGCCTCACCAATATCGTAGAAGCGCTCCTTCTCCTGTGGGGTCAGATGCCAACCATCAATCCCAGCCTCAAGACGATCTTCTTCAGTCTTCAGATCACTTCGTCCTCGATAAAAAATGTGGCGGGCATCTGCCAGAAGCTTGGCTGCCTCCTGATGACCGCAGTGATTGAGGACTTCAATGATGTCACTGAACTGATCCCAAGAGTAAATCTGATAAAATGGGCTGTGCCAGCCATCGCTGAGAATCTCTCCGTGGAGTCCAGCAGTGTCGCGAAACATCATCTCCGCACGGGAAAGAGGCAACTTGAGCTGGTTGCTCTTGAAGAAAACAAAATCCTCAAGGTGGAAAACTTGATCCGTTGGGCTCGAAAGCGCCGAGATGTCCGCCAAGGTCAACGGCGGATCGAACTGCTTGGTGTCGAAGTTCCAGGGCATCGGGCGACAGGCTCTGCTACTTGGGCGAACGTCCGAGTCATCCCACGCCTGACTGAGGACGCGCTCCGACTGCTGGGGTAATGGTTGAGTTGTCATGACGCTTTCAACTCGGGGCGGGTCAGGCGTTAGGATCGACGTCTTGTTCGATCTTCTTTGGTTTCTGTTCAAATGCGCCTTTAGCGTAAAGTAACAAGAAGATGCCGATAGAAAGGATAATATCCGCAACGAGAACGCCCCACGCGATATCCCAACGATCACGGGAATTGAGGAAGTAACTTAGTGGCCCGCTGGAACCCCATGAACTCCGTCTCGGCAAGAGGGTAACCGTGGCTACGAAAATGCCTAAATTAACAAACAGCAGGGCGTAAACAGTTGGGGCCTTCTTCATTTTAATTTTCTGATCGAACATTGAAGATCATTAACAGATCGCGAGGTTTGTCAGCAGCTTTATAGGCGACGGAAAACTGGTCTGAGTACGTGGTTTAAATTTCATGATGGCGTTTTACCCCCCTATGCCGTACTCAGGCAACAAAAACGTCGAATATCACGCTCATCTTGGATCATGGAAGTGTTGTCTGAGTAACAGGCCGGAACCCAAACTGGAGGAAAGGAGAGTGGCTTGGTTTCGACGGCCATGGGAAGCGGCGATGATGGCAGATTGCACACGCTGCGCACGGACTTCGTTGGCGGAGATGCCGTTCGGCCTAGGCTTTGGCAAGTTGGCGGCCTTATGCACCACCAACCTGCCCCGACGGACCCGGATGAATACGCTACATGGATCAATCAACGCGTGGGGGCGGAGGTGCGGCGGCGGCGAGAAGCGCTGGACATCAGCGCGTATGCACTGGCCAAAGACGCACGGGTGTCCGACCAGACGATCCTGAACATCGAGCAGGGCACGCATGTGCCGCTGCTGAGCACGCTGGCACGGATCTGCATGCGCTTCGGCATCCGGGTGACGGAGCTGATGGAGGCGGCGGAGGCTGAGTAGAGGGACTTTGAGACTGGGAGATTTTGAGACTGGGAGTTTGCCTGCATTTTCCACGCTCGATCGAATGTTGCCGCAGAGGGGCCGAGGAGCAGAGGTGCAGAGGTCTGAAACTTTGCTCCTCCGCCTCTCTGCCCCTTTGCGGTAAAATCGAGCTTCCCTAGGCTGGCTGCACGAAAGTGACTCTCCGTCTCACAGACAAGCCGCCTTGAGTTCCGATGCTCGGCGATCACGTCAGAGTCCGCCTGCGTTTCGGAGCCGGGGATGCCAAACCCATTTGGCTAACGGGTCGGCGGGTTCTGCGCTGGAATGGGGGCCGCACGACCTCCCGCCTGCTATGACTGCCCTGAACCGCTTTCCTGCCTGCTTCCTGACCCCAGGGCTGCCTTTTGGCACTCCAGAAGGGGCTTTCCTGGGCAAAACGCCGCCCCCTTTTGGCGCGGGGGCGGACCTGAGCGCGCCGGGGGCGGCGCTGAGCGGCTGGGGGGCGGAGTTCCCGCCGGGAGCGCTGCCCCCGGCCGTCTGGGGGGCGGAGTTCCGCCGGGCGGGGGCGGAGTTGGCGCGCTCGGGCTACGCCCCCATTCCGCGCGGGGGTGCCCCCTTTTCAGCCAGCGCTGCCCTTTGAGGAATTAGTGTGGCACGGCTGCGCTGCCACCGGTGCAGCCTCCAGTTGCACAGCAACTGGGCTACTTTGAAAGTTGCCCTGTTCCTGTGGAACAGGCTCTCGGACTCCAGTTGCGGCGCAACTGGGCTACTTTGGGGAGGGCGTGGCTTTACATGCGGGCGGCAATCGCGGCCGAGCGGGCGGCGAGTGCGGCATTGTGGGCGGCGCGGAGGCCTTCCAGGCCACGGTAGGTCTTGGTGGTGCCGGCGGCGACTTTGGCGCAAAGCCCACGGCTCACGAGGTTCTGCAGCTTCTCATAGGAGCGCAGGCGGAGCATTTCTTCACCACCGCTGACGGCGTTCTTGAGCTTTAGATTGTCGTAAACCAGGGCGAAGAGCTTGTTGAAGTCGTAGGCTTCCTGGCTGGATAGCACATTGACCAGCTCGTCCGTCACATGATCAGGAACCCGGCGAGTGAAACGTGCCTTGCGTTGAGGTGTGGTAGTGGTTGCCATAGGGTAGGCATTTTAGCACGGAATGAGCAAGTTTGCGACGATTTTGTGCGAGGAGCGGGACTTTTGACCTACTCGGAAGCCCCGGAAGTGCCCCGCCTCACTTGGTGGCGATCTTGTAAAGAGCGCCTGCCGTGCGGACGAAGAGCGCGCCGTCCGCCACAGCGGGGGAGGAGGTTACCAGCTCAGGAAGCAGGTTGGTGCCCAAGACCTCGAACTTCTCCGGCGTGGCACGCACGAGGTAGCATTGGCCGGGGTCGTTGCAGATGAGCAGCTTGTCCCCGAAGGCGATGGGGCTGGAGAGGAAGCGGCCTTGCAGGCGGTCTTCCCAGAGGTCCTTGCCCGTTTTGGCATCCGTGGCGGAGAGGATGCCACCGCGAGTGAGCTGGTAGAGGGTGCCGTTGAGTAAAATGGGGCAGGCCTCGCTGGCGTTGCGCTTATCCTTGTCCCAGACGGTGTGGCTCGCGGTGATATCGCCGGTCATTTTGTCATCGATCCGCAGGCCGACGGTGTGGGCGCGCTCGGCACCTGTGTTGATGAGCAGCAGGTCTCCGAGCCGGTAGGGCGGGATGGCCGCATTAAAGCCCCCGTGGCGGATGGTCCAGAGTTCCTTGCCCGTTTTAGCCTCATAACCGAAGGCAGCGCGCGATCCCACTGAGACGAGCACCTCTTTCCCACCGATCTCAAACACCGCCGGCGTGTGGTAGGCCTTGCGCATGTCGCCATCACGGGTGGGCTTGCCTTCTTTATCGAGGTCGCCGTAATCCGTCGAGCGCGGGGTGGTCCAGAGCGTCTTGCCGGTCTTTTTGTCCAAGGCGGTCACGAACTGCTTGTCGATGCCGTCAAAGGAGAGCACCAGCATGTCTCCATGCACGATGGGCGAGGAGCCGGGGCCGCGAAAGTGACGCGCATTGATGTCCCGCCGCTCCCACACGGTCTTGCCCGTGGCTGGATCGATCCGCGCCGTGCCGTAGGTGCCGAAGTGGACGTAGAGCGCGTCCGCCTCCAGCACAGGGGATGGGGCGGCGTAGTTGTTGAGCGGATTGCCCAGCTCTTCAGGCGTGGCATTCTCAAAGATCAGGATGTGATGCAGGATCTTCCCGCTGTGGCGGTCGATGCCGTAAACATACATCTTCTTGCCATCCGTCGTGGCTGCGGTGAACCAGATCACGTCGCCACCGATCACTGGCGTGGAGTGGCCATTGCCCTCCAAAGGTGTGCGCCATGCGATGTTCTTGCTCGTGGCACCATCCCACTCCAGAGGAATCTTCCCCGCATCGGCTACTGGCACGACGCCATTCGCCGTGGGGCCGCTTTTCACCGGCCAAAACACCGGCGTGGTGGCTGGCTGGGCCAGGAGCATGACTGGGGCAAAAACGGCGGCGAGGAGGGTGCGGAGGTGCATGAGCGTGAATGGACGGAGGGCCAGTGCCCATTCTTTCGAGCCACTTCACCTGCGCAAGACCCCGCCACGAAGAAACCCGACAAAACGGTGGTTTTTTTTCCCGCATCAGACACCTTGAGCGCCCGTTTCACGGACAACGACTGTCCGCTGCGCGGCAACCCCTCCTTCATGTACGACTTTCTATTCTGGTGCAGCATTGGCTTCGTGGGCATGGTGCTCGTTGGCTCATTCTTCGAGTGGTCCATTCATAAATACGTCATGCACCGCCCCGTCGGCAGCTTCCGTTACGCCTTCCAGGCCCATGCCGTGGTCCACCACAGCACCTTCAAGGCCGACCAGACCTACCACCTCATCAAGGAGAAGGACAAAAGCACCATCCCCATGGCCTGGTGGAACGGCCCCGCCCTCATCCTGCTAGCCACCCTGCCCTGCCTCATTCTCTGCCTCTTCGTTGGCCACTGGGCCATGCTGGTCGGTGCCGTGCTCGGCATGAGCATCTACTACGGCGTCTATGAGTACATCCACTGGTGCATGCACCTGCCCAAAGCGCGCCGCATTGAGAAGCCCTGGCTCTTCCGCCGCCTGAACGGCCACCACCTCCTGCATCACCGCTACATGCATAAAAACTTCAACGTCGTCTTCCCCCTGGCCGACCTCTGCCTCGGCACCCTCATGCGCCGCTCCAAGATCCGCTTCGCCCAAGCTACCGGCCCCTCCGTGCCAGACGTGCAGCCGCAGCCGTGATCATCCGTCAAGCTGGGTGGACCATTGATTGATGGTTGATGAAGGAAATCACCTCGGCAGTCAGCAACCGGGCAAAGCGAGACAAACGACTCTGCCATCTCGCGAGCATCATTTCGGGAGATTTGAGCTGGAGAGCCAGTATTGAGGACATGCAACGACTTGTTTTGCTATCGCTCTTAGCCGCCTTCACCATGGCACCTGCCGAAATCCCTCACCCCGACGACGCGCAGCCGCCGCTCTCGCCTGCTGAAAGCGCGAAGCTCTTCCAACTGCCCGCAGGCTACCAGATTCGCCTGCTTGCCAGCGAACCGCTCATCAATGAGCCGAGTGGCATCTGCTGGGATGACAAGGGACGCTGCTTTGTCTGCGAATTGCACGGCTACAATGTCGAAGGGCAATACGACATCGACGAGCTGAACAAATCCGGCCAGCTCGACCTCGAAGTGCGCCGTATTCAGGCCAGTGAGGAGGCCAAAAAGAAAGCCGAGGCCGAAACCTACGGCACCGTGAAGCTCCTGCGCGATACTGATGGCGATGGCGTCATGGACAAGGCCATCGTGTGGGCGGATCGCCTGCCGCCGTGCTACGGCATCGCTGCGGCGAATGGCGGCATCATTGTCGCCTGCGCACCGCACATCGTTTTCCTCAAAGACAGCAACGGCGACGACCAGGCCGACGTGAACGAAAAGCTCTTCACCGGCTTTGGCACCGGCAATCTGGAGCGCGGCATCAATGCACCGACATGGGGACCGGACGGCTGGCTTTATTTCGGTCGCGGTTGGGCAGGAGGCGAGATCAGCGGACCGTATTTGGCAAAGCCCGTCACCCTGCCCGCCACCGACTTCCGAATCCGCGCCGATGGCAGCGCCATCGAACCCGTCAGCGGCAGCACGAAGACGATGGGCATGGCCTTCACCGACAGCGGCGAGCGCTTCACCTGCACCACCACGCATCCCGGCCTCTACGTCACGCCCATCCCGTGGCGCTACCTCACGCGGAATCCCGATGCCGCCGCGCCTGTGCTCGATTCACCTGCCAGCGACGACACTCGCGTCTATCCCATCTCCAAACCGCATCCCTGGCGCACCAAGCGCGAGCAACACGCCGAATACTTCGCCTTCTACCGCAAGATCAGCCTCAGCGATGCCGCCGCGTCCGGCTACTTCACCAGCGCCTGCGGACCGCTCGTCTGGCGCGGCCAGTATTTCGTCTGCGAACCCGCACAAAACCTCATCCACCGCGCCGACATCGTGCGCGATGGCACACGCCTCCGCCTCCAACGCGTGAAGGGTGAAGAGCAGCGCGAGTTCCTCGCCTCCCGCGATGCGTGGTTCCATCCCATGAGCCTCACGCACACGCCCGAGGGCCACATGGCCATCGTCGATTTCTATCGCGAGATCATTGAGGACTACTCCGCCATCCCGCGCCACCTCCAGCAGCAATACGGCGTCATCAACGGCCATGATCGCGGCCGCATCTGGATCCTCGAAGCGAAGGATAAATGGCAAAAGCCGCCGCTAACCGCCACTGACGCGAAAGTGCTTCAACTGCGCGAAAACGATGACACTTCGCAAATCAACCTCAAAGTCATTTTGAAGCCCCATCTCGCCCTTCAGCTCGCTTTGAGCCTCGGACCTCAAAGAGACCCGCTTTTGACTCTCGCACGCTGCTACGGCCACCACCGCTGGATGGACGCCGCCATCGCCAGTTCGGCCTACAAACTCGAAAAAGACCTCCTCCTCGCCCTCGCCGCCAATCCCGGTCAAAGCGAGCCCGTTATGGCCAATCTCGCCGGCATTATTGCTGCTCGTGGAAACGCCCAAGAACTCACCGAATGCCTCACCGCCGTCAAAACCGGCAAAGCCCACGATATTCTCCAACTCGGCCTCGAAGACACCCAACCTCTCGCCAACAAAACCGACATCCCCACACCCACAGCGCCAACCGCCGAGCAAAACGCCGCTTGGGAAAAACGCGTCCCCGACATCCTCGCCGCACTGAAACAGAAACCGAATCTCAATGAAGGCAAAACGTTCTTCACCGCCATCTGCGGAGCCTGCCACAAGTCCCACGGCATCGACTCCACCGTCGGCCCTGATCTCGATGCTGAATTTCAACGCGCCCCCGAGGTCATCCTGC
>JANOBP010000627.1:0-4225 GCA_031411715.1 Verrucomicrobiaceae bacterium | reverse complement strand
GCGCTTGGACAAGCGCATCACCGGTGTGCCATCGGCACGGCTGGCGAGGTAGCGTGGGTGGATGAAATAGCCGGTGAAGAGCCCGATGATCGGGAGCTGCCCCAAAAACGCATCCAGCACCTTGGCCATCGGATTCTCCTCCCGAATGGTGAACACAGGCCCACCGCCGCCGGGTGCAAAGACCTCATAGTGCGCACTCCAGATGGACTTCATGCCGCGACGGCCAACGGCACCCAATTCACGCCCCTGGGGGTCGCGGAAGGTGTATTTGGCCGACCAGTCGATGATCCGGTCTGCCTCGATGGTGCTGACCAATTGGGCCTGACTGGGGTCCTTGTACAGCTCCACCTTCTCTTTAAGTCGAAACAGCTTCTGCTTCACATAACACACCGAAGCACCGGCGGCGTCTTCCACGAAGATTTGGGGTGAAAGCGCGAAGATCTTGAAGCGAAACTGAAGGGGAAAATTCATGAGGCCACGAATCTCGCACGCCTCAACGCGCTGACAAGTGCCCAAGCAACGCAGCCGCACACGCTGCCGCAAATTCGGGCGCATTGATCTCACAATCCATCTCCACCAGCGGAATCCCCGGCCGCAGATGCTCACGGATGGCCGCAAACAGCGCCACATCCGCCGCTGCATCATGAAAGGGCTGTCCCTCGGCACTGATGATGCTGATGGCCTTCAGCGGCAGCAGCACGGTCACCGGGCCACGGTAGGCATTCACCTTCTCAGCCAAAATGCGGCCCAACTCCGCACACTCCGCCGCATTGGTCCGCATCAGCGTCACTTGCGGGTTATGAATGTAAAAGGTCCGTCCCGCAAACTTCTCAGGCACCGTGGCACGCTCACCAAAATTCACCATGTCCAGGCACCCAGGGGTCACGATGGCCGGAACGCCAGCCTTCCCTGCGGCATCCAGTCGTGCAGGTCCTGCGCCCAAAATCCCACCCACCAGTTCATCCGCCCATTCGGTGGTCGTCACATCCAGCACACCTGCAAACAGGCCACTCTCGATGAGTGACTCCATGATGCGCCCACCCGTGCCTGTGGCGTGAAACACCAGCACCTCATAGCCAGCATCCTCAAGGATCTGCTTAGCCGCATTCACACACACCGTGGTATTCCCGAACATCGACGCGGCGATCAGTGGCTTATCATCCGCAGTCGGCACGGCGGTTTCCACCATCCCGCAGATGGCCCCAGCCGCACGCGCCAGCAGCACGCGGGAGATACGATTCATCCCGCTCACATCCACGATGCTCGGCATCATGACGATGTCCTTCGTTCCCACATACGGAGCCACATTCCCCGCTGCCAGAGTCGAAACCATCACCTTGGGAAAGCCAATGGGCAAAGCGCGCATCCCCGCTGTGCCGATCGCCGTGCCACCGCCGCCACCCAGTGAGATCACGCCATCGATCTTCCCACCACGCACCAGTTCCGCCAGATAAACACCCGCTGCGCCCGCCATCGCCGTCACAGCCTCACCACGGTCCCGCCGCGCCATGATGCCCGCCAAGTCCAAGCCCGCCGCAGCAGCCACAACCTCACGCGCCACATCCGGTGTGATCTGCGGAGCCTCACCACTGCCCACATCGATCAATAATGCCACATGTCCCCGCGCGCGGATCAACTCCGCCACATAACCGTGTTCGATGCCCTTTGTGTCGAGTGTTCCAAGTACTGCAATGGTTGCCATAAGTGTCCCCGATCTAAGAAAGCATCCGCCACGCTGCAACCCGCTTTACAGGAGTGCGGAGCCATGCGGAATGGCGGACGTCGAATGACTGAGGATGCATCCACCCATTTCAGGTGCCGTTATTTGGGCATCTTCGCGGGTAGAGATATGCGCATTGATGATCTGCTCTGGCCGGGACCACCAGCAAGGCGCACTTCCTCATTGAGAAACGCTGAGTCTGCGACAAGACTGCATGCATGGAAACTCTCCCCAAGATTCACGACAAGAAACCCGTTGCTGTTGAACTCCCTGCTGGTGATCACTGGTGGTGTGCCTGTGGCCTGAGCGGTCACCAGCCGAGCTGCGATGGCTCTCACAAAGGCACCGGCCTGGGTCCGAAGAAGTTCAATCTGCCGGAAGCCAAGAAAGTCTGGCTCTGCAACTGCAAGCAGACCAAGAACCCACCCTTCTGCGACGGCACCCACAGCTCGCTGTAACATCCCTGTCGCCAACCTTTTCCCAGCTGATGGGAATATCCCGCCCGTGACGTTCTCTCACGCACACTCTCTTGCCATGCTCATGAAACGCCTCCTAGCCTGCCTCCTGTTCACCTCCACTCTTGCCACCGCGCAGAATTTCGACCTCCTGCCTAAAGAAGAGAAGAAGGAAGCCGTCAGCCTTGAAATCATTGCCGAAGTCAAAACCGCTGCCGCTGGCAAACCCTTCCGCGTCGCTGCCAAACTCACGCATCTTCCGCATCATCACACCTACGGCAAAGTGTTGGCTGCAGGAGCCACTGGCAAGCCCACCAAGCTCAGCTGGACACTCCCCGACGGCTGGAAAGCCGAGGAACTCCCCTGGCCCGCCACCACACCCTTCGATTCCTTCGGAGCCAAAGCCGACGGCTATGAAGGCACTGTCTATCTGCCCGCCACTATCACGCCGCCCGCCACAGCCGCCGCTGGCAGCAGCGTTGAGTTGAAACTCACACTGGATGGCCTCGTCTGCAACGACACCACCTGCCTTCCCGTCAACAAAGACGCCAGCCTCACCCTCCCCATCGCCACTGAAGCAGTGATCAATCCAGATCACTCGAATGTCTTTGGAGCGCCTGCGCCACCGACACCTCCTACAGGCAATGAGCCGCCCAAATCAACTCCACCAGCGCCCCCCGCCCCTCCTGAGGCTAGTAAAACCAACGCCGCCCCAGAGTACAGCTTCGCGACACTGCTGCTCTTCGCCTTTCTCGGAGGCTTGATCCTCAATGTCATGCCGTGTGTGTTTCCCGTCCTCGGCATCAAGGTCATGGGCGTGGTCAATCAAGCTGGCGGCAACCGTGCCGAAGTCGTGCGACACGGCTTTGCCTACACAGCCGGTGTGTTGGTGTCATTTTGGACGTTGGCCGCATTGGTCATCACCTTGGGCAAAGGCTGGGGCTTCCAACTGCAATCACCAACCTTCGTCCTCGGGCTTCTGTATTTCTTCCTGGTCTTTGCCATGAACATGGCTGGCATCTTCGAGATCGGCACCTCCGCCGTCGGTGTCGGTTCCAATCTACAAACTCGCAGCGGCCTTGGCGGTTCGTTTTTCACCGGACTCCTCGCCACCATTGTCGCCACGCCCTGCTCGGCACCGTTTCTGGCACCAGCGCTGGCCTACGCCTTGAGCCTGCCGGTGTCTTCGGCACTGGTGTTCTTCACTCTCATCGCCATCGGCTTGGCTTTCCCATTCCTGCTACTCTCGTTCTTCCCCGGTCTTGTGTCCAAGTTGCCACGCCCCGGTGCCTGGATGGAAAGCTTCAAACAAGGCATGTCCTTCCTCCTTTTTGGCACCGTGGCTTACATGATCTGGATTTATGACGGCTTGGCAGACTCGGAGCAGTTGCAAGCGGCGCTCATTGGCCTCGTCATCGCTGCTGCGGGGTGCTGGGTCTATGGACGCTGGTTTTTGCCACACAAGCCAGCCCGCACGCGCCTCATCGCCTTGCTCACTGCCATTGGCATGCTCGGTGGCGGCTTCGGACTCGCCGTGACTTCACCGGAGCCATTGCCATGGCTCGAGTGGTCACCCAAGCTCGTCAAATACCACCGCGACCTCAAAGACCCGGTGTACATCGACTTCACCGCGCGCTGGTGCGCCACCTGCCAGTATAACAAAGGTGTGTATAAGAATCCGGTGGTTAAAGAACTCATCCGCGACCGTGGCGTGATCCTCATGAAGGCCGATTGGACCTTGCCAAACGACGAAATCAAAGACGCACTCAAAGAACTCGGCCGCGCCGCCGTGCCGACCAACATCCTCTACATCCCCGGCGAGGAACCCTACCTATTTCCTGACGACGAGCTGCTCAACGAAGCCAACGTCAGTGCCGCTCTCAAGAGGATCAAGAAGCCGTAACGCGGCTACATCCAGCCATTCCACTGATACACCCAGGTGCCGATGACCTCGTGCATCCAGCCTTCGAAATAGAGAAAGCCTGTCAGATCGGGAGTCTTGAGCCAATAAGACTTCCCCTGGCGTAACTGCTCACTCAGGAAGTTGCAT
>JANOBP010000626.1:0-3700 GCA_031411715.1 Verrucomicrobiaceae bacterium | reverse complement strand
CAAGCGCGACCGCTGTTTCGTGCCCCGGCCTCGGACGCCTGCGCGCACGAACTCAAGTTCATGCCGCAGGAAGCTTTGGCGGCGGCGCTCGGAGTTCGCCTCCACGCCTTCACGGATGGCCTTGCTCTCCAAAAACGCGCTGTAGTTGCCGGGATGGCTGTAGATGCGGCTGTCGTCGATCTCGATGATGCGCGTGGCCACGCGGTCAAGGAAGTAGCGGTCATGGGTGACGAAGAGCACCGCACCGCTGAAGTCGCGCAGGAAAACCTCCAGCCACTCGATGGATTCGGCGTCGAGATGATTCGTCGGCTCGTCGAGCAGCAGCAAATCGGGCTGCGAGACCAGCGCACGCGCCAGCGCCACGCGGCGCTTCTCACCACCCGAGAGTCCTTTGACGAGACGATCCGGCGCGGGCACGCCGAGTTCGTTCATGGCGGTGCTGATGCGGGTCTCGACGCCCCAGCCGTCGTGAAGCTGGATCTGATGCAGCAGCTCGTCCTCCTGATCGCCCTTATGGTCGCCGGATTCGTAACGCGCGACCATGTCGAGCAGCACAGATGCACCGGCGCGGATGTTATCGATGACGCTGGCCTCGTCATCGAGCGTGAACTCCTGAGCGAGGTGGCTGACGATGATGCCATTGCGCGTGGAGATGGTGCCGCTGTCGGGTTTTTCCGTGCCGGTGAGGATGCGCATGAGGCTGGTCTTGCCGGAGCCGTTGCGGCCGACGAGGCCGAGCTTCTCGCCTTCATGCACGGTCATGGTGGCATCGATAAAGACTTGTTGGAGGCCGAATTGAAGGCGCAGGTCTTTAGCGGAGATAACAGCGGGGGTGATTTGGGCCATGGGGCGGGTCAGATAGCACGAACTGCCGGTGTTGCGATTGATTATGTGCGCGGGATGCGTTCCCATGCGTCTGCCATGAAAATCATCCCATGCATCGCTGTTGTCCTTTCACTCGTCGGCCCGGTCTGGGCGGACAAAATCGTTCAAGTGGCCGGTGAGGGGCTGAAGGAGCCCTTTGGGACGGAGTTTGACTCCAAGGGGACGATGTATGTGGTGGAGATGCTGTCGGGCAACCGCCTGTGGCGTGTGGCGGAGGGCGGAAAGCTCACGCAGATGGCCAAGGAGGCCAAATTCAATGGTCCGCATAATTTAGCCGTGCTGCCCGATGGCGATGTGCTGATCGGCGATACTTGGAATGGCAAGGTGCAGAAGATCGCGGTGAAAACAGGTGCGGCTACAACACTGAAGGGCTGGCAGGTGCCTGCGGAGAAGGCGAAGGGCAGTGGGCCGTATTGCATCACACTCGATTTCACCGGCACGAAGCTTTACATCGCCAATCTGACTCAGGTTTTCGTGCTAGACCTCGCGACGGACACTTCAAAGGTCGTGGCGGGCAATGGCAAAAAGGGGCGGCCTGAAGATGGTGCCGTGGCGGTGGATGCGCCTCTGAGTGACCCCCGTGCGGTGGCGGTGGACCGCAAAGGAAACATCTACATCCTCGAGCGCGGTGGCAATGCACTGCGCGTCGTGGGCACGGATGGCAAGATCCGAACGGTGGTGAATGCTAGCGGTAAAAAAGGCGGGGAAGGGGATGGCGGCCCTGCTTTGGATGCGACAATGAATGGCCCCAAGCATCTATGCATTGACCAAGATGACAGCGTGATCATAGCGGACGCGGAGAGTCATCTGGTGCGTCGATATGTGCCTGCAACGGGTAAGATTGTACGAATCGCGGGCACTGGGAAGATGGGTAGCGCTGGCGTGGGTGGGGATCCACAGAACTGTCAGGTCGCAAGGCCACATGGAGTCACGGTGCATCCGCTGACGGGTGAGCTTTACATCACGGATAGCTACAACAACCGCGTGCTGAAGATCGTGAAGTAAGGCTCCCACATGCCATCCCGCTTGCTGCACCATGTGATTGCCACGGCCTGCTTGTTGAGGGCGACCGGCTTGGTGTCTGCCGAAACTCCGGCGAGCATTCAAGTGCAAGCAGGTGCCTTCTTCGACAAGCACTGCCTGGAGTGTCATGATGAGGAGACGAAGAAGGGTGGACTGAATTTGGAACGGGTGGACTACGGCATGGCGGGCCGTGCGCAGACGGACCTGTGGACGAGCATCCATGACCGCATGGCAAAAGGAGAGATGCCGCCAGCGAAGCAGGCGCAGCCTTCAAAAGCGGAACTTGATCAGGTGCTTGGTGTGATTAAACCGGCGCTCATCACGGCGGATCGTGCGGGGCGTGAGGTGGTGCAGCGGCGGCTGAATCGCAGTGAGTATCAGAACACGATCAATGACCTGCTGGCGGTGGAGTTGGATTTGAAGGACTTGCTGCCGGAGGATCAGCAGGCGGGTGGTTTTGATAACAATGGTGAGGCGCTGGCGGTTTCGACGGAGCAGATGCAGAGCTATCTGGCGGCAGCGCGGCGGGCGATTGATGCGGCCATTGTCACTGGAGAACGGCCGAAGACAGAGACCTTCAAGGTGGACTCGATCCGGGAGGTGAAACAGTATTTCGCTGACGGCTCATATAGCCTCGTGGATGGCCGGGTGGTGATCTTCACTTCATCGGACAACTCGTCGTATTCCAAAATCTCCACGCGTGATCGCCGCATTCCGGTGCGCGGGCGGTATCGCTTCCGCTTTCAAGCGGCGGCGCAGGATGTGGCGGATCGTTTGTGGTTCACCGTGTCGGGATCGAGTTTTGCCGGGCTGGAGGCGACACACAAGAATCTGGGCTACTACGAGGTGAGCGCGGAGCCAAAGATGTTCGAGATCGAAGCGCTGCTGGAGGCCAAATCGGCCATTCAGTTCTTCGCGCTCGGTTTGCCGAGCTATCTCAAGAAAAAGCCTGGCGTGGTGTACCCCGGCGTTGGTTTCGGCGAGGTCGAGATAACGGGGCCGCTCATTGAGCAATGGCCACCGGAGAGTCACACGCGAATCTTCGGCACCACAGACCTCAAAACCGGCACGCTGGCCGATGCGGAGCGTATTCTGCGCGGCTTTGTGTCACGGGCGTTTCGCCGTGTGGTCCAGGATGACGAAGCGGCTCGTTTTGTGTCGCTCACGAAGTCACTGCTGGAGTCCGGGCGCGGCTTTGAAGAGAGTTTGCGCGCAGGTTTGATCGCGGTGCTGTGCTCGCCCAATTTCATCTATCTGCGTGAAGCGCCGCAGCCTGACACCACGCGCATCACGGAAGCGGAGCTCGCCGTGCGCTTGTCGTATTTTTTATGCAGCGCCCCACCGGATGATGAATTGCTGGCTCTTGTTGCGAAAAAGCAACTCGGCACGCCAGCCGTGCTGCGTGCGCAGGTCGAACGCTTGCTAAATAGCCCCAAGAGCGAGTCCTTCGTGAAAAACTTCACCGGGCAATGGCTGCACCTCCGCCAACTCAACGACACCACGCCTGACGAGAAGCTGTACAAGAAGTTCGATGAACTGCTGCAAGTGAGCATGCAGTGGGAGAGCGAGGGCTACTTCCGCGAGATGCTGAAGGCGGATGTGCCTGTCGAAGACATGCTGGATGCCAAGTGGGCGATGCTGAATCAGCGCCTGGCCGAACATTACGGAATCGCTGGCATCACGGGACTTGATTTGCGCAAAGTGACGCTGCCCACCGACAGTGTGCGCGGCGGGGTGCTGACGCAGGCAGCGGTACTGAAGGTCACCGCGAACGGCACCACGACCTCACCCG
>JANOBP010000625.1:0-5603 GCA_031411715.1 Verrucomicrobiaceae bacterium | reverse complement strand
GATCCCGCGAAGCTCGCGCGCACTCCGCCGGGCCGGCTGAAACTCGCACTCCAGCCTTACATCGTCCTGCTGGAGCTTTCGCATCCCGTGGACGATCTCATGCGCAAGCTGAAGCGCATCCTCAATCCCCGTACGCCGCAGCTTTTGCGCCCACTTCCGATTTCCTTTCCGCAAAAGCCGGGTTACCTCGCAGCCGTGGCGAGGCCCAGTGCGGCCATGGGCTGATCGACATCTTTAGCTTTTTCTCGAATGCGCTTGTTCAGGCTGCCATGGTGGTCCCAATCAGAGTCGAAGAGCTGCACGAAGCGTACGCCGCGCTCGACGAGGCGGCGGGCGAGCAGGCAGTTGTTGGCGAAAGAGGCCTTGCCGGGCTGTGCTCCATACATGTCGAGCGTGGTCTTGCTCTCGTGCTTGATCTCCATGAGATCCGGAACGCTCGTCTGCATGCGGTAGGCCATTTCATACTGGCTGATGCGCGTGGCGATCTCAGGATCACCGACAGCGGTCAGTTGCTGCTGATTCAGCGCCGCGACGGCATCGAGCACGCGGCGGCGGTCTTTGCTGCTATGACCAGCGGGATTGTCGAGAAACAGCACAGGCTCACCACTGCCGCGGAATTGAATGCCTTGGTGGACGCTGGGAAGAAAGCCCGTGCTCCAAAGAGTGGTGCCCGCACCACCGGGCGGACCGGAGAGCAGGACAACGTAGGATGGGAGGTCACGATTCTCGGAACCGAGGCCATACGTGACCCATGCGCCCATGCTGGGCCGTCCGCCTTGTCCGAATCCAGTGTGGAGAAACATCTGCGCGGGCGCGTGATTGATCTCGTTGGTGTGAAGAGATTTCACCACGCAGATGTCGTCAGCGACGGTGCCTAGATGAGGTAGGATCTCGGAGAGTTCGAGCCCGCTTTGGCCGTGGCGTTTGAATTTGAATTCCGTGCCTGAAAGATTGAGATCACTGCCGATGAAGGCGAAGCGCTTGCCTTTGGTGAGTTCTTCCGGGCACTTTTGGCCGTCGAGCTTTTGCAGCAGCGGCTTGTAGTCGAACAGATCGAGCTGCGAGGGCGCACCGATCATGTGCAGATAGATGATGTGCTTAGCCTTGGGCGCGAAGTGAGGACGCACAGCCACCGCGAAGGCCGCTGGGAGATCACGCGCGAGCAGAGAACCCAGCGCAGCACTACCTAGCGCGCTGTTTTGGAAAAACTGGCGGCGTGAGACATGGAGATAGCCTGGCGTGCGATGCATGGGCTGATAACGACTGCTGTGCGTCGCGAATTTCCGAACTTCAGAAGCAAAGTGCTTGGCGTTGGCTGTTGCCCTCGCTCAAAGACCAGCTCCACCTCACTGCGTCACTTTCACCCGGCCAAAACGCCGGCTTCTGGCGGGAATGATGACGGTATCTTCGACACCGATGGCTTCATAGCCCAGATTGGTATTGGTGCTGAGCACGGTCGGTGCATTGGTTGCGTCGACCCAGTTCACCAGATCGTCACTAAACTGCACGGTGTAGGTCAAAGATGGGACATTGAGACGCCGCGCAAACTCGACTCTTATTCTTTTTGAGTCCCCGGTCCCCGCTGCTCCATACAAAGGCAGGCCGACGCTGATGATCGTGCTCCCGGAGCGTGACATGACTTGCTGCGATGACACACGCGGATTCGTGCCGGAGGCGTACTCGATGATGTTTTTGATTCCATCCTTGTCGTAGTCAGCGTCAGGTGCCGAGTCCGGGCCGGTCATTGAGTTAGCCGTAAGCCACGCGGCGTAGGAGGGATCGTTGATCACGGTGATGGCTGTCGGTGCGCCATAGGGCAGTTGAGTCATTCCTTCCCAGCCGTAAGAGCTGAGTTTGCTGAATGTGGTGTTCGCCATCCTGATACCCCAGCGGCACGAGCCTACTGGACTGCCATACGGTATGTCTAAGGTTATCCGATAGACCCCACTGACAACATTGCCACTGACCCTGTTCCCAGGGCTTACCGGAGCTGTGGCCAGCACCGAATTCGTCGGGGTGTAGAGAGTCATCAGCCCGGATTCAATATCGGGGGCGACTCCTGCCATGGTCACATCCGCAGTGACCGTCGTCGCTATGGCCGCATTCACCGTATTGGCGCTAAAAGTCGCTGCGGTAACCTTGAAGTAGTTGGCACCACTGAGAGCGAGCCCCTTTAGCATCACTCCGCCACGCGCAGCCGTGCTGCTAGCCACGGCGATCTTGAATGTCACGTCTTTAGGGGCAAAAAACCGAATACGGCTGTTCGTGCCATCGGCGGGTATCGCGATGTTGTCATTGTTGACGTGATAAAGCGCGAGCGAGTTGATAGCCGTAGTGCCTGTCCAGATGGACATCACGGTATCGACTGCGCTTCCAGTCGTCTCAAGCTCATACCACGCCCCTGATCCATTGATCGTGTTGGGCGTCCAGGACCACCACGTAGTGCCCTGATAGTTGGCCGCGGAGTAGCCACCAGGAAACGGCTCCCCACTTTCCATGGTAGCCTCCACGGTTGTACTTGGTTCCGCCGCGATTCCCGAGAAATGGAGGATTGGCGCACTGGCGAGGTTATCATTCGTTGGCGGTGCAGCAAAGAGCCTGACCGCAAGGCAGCAGAGTGATAAAACAATGCTCGTGGCGAACCGAAATTGGACGGGAAAAATCATGCCAGTTGGACAAAGGACAGGGACGAGTGCTCACAGCAAGCCTCGGAAGGCCACTCTGAGGCATCAGCTTCAAAATGTCCACCAGTGATGAAGCGCTTCTATGGACCACCGTTTAGCCATCTAGGAACCTCATCAAGGCGCGGTGATCTGGCTGGTGGTGCCGTCGGCGAAAGTGACGAAAAGAACGAGTTTGCCCGTGGCATCCATCACGCGTTGCTCCCATTGATGATCTGCGAGGTTTGAGCCGGGGATGTCGATGTCAGCGATGATTTTTGAACCCTGTGTGGTGGTCATGCTCTCGCCAATGCGCAGCACGAGAGTGGGTGCTGCGCCGTTCAACGATCGCCAAATGCCTTTGTCGTTCGTGCCTGCCGTCGTGCCGCCACCAGTAACCGTGGCAATGAAAGCGAGGTATTCATTTGCCCCGCTGCCGCTAACCACTGGATGATCAATGAAGTACATCGTTGCCCCGACGATTCCAGGTGCAGCGTCTCCTGAACTGATGAGCAGGTCCATGGTGCCAGACATGTCAGTGTAAATACCAAAGGTATCGGCTGGATACGCGCTAATGCCATCGCCTGCGGTGTCCACCCAGCCCAGCCAAGCACCGTGGCCTTGAACGCCGTTGGTTAGCCAGCCGCTGTAGATATTGCCAGCCTTAATGGTGGCGTTAGCAAACAAACCAGGACGGTTGGCATTGCTGTCACCACGGCGGAGAATATTGCTGAAGCCGCCTGCCGCAGTGCCGCGCCAGATGCCGTCGTTCTTGGAATTGTCGACGTTATCGCCGTCGCGATTAAGCACACCACGGAAGGCGAAGGTGCCGTTGGCTGCCATGGAGGGAGCCTCGAGCGACGCGAAAGTGGCGCTGCCGATGGGGGTAGCACCAGCGGCATTTGGTGCTGCATCCCCAGCGACGACGGCTTTGACCAGCGCGCCGCCACGTGGCTGATACCACAGGCTGGTGCTGATGCTGGGCTTGAGGTAGGCTCCGAAGACAATGTTGCCCTGGGCGTCCATGCGCACGGCATCGGTGTAGTCGCTGTTGAGGAAACCAAAGGTCTGGCCCGCCACTCCTGGAGCAGATGCACCCTCCCTAGCTACAACAGTAACGCCAGTAGTGTCGCTGCTCACCACACTGGTGCGCAGCAGGGCGGAGTCGGTGCTGGTGCCCTTCATGGTGATGGTGAAGGCTGCCTCGCCCTCGGAGGCGCTGATTCTCGCCGTTGCGTAGCAGCCATTTTCAAACCTGCCGATCTTAGTGCCGACGGGAAGGCCTGGAATCTGGTCATCTTCACGCATAAGAATCTGGAAGCCGGTGCCACCCAGTTCACTCCAGAGACCGGTGTCATTTTCGGTGGTGGTAGGTGGGTTACTCAAAGGATTGGGGCTGAGCGCAGCGAGAAGGGTGACTTGCCCGTCGTCGTTGATGCCGGGGGTGGCGGACAGATCACTGAACGTTGCAGCCGGACTGCCAGTCTCAGGCGCTGCCTGACTCGTACGTGTGAGGCGCGTAAGTGTGACGCCATTGTGCTTCCAGTAAGCTTTGAAATTGGTGCCATTGACGCCCGCACCGCTTAGTTCACCAGGGAAAACGATAGCCCCAGTCTCGGCGATGTAACCGCCACGCGTGAGCATGTCGAACTGCGTGCCATCACTGTTGCCATTGCTGTCCGGCGCATCGTTGCCGGTGACCACATCACCCAAGGTCGGCGAACGAACTGGCGCTATAGCTATCACTTTCAGCGTCACTGTAATCTCGTGGTTGAGGACTTGGGTAGCGTTGTCTTGGGTCAAAAACTTGATCTGGACGGTGCCACCATCTGCCACCGTCGGAGTCCAGGAAAAAGTGCTAGATACACCGGTTGAAGAGGGGCCTGAAACAGTTGGGAATGTGGCTCCTGCGGGAAGTCCGGCATTCGCCGAAAGGGTTAGCGTCTGACCGGCATCAACATCAGATCCGCTGACTAGGAAGCTGATCAAGTCCCCTGCATCAACTTCATAGTTTAGCGTCGCGCTTGTAAC
Organism: Verrucomicrobiaceae bacterium; assembly: GCA_031411715.1. Lineage (GTDB taxonomy): Bacteria > Verrucomicrobiota > Verrucomicrobiia > Verrucomicrobiales > Verrucomicrobiaceae > Prosthecobacter. The sequence goes on along the minus strand of JANOBP010000625.1, from coordinate 912 downwards.
CGGAGGATGATTGCCAGCACCGACGGTTATGGCGATGGTTTCCTCATCGAAAAGATTGGGCACTCCGTTATCTGTGGCGCGGAAGGTGATGCCAGGGTAGGCAAAGTCGGACTGACCAGCGGATGGCGTCCAACTAAAAACCCCAGCACCTGAAAGTGTGGCTCCCGGCGGGCCACCGAACATCTGGTAGGTGACTGAATGGCCGTCCACATCCGTGGCGTTGAGATTGAAGGACAGGTTCGTTAAATTGGCCACGCTCTTGTTGCCCACGACAGCAAGTTCAGGTGGAGTATTGCCACCTCCAACCGTGATGGTGACTTCCTCGCTGTCGATCAGTGTGACTGCAGCACTATCATAGACCTCAAAATTGACCTGATAAGTGCCTTGCTGGCCGTTGGTGGGTGTCCATGAGAAGCCTGAAATTGTGCCCGAAGCAGGGCCCACAGCTTCGGAAAAGGTAGCACCCGGTGGCAATAGTTGCGCCCTCACGGTCAGTGTCTGTCCAATATTAGGATCGGAGGCATTGACATTGAAACTCAGATTGTTGTTCACGTCGATGGTCTTCGGTCCGATGTTCGCGAGCACAGGCGGCTGGTTTGCATTACCCCCAATAGGATCTGCAGCCACGACGAGCACATCTCGAATCGCCGTTCCACCCGAGCCATCAGTCACGCGCACTTTATAGGACCAGCGGCCAAGCGCCATCGCCGTGGTGTTGACGGCTGGTATGCTGATAGTCCCGGTGGGACTCACACTGATGCCAGGGATGAGGGATGAGGGTGCGAGATCGGGTTGAACATAGCCGACGAGATTCTGGTAAGTGACAGGAGTCCCGTCTGGGTCCACGCTGTTCAAATTCTGTGTGTAGGGGTAGCCTCGGCCAATGATGTCGATCGTCGCCGGGATCATGGT
>JANOBP010000624.1:0-2657 GCA_031411715.1 Verrucomicrobiaceae bacterium | reverse complement strand
TCTCAGGCCCTCCACGGCCGTGCGCAAACACGCGCACCATACCGACCTTGCCCACTTTGCCGGATTTGAGGAAATTCATCGCCTGGACGTGATGCGGCCCAATGCGACGATGCAGGCCCACTTGCACCACCACTCCAGCATCGCGTGCCGCCTTCACCATGGCTTGGCTTTCACCAATGGTATGTCCAGTGGGCTTTTCGACCATCACATGCGCACCCGCCTTGCATGCTGCAATGGCTTGAAGAGCGTGCCAGTGATCGGGCGTGGCGATGATGACGATGTCCGGCTTCTCCTTGGCCAAAAGTTCACGGTAATCTTGATACAGCTTCGGTTCGTCACCATTGAGGCCATTCACATCATCGGCCGCGTTGGACATCACATCCTCGTGCACATCACACAGCGCACAGACCTTGATGCGCTTGGACGCCACTGCCTCACGCAGAATATTCATCCCCCACCAGCCAGAGCCAATGAGAGCCGTGCGATATTTTTTGTCGGGATCAGCACCGAAGATGTGAAACGAAGAAGCAGCCAGCGTAGCAGTGCTGGCACCAATGAAGTGGCGGCGTGTTTGCATAACTTATGGGGCGGCAACGGCGGCTTCAATCGCAATACTGATGTCGTCGAAGTAAACCGGAGTGCCTGAATAAGGCGTGGCCCAGACGGCGCACTTGCCTTGGCCTTTGAGACCCTTGTCTTCATGCTTGAGCATCGGCTCAGCAGGCTGAGCATCGGCCCACGCGCTGCCGGTGATGCTCCAAACATCACCTGATTTGGTCACATTGAGCTTGAGGGTCATCCAAGTGTCCGTTGTCCATGCCAGTGGAGCGCTGATGACCATTTGATCCCCCTTATGCAACTCGAGTTGCTTTTTCGCTGGGTTGACAATCAAACGGTAGCCACTGAGGCCATGCACGCTCACGCCGAAGCGTGGTGTGCTGCGGCCCTGCTTGCTGGCAAACACACGCGCTTGAATGGAAGCACTGCCGGCCGCCGAAGTGCCGAGTTGAGCACTCGCATCGACCAATTCGGTGCCGGGATCGATCTTGATGGCTTTGTTGCCATCTTTGGCCGCGATGCTGATCTTACCATCGACCACGAAGACTTCGGCAGGAGGCTCGCCCTCGGCCCAATCATCTGCTTTGATCTCAAACTTCTTCATTTCCTGTGCCGCAGCAGGCAACACAGTGGCGAGCAACAAACTGAACAGGAATTTGGTCATGATAGTGATCCTCAACAATCTCAGCGCACCGGTTCTTTCAGCAGTGCCAGCGCTTCCAGCGCCGACGCATCTTCATGGACGATGGCGGCAAGGCTGCGGGCAATCGCCGCAGGGTTTTTGTGCTGCCAAACGTTGCGACCGATCGCGATCCCAGCCGCTCCTGCATCCATCGCGTCCTCCACCATCTTCAGCAGACCGGCATCGTCGCCCATGGCAGCGCCACCGAGGATGATCACCGGCACAAAGCACTGCGCTACGATGCGGCGAAAGTCATCCACCGTGGCATCGATAGGATACGGAGTCTTCACCACGTCCGCACCGATCTCAGCAGCCAGGCGCACGCTGAAGCTGATGTTCTCCTTGGTGTACTTAGCACTCTGCCCCAGGCCATAAGGCAGCGATTCCACGATGATGGGGATGTCCGTGTCCATGCTGGTGCGGATCAAATCAGCGCACTCCTGGAAATTGACGTTTTCATATTCGATACCGGGATACAGCATCGTCATCACCGCATTGGCGCCGACCATTTCCGCCTCCTCCACGCCATACATGCCGATGCTTCCAGCGCCGTGTCCGGTGGTGCGGGTGTTATAGACGTCTCCGCGCAGGCAGATCCCCTTCCCGGCCAAAATATCTCCCGCGCGCAAAGCCACGCCGAGATTCATGACATAACCATCCACGAACTCATTCACCGACTCGATGAGGGCGAACGGATTCTCCAATCCGGGCACCGGGATGGCGCAGCCGTGGTCGATGGGGAGAATGACGGTCTTGCCGTCGCGAAAGAATGATTCGAGGTTTTCCTGGCGGTTCATAATAGGGCCTGCGTCCATCGCTGAGGGTCAAGCCGCATGCAACGCCGAAAATGTGACTTCACATCGGCTATCCGACCTGAATCCCCTGTTTTCTGCGATCTCGGAAGTCTTGCCACGGTATCGACGTTCACGCTGCATTCCCCATGACACGTTCCTTACGGCTCTGTTCCCTCCTCCTCGTTTCTTTCTGCCAGCACCTCGCGGCCAATTCACCCGCCGCACAGAAGCTCACGGACTTTCAGCGCGTCGTCATCGCGGATGATGCGAATGCGGTTCAGCGTGCCGCAGCGGATGAATTGGCGCTCTATGTGGGCCAGATAGCGGCGCGGAAGTTTGAAGTGATCAAAACGAGCAATCTCGCTGCGGATGCTCCAGGCTTATCGTTCTTCGTGGGCGATGGTGCGGCGGAGGTCGCGCTAGGCAGCTCACCCAAGCCTTGGAAGACCGAGGAGTGGATGCTGAGCATGGTGCCGCGCGGTCTTGTGCTCGCTGGTGATGATGGCGTTGGCGATCCGTGGTCCATCAGCACGGCGGCGGGGAGCATGCTGGCGGTTTATACCTTGCTGGAGGATCATCTCGGCGTGCGCTGGTTTTGGCCGGGTGAGTTTGGTGAGCATGTG
>JANOBP010000623.1:0-2570 GCA_031411715.1 Verrucomicrobiaceae bacterium | reverse complement strand
TTATTGCGCCACAGTTGGGATGTCCCTCCTCGCGAATCTCCGTTTGGCCAACCCTCTATTCTACCATCATGGACCGTGACGATTTTCCCTCCACTTTAGCTTCAACGATCATTACTACTGCTTTGCCTCCTTCATCCACCTCACCTCGACGTCGCCCGAAAACGGCTCCTGCTACTGCCTCAAGCACCAAGACATTTGTCCTCGATACCAACGTGCTGCTGCATGATCCAGCATGCATCCACCGCTTTGAAGAGCACCATATCTGTGTGCCAGTGGACGTGCTGAGTGAGCTAGACCGCTTTAAGAACGAAATGACCGAGCGCGGTGCCAATGCGCGTGAGGTTCATCGCTCGCTGATGAAGACTTTCGCCGAAAAAGGTGCCAGCATCACGGATGGGGTGGCTACGCCAGGCGGTGGCACGATTCGCCTCGTGCCATATGACCCGGCTGAGGGGCGGCAAGTCGCCAGTGTGCAGGCTTTTGAGCGCACTTTTCATGATGTGGAGAAGGCAGACCACCGCATCCTTGCCTGTGCGCTATGGCTGCGAGAGAAGGTGTCACCACCGGTGATCTTGGTGAGCAAGGACCTCAACATGCAACTCAAGGCACGCGCCGTTGGCATCGATTGTGAAGACTATTTGCACGACAAAGTCGCTCCACGCGAGGTCTCCAATTTTGAAATCGCCCGCATCGAGATCACCCAGCACGAAATGCAGCGCTACTCCAGCAGTGGCCGTCTTTCGCTCACAGACTCGCGCATAGGCGGGTTGGCGGTGAATGATTACGTGCTGCTCTCCGCAGGCGAGAAAGCCACCATCCCTTCACGGTTTAGCGCGCAGAGTGAGTTCATACGCCTTCGCACACCTGACGCCATCAAAGTGGGTCAAGGACGCGCCATTAAGCCGATGAATCTCGGTCAAGTTTGTCTCATGGATGCTTTGCTCGACCCCGAAATCTCACTGGTGACCTGCTACGGACAGGCGGGCACGGGAAAGACACTCCTCGCCGTCGCGGCGGGTTTGCAGCAGGTTTTTGGCCGCACCTATCAGGGGCTTACGGTCAGTCGCCCCATCGTTGCGATGGGGCAGACGGTCGGCTTCCTCCCTGGCTCACTCCAAGAGAAGATGCGCCCGTGGCTACAACCTGTGTATGACGCATTGGATCTGCTGATGCGACCTGTGGATAACACGCAGGGGCCAGCGAGAAAAAAGAACCGTTTCTCGCCTGATCCCGCACAGATGCAGACACCCGCCGCGCCCTATGATCATCTCATTCAGCAAGGTGTCATCGAAATTGAAGCGCTCTGTTATATCCGTGGTCGCAGCATTCCAGATCGCTTTTTCATCTTGGATGAAGCACAGCAGCTCACGCCTTTGGAGGCCAAGACTATTGTCACCCGCATGTCACGAGGCTCCAAGCTCGTCCTCGTCGGGGATCCTGCCCAGATCGACAACCCCTATGTGGATAGTCGCAGTAATGGACTGGTTTACACGCGTCAGCGTATGCGTGGCCAACCTTTTTCCGCCCACGTGCCACTGGTCAAAGGTGAGCGCAGTCCATTGGCCGAGGCAGGAGCGCGCTTGCTCTAAGCTACATTCATTACAGAAAATCACACTTTCTCTTCAATGGAGGAGTGATTCAAAAAAATTCCTCAAACATTTTTGAAACGGAATGAGGATGCTCTCGTTTAACACGGCCAAGCGCAGTTTGGGAACGCCAATTCCTGCGCAGCCAATACACACAACCCAAAACAGACACTACTATGAAATCGCTCTCCACGATCCTTGCCATCTTCGCCCTTGCCGTCACCGTCAACGGTGCTGATGAGCCCAAGAAACCAGACGCACCGAAAGCCCCTGAAGGTGCCAAGAAAGCCCCGATGTCCGCGGCAGACATGCTCAAAAAGCTCGACAAAGATGCCAACGGTTCCGTCTCCAAAGAAGAGTGGATGGCATCCCCTCAGGCCAAGAAAGATGCCACCAAGGCTGGTGAAGCTTTTGGCAAGAAAGACAAAAACGGCGACGGTTCCCTTTCCCTCGAAGAATTGACACCTGCACCGAAGAAGGCCAAATAATTAGCTGAGTCCAGATGGGCTCGTTTTTGACGCCGCATTCACGGATCGTGATTGCGGCGTTTTTCGTTTCAAGAAAGCTCGACTTGAAAAAAATCCTGCATCACCTGCTTATAGACGTGCCGCTTAAACCTCGGCGTCCAGTCGAGTTCGAACTCAAATGGCTCAATCCAGCGAAAACTGGCGAATTCCTGATGAGTGGCAGCTAGATTGAAATCCAAGTCTGTGCCAGCGTAACGACACAGAAAATAGGTTTGCTCTTGTCCTCCGTAGATGCCGTATTTCAGTCGCCCTTTTGGGAAAGCATAGCGGTAGCCGCTCCGCATCGTCAGGATGGTGAGTTGTTCACGTTATACCCCGATTTCTTCCGCCAGTTCTCGAAACAGCGCCTGTTCTGCAGTCTCTCCATCATCAATCCCTCCCTGTGGAAACTGCCACGCATCTTTGATGTTGATGCGCTCTGCTATAAAAATGCGGCCATCGGCACGTTGCAAAATGG
>JANOBP010000622.1:0-5160 GCA_031411715.1 Verrucomicrobiaceae bacterium | reverse complement strand
GCCAGTGCAACAGATGCGGGCGACTTTGCCAGCGCGGAGCTTGGCGAGGATTTTGGATTTTCGCATGAGAATGAAGGAAGGGAGAGTGAACCACTAATGGACACTAATGGGCACTAATTTTGAGAGACTGTGATTCATAATGGCTTGGACCATTAGTGCTGTGAGCATTAGTGGTCTAAAATCTGGGTGGCTTTGCGGTTACTTTTCGCGAAGCCAGTCGAGGGTGATGCGGCGGATGCGGAGGCGATTGAGGGCACCGACTTGGCTATCACCGGCGCAGTAGCCGATGAGCATGGCGTCGCCGATGAAATGGATGGCGGTGTAGTGGTAGAGTCCGTCGGGGTCGCTCTCGATGAGTTTGCGCTGCGGCCATGTCTTTCCACCGTCGGTGGAGATGGCGGCAACGAAGGGATTGCGCTTCTTCGGCGGGAACGGGAACATGCCGGAGTGATCGTTGTAAATGGCGAGGAGATCGCTACTGCCGGGCAGGCGCTTGATGCTGGCGGGGCCGTTGGGGGATTTCATTTCGGTGGGCTCAGGCGGCGAGAAAGTCTTGCCCGCATCGGTGGAGCGGAAGCCGTATTGAGCGCCCTGATCGGTGCGGGACCATGAGAAGAGGCTGCCATCGGCGAGTTCGACGACGCCGGGCTCCTGCAGGCCGCTGCCGCTGCGCACGGGCATGGCCCACCAGCTTGAGGATTCGGTCCAGGTGCTGCCTTCGTCATCGGAATAGAGCCAGGTGGCGATGGCGCGGGCGTCCCACGATTTGCTGGTGTGCGGATCGGTGCCGCGTGAGCGATGAAAGGCGAGTGGAACGATGAGGCGGCCTTTCGCGGTCTGGATGACGCGGTCGTTGTTCAAAACGAAGTAGCCAGGAGCCTGCTGGATGAGTTTGGGCTCGGTCCAGGTCTCGCCATCGTCGGTGGAGAGGCGCATGTGCGGGCGACAGTCGATCCAACTGTTTTTGATGCAGTAAAACATGGCCAGCTTGCCGCTGGCGAGGCGCAGGAGCGAGACGCTCATCACGTTGTTGCCCGCGGTGTTTTCCACGACGGTCACCGGAGCGCTCCAGGTGCGGCCTTGATCGTCTGAATGGATTTTGACGAGGCGCGCGGGGCTCTCGTCGCCATTGCCGCCGTAGAACTGCGAGTAGATGAAGATGACACGCCCGGAGGCGAGCGTGGCGAAGGAGCCTTCGGAGTTGCGCGGGTGTTCCTCGGTGGGCTCGACGTTGAGCGTGATGAGGCTTTCCGCGTGGGTTGTGAGTGCCAAGGCGATAGCAATGAGGAGGTGTTTCATTGATGCTGGCGGGAGGGGCAATCAATGCACCGGCTCAATTTTCGAATCCACCTTCTTGAGTGCAACCCACAGGGCAGGATCTTCGGGATGACCGTTGAACAGCACCTTACCTGCGGGGCTGATCAGCACCATTCGTGGGATGGAGTCGAGGCTGAATTGCTTGGTGAAGGGACGCTCACGCGGCTCCACCAGCCAGGGAATGGTCATGCCCTGCTCTTTGCGGATGCGGTCGGAGATTCCTTCAGCATTTTCGTCGTCCTTATTCATGCCGACGACGACGATGTCGAAGGGCTTGAGATGATCGCCTTTCTTTTTGAGTGTGGGCATGAGTTGCATGCATGGACCGCACCACGAGGCCCAAAAGTCGATGAGGATGGCTTTTTTACCACCGAGTTGATCCGAGAGAGTGGTGGTCTCACCGGAGGAGGTGGTGATGGGGAGTTTCAGATCGACGACGAGGGAATCCATCTTTTGCTCACGGTGAAACGTCTCAATGGTCTGGGTGAAGACATTGGCCTGCTGTGGAAAGAGCCAGATGGCTTCCAGGATGTGTTTTTTGAATTCCACCTCGTTTTTGTCACCGCTGGCCTTCAAGGCGCGAATGTAGGAGGCGAAGGAGTTTACGGCTTCGACACTTGGAAGCATGGCAGCCTGCGCTGAATCAAAGCTGGTGGCTAGAACCTCGACTTCTGGAAGCAATTTGATCAAATGGGCTGAATCGTTGTTACGCAGGCCCCAGACGAGCCGTGCTTCGATGATTTGCTGGCGTGGGATGCCGAGTTTGTTGGCTTCCTTGGCGAGCTCAGCCAGCTTTCCTGCGTCGATCTTTTGATCGAATAGCTGCTTGAGCATTTCCTTGGCGTTTTGATCCGCTGCGGCGCGGATATCGTCAGGTTTTGCTTTTTCCTGGGCGGCAAGGAATGCATGGCAACTGAGAGTGAGGCAGAGCAATAAAGAGAGTTTCATGGCGGCGAAAGCGTCCACTGTCCTGCGCTTAGTGTCGAGCAGAAAGTCTGCAACTCCTTGCACGCACCTTGAAAGATGCGCTTCAGCACGCCCGACTCAATCATCCATGAAATCGACACTCTCTCTACTTCTACTGCTTGCAACGGTGCTGCCTCTCAGGGCGGAAAATAATACGCCACCTGAAGGATTTACCGCTCTCTTCAACGGCAAGGACCTGGCCGGTTGGTATGGCTGGGGCACCAAGGACCCAACGGACCTTTGGAAGATGACGCCGGAGGAAAACGCCGACTACAAGAAGAAATCCGTCGAGGGCGGGGTCGTCGATGCCAAGGGCAAAGCGGCCGATGATTACATCAACGCGCACTGGAAGGTCGAAAACGGAGAACTGGTCAATGATGGCAAAGGTTTGTATCTGACCACCGACAAGGACTACGGCGACTTTGAGCTGTGGGTGGACTACAAGATGCTCCCACTCGGAGATAGCGGCATTTATTTGCGCGGCATCCCTCAGGTGCAGATCTGGGACTTCACGGAGAAGGACGAAAAAGCGGTCTCCTTGGGTAAGCCGTTTGGCTCCGGTGGACTTTGGAACAACAAAAATCCTGAGGGAAAGAACCCGCTCAAGCTCATGGATAAGCCCATCGGTGAGTGGAATCGCTTTCATGTCAGGATGATCGGAGAACGCGCCACCATCACCTTTAATGGCGAGGTCGTTGTGAAAAATGCCGTGTTGGAAAACTTCTTTGCCAATCGCAAAGCTGGCTACCAGGCCTATGGCAAGGTCGAACCCAAAGCCGCTGACGCCAAAGCACCCAACGGCTGGATGGTTGATCCTGCTTTCGCCAAAGGCCCGATCCAACTTCAAACCCACGGCAGCGAGATCCGCTGGCGCAATGTCTTCATCCGCGAGATCAGTGGCGAGGAAGTGAACAAAGAACTCGGCGCACGCTGGGCTGAGGATGGCTTTGTGGAGTACGTCAATGGCAAGGACCTCAGCAACTGGCAGGGTGCCGTGGAGAACTACGAAGTGAAGGACGGCGCCATCACTTGCAAGCAGGGCAAAGGTGGTGATCTACTCACGAAGGATGAGTTCGAAAGCGGCATCATCCGCGTGGAGTTTAAACTGCCGCCTGCTGGTAACAACGGCATCGCCCTGCGCACACCCCTTGGCGGTCACTCCGCGTCGGACGGTCTGGAATTGCAGGTCATCGACAGCGACGGTTACAACGCCAAGCAAGCTGCGGCAGGCAAAAAAGGACTCGAGCCCTACCAATACCACGGCTCCATCTATCACTGCGTCGGAGCCAAGCATGGCTTCCTGCGTCCTACTGGTGAGTGGAATTTCCAGGAGATCGAAGTGAAGGGGCAGAAGATCAAGATCACCCTCAACGGCACCAAAATCCTCGATACCGACATCGACACCTGGGACCGCAGCCAGATCGCCCACCCGCCCAAAGGGTTGGATCGCAAGAGCGGCTTCATCGGCTTCGCTGGCCACAGCGACCCCGTCCAGTTCCGTAGCTTCAAGGTGAAGAAGCAATAGTGATGAAGTGAGCTTCAAATGAATGTTAGAAGAGGCCAGCAAGTGTACTTGCTGGCCTTTTCATTATCTCTTTCATGGGTCATGGCTTGGCGATGAGAGTCATGGACCTTGCGGTACTACCTCCGCCAAACATGCCCCCGCTTACGGCTCGATGCTCACCGGCGTTCCCACCGCCACCGTGCGGAAGAACGCCTCCGCCATGAAGTCCGGCATGCGGATGCAGCCGTGGGATGCGGCATAGCCGGGCAGGAAACCCTCATGCATACCCGTACCACCGACGATCCGCATGAAGTTCGGCATGCTCGCCCCCTTGTATTTCGCGCCTGCGGGCTTGCGGTCCTTGCTCGTGTCCACGTCCTTTTGGATGACCACGCCCTCCGCATCCACGTAGTCGCCAAATAGCGAGGACTCATGCGCCACGTCCTTTTGGATGATGTGAAACTTGCCAGTGATGGTGCCCAGCCCTTCACGCCCGGACGAAATGCGCGACACCCCGGCGAGCTGGCCGCCTTTGTACAAATACGCCCGCTGCTCGGACAGCAGGATGCGCACCGTCGGGCTGCCCGTCAGGTGATCGCCGTCCCAGTAGGACTCATCATCCGCGCCGGGTCCGCTGGGCAACTCTGGCGGGCGGATGGGGGCGGTGGAGCAGCCCGCGCCGAGCAGGATCCACAGCAGTGGCGAGGTGAGGAGTCTGAAACCGGATGACCAGGAGATGTTGTTCACCCGGCACCATGCACGCCACCGCAGCTGAACTCCATGGAGTGTACACCCCATGGCAAAACCGGCCCAGGCGGCTGAAGCTGGCCGGTGAAACACACCCCCGTCCCAACCCCGCCCATGCCCACGCTCCCCACCCTGCAAACCACCGCTGGCATCGCCGAGGACGACATCGCCACCACCCAGCTCACCCTGCCGCATGACATCAGACCGGTGGAGCAAAACGGCGGCGACCAGCATTCCACCCTGCGCCGCAAGGGCGGCCTGCATGTCATCACCTGGACCACGGAAACCCTGCATGAGTCAGCCACCGACAGCCGCAAGCGCCACGGCGAAGCCGGCCTCATCACCGACAGCCAGCACCGCGGTGATTGAGGGCTCGCCTCTTCTCCCACGGGAAACGGAGAAACGGGGGATAACCGGGCTCAGTCAGTTGCATCCCGACCCCTCGGCGGTGGGCCGACATCGACGCCGAGCTGGCCGTGGCAGCGGCAGGTGATCACAGCCATTCCTCGGCACAGGACAGGGCTCCGATTGGTATCCACGGAATGTCATGGAGCCGCCGTGACCTTCACACGCATGAAGCGTGGGGGAGAGGAGCCGATGAGGAAGTTGTCCCGCACCTTCAGCGT
>JANOBP010000621.1:0-2048 GCA_031411715.1 Verrucomicrobiaceae bacterium | reverse complement strand
GTATCTTTGCAATTTTATAATTAATATGGTTGGCCATGTTTGTGGTAGAACAGCAACCCTTTTCTCTCACCCCAGCTACTCGTAATACCGCGCTGCGAAAGGCAGCCGACTCTGCATCTCTTGAACCAGTGGGTGCAAGATTCACTGGTTAAAAAGTAGGTAAAAGAGTCTGGTAAAGGGCGGTAAAGGAGTGACGAGGAACACAATCCTTTGCTGGAACGATGTCTAACCTGCATTTCTCACACTCGATCCGTGGCGACGCGGGCTGTAGCGCGGAATTCCGATTCCGCGACTACACCGACTCGGTATCGGAATACCGAGCTACAAAAAGGTAACCGACACGCTGCTTCGCTGTCACCAGGGAGTGTGAGAAAAGCAGGCTCATGGTTCAGCACTCCACAAACAGACCAACTCGCCGGACACTCACTCGCAGGGCAAGGGGACGCTCGGCCAAGTCTCCACCCAAGGCAGGCCGTAGGCGTTGAGGTCGGCCATGAAGGGGTCGGGATTGAGCTGCTCGACGTTCCAGACGCCGGGCTGTCGGTACTCGGCAGGATTGGTCAGGAGTTGGCGCGCGGCGATCATGGCGGGGACGCCAGTGGTATAACTGACGCCCTGACTGTTGGTCTCCTTGTAGCACTCTTGGTGGTCGCAGATGTTGTACACGTAGTAGCGCTTTGGCTGGCCGTCTTTGCCGGTGCCTTCGATCCAGTTGCCGATGCAGGTCTTGCCCTTCGTGTCAGCTCCGAGGGTGCCGGGTTCAGGCAGCAGCGTCTTGAGGAACTCGATGGGGATGATGTCCACGCCTTGATGCTTCACCGGATGGATGCCGGTCATGCCGACATTCACCAGCACCTCCATGTGCTTGATGTAGGCATCGCCAAAGGTCATCCAGAAGCGCGCACGGCGCATGGGGATGTGCTTGGTGAGAGATTCCAGTTCCTCGTGGTAGAGGCAGTAGATGTTCTTCGGGCCGATCCCGTCAGGGAATGGGAAGCTGCGCTTGATCTCGAGCGGCTTGGTCTCCACCCAGGCACCGTTTTCCCAGTAGCGCCCGTTGGCAGTGACCTCACGGAGGTTGATCTCGGGATTGAAATTGGTAGCGAAGGCCTTGCCGTGATCACCCGCGTTGCAGTCGAGGATGTCGAGCGTATCGATCTTGCTGAAGTGATGCTTCAAGGCATAGGCGGTGTAAACATTCGTCACACCGGGATCAAAACCACAGCCCAGCAGCGCCGTGAGACCTGCGGCCTTGAATCTCTCCTGATACGCCCACTGCCAGTGGTATTCAAACTTGGCGACGTCCTTCGGCTCGTAATTAGCAGTGTCGATGTAATGCACGCCAACCTCCAGGCAGGCATCCATGATGGTGAGGTCCTGATATGGAAGAGCCACATTGATGACCACCTCCGGCTTGAAGCTTTTCAGCAGCTTCACCAGCTCGGGCACGTTGTCCGCATCCACTCCAGCGGTCTGGATCGGGCGCTTCAGCTCAGCAGCGATGCCATCACACTTCGACTTCGTGCGCGAGGCCAGCATGATCTCCCCGAAAACCTCGGGCTGCTGCGCGCATTTGTGAACGACGACGCGGCCGACGCCGCCTGCTCCGATGATGAGAACTCTGTGTGACATGAGGAAAGAATGACGAATGTAGAATGACGAATGCCGATAGACAGCAAAGAGCCGCGAGTCTAGCTCGTGTGCGCGGAATGCAAGCAACGGAAGCAGGGACTTTCCCGACGAAATGTTCACTTAGCTGCTGCGTTTGATTTCGAACATGAAATTGCTCACGCTCAGCCTGGCCATCCTGCTCACGACCATCACGCACGCCGCCGATTCTCGACCGAACATCCTGTTCATCGCCATCGATGACCAAAACGACTGGATCGGCTGCATGGGCGGGCATCCGCAGGTCAAATCACCAGCGATTGATGCGTTGGCCAAGCGCGGCACGCTTTTTGCCAATGCGCACTGCCAGGCACCGCTGTGCAATCCTTCTCGCGGCTCGTTGCTCACCGGTCTGCGGCCTTCCAGCACGGGTATCTGTG
>JANOBP010000620.1:0-2303 GCA_031411715.1 Verrucomicrobiaceae bacterium | reverse complement strand
CGCATTCGATGCAGTCCGTTACCCATGCCCCAAGACCCAATCCCTAAGTCCGAAGAACGCGCCAGCAAGAAAATATGGGATCGCACCGCTTGGCGTGATGCAGCTTTCTTCCTGACCTACCTGCGTCCGCATTTTCGCGTCTTCATCCCGGCGCTCATCGCTCTGGCCATCACCGGTGGCCTGACGATCGTCTTCATCAAAGAGCTCGCTGCCATCGCCGGGAAGGGGCTCGGCGGTGCCTCCGGGCCAGCCTGGATGGCGGAGTTGCATGAAAAATGCTGGTTCCTCGTCGGCATCGTCGGCATTCAGGCCTTTATCGCTTTTTGGCGCATCATGCTTTTTGCCAAGGCCTCCGAGCGGGCTCTTGCAGCACTGCGACTGGACACTTTTAGCAAAATCATACGCCTGCCCATGGCCACGCTGAACGCCCGCCGCGTTGGCGAGCTGGCCTCACGTCTCGCCAACGACGTCGAAGCCATGCGTGAGACTTTGGTCGCCACCATCCCGATGCTGATCCGCCACACGGTCATGCTCAGTGCCTGCCTCGTGCTCATTTTGCAGATGTCCGTAAAGCTCTCGCTCTTCATGGTCGGCACCATTCCCGTCGTCATCGTGCTTATTGCCATTTTCGGTGCACGCATTCGCAAACTGACCCGCAAAGCCCAGGACAACCTCGCCGCCACTCAAGTCGTCGTCGATGAAAGCCTGCAAAGCATCATCAGCGTCAAAGCCTTCCGCAACGAGGCCCATGAACTCGCCCGCTACGACAAAAACCTTGGCGAATACCTCCGCACCGTCATCCGTGCAGCAGCACCGCGCGCCTCATTCATCGCCTTCATCATCTTCGCCTTCAGCGTGGCCTTGATCCTGGTCACCTGGTTTGCCATGCGCATGCTGGATGAAGGCGGCATTGCCAGAGAAGAGCTCACTCAGTTCGTCGGCCTCAGTGGCATGATCGCCGCATCCTTCATGCAGTTCCCCGAGCTCATCACCCAGCTCCAGCGCTCTCTGGGTGCTACCGAGCGTGTGCGCGAGCTTTTGCGAGACGAGACCGAGCCTGATGACACCGCCGGTGCCTCCACCTTTCGTTTCAAAGGCGAGATCGAGATGCGTGGCGTCAGTTTTGCCTATCCCACGCGGCCAGATGCCATCGTGCTGCACAATTTTGATCTCCATGCCAAAGCCGGCCAGCGCATCGCCCTCGTCGGTCCTAGCGGCTCTGGTAAATCCACCAGCGTTGGCCTGCTCTTCCGCTTTTACGAGCCAACCACCGGCGAGATCCTCATCGACGGCCAACCGATTCGCGAAATGTCGCTCACCAGCCTTCGTCGCAACCTCGCGCTCGTGCCGCAGGAGGTGCTGCTCTTCGGCGGCAGCATCCAGGAAAACATCGCCTACGGCAAACCCTCCGCCACTGAGGACGAGATCATCGCCGCAGCACGCAAAGCGAATGCCCATGACTTCATCACACAACTCCCCGAAGGCTACCGCACCCTTGTTGGGGACCGCGGCACGCAGCTCAGCGGCGGCCAGCGCCAGCGCATCGCCATCGCCCGCGCCATCCTCGCGGATCCCGCCATCCTCATCCTCGATGAAGCCACCAGCAGCCTCGACGCCGAAAGTGAGCGCCTCGTGCAAGACGCGCTCGACAAGCTGATGGAAAACCGCACCAGCATCATCATCGCCCACCGTCTCAGCACCGTCCGCCGCTGCGATCAAATCCTCGCCATGTCCGGCGGTGCCATCCTCGAACGAGGCACCCACGACGAACTCATGAACAAACCCGGCGGCCTCTACGGCTCCCTGGCGAAGTTGCAGTTGGAGTAAACCGGCGCGGCACCGCCTCAAAACCGCACCACGCACACCCCATAGTCCAGCAGCGGCCTCCCCGCGTCCGTTGTCGCGCGGAAACGCTGCGGGATTTGGTAATACTGCACCCGCCCGTCCCCATCCTCCGGCCGCACCAGTTGCACCGCCCCGCGATCCCGCAGCACGCGCATGTGCTTCGACATCCTGTCCACCTGCACCCCCAGTTTTTTCGCCAACTCCGTCGGAGAAAGGTAAGCACCCGCCGCCAGTTCTCGCAGCGCCTCATAGCGCACCGGGTCGGCGATGGCTTGGAGCAGCAGCACGGGCTTCGGGAACTCCGCCACAGGAACCGGGGGAGCAGGATCAGGCCGGGGTAATTCAGCACTCATGCCCCCAGCATGCGCCACCCCTCCACCACCTGCAATACCGAACTCCAACGGATTGCAATGCACCATGCAGCTCATGTTAGCGCCTTCCAAAGTCCGGTAATGAAC
>JANOBP010000619.1:0-3629 GCA_031411715.1 Verrucomicrobiaceae bacterium | reverse complement strand
GAGGAAGGAGTCGCACACGGACCGGTGCCGATGGGCCGGGTGCATGTGCTGATGCATCAACCACAGCTTCTGGCGGCGTTTTATGATCGCTGGTGCGCAGCGGAGTCGAAATTGACGGTGCTGCTGCATACACAGGTCATTCGAGCCGAGGTGGAAGCGGAGCGCGTGAGCTCATTGACCCTGCATTGCCGTGGGCGAGATTTTCTGGTGAGGCCGAAAGCGGTGGTGGATGCGAGTGGGGATGCGGTTTTGGCCGTGTTGACGCAGCAGCCCTTCGAAATGGCTGCTGCGAGCGAGTTGCAGCGTCCGGCGTATTGCGTCGGCGTGGTGAATGTGGATGCGTTTGAGCCGCTGCAGATCGCGGGAGCCATCGTGCAGGGGATTCAGGAGAAAAAACTGCCGCGTGATGCCGCGGGTGCTCATTTCCGCTCCAGTGGCATCCAGGGGGAGGTTTTCATGACACTGGATCTCGATGGTGGAGCCGACTACGACAGCACGGACCCGGCCTGCTTGACCGCCGTGGAGATGCGAGGCCGCGAGATCGCGTTTCAAGTCATAAGACATCTCAAAGAGACACACGTGGCCTTCCGCGAGGCACGCATCAGCACCCTGCCCGTGCGTGCCGGCATCCGTGAGAGTCGTCGCTGGGTCGGCGAAGCTGTTTTGACTGAGGAGGACATCCTCAGCAGCAAGCGCCGTGAATCGGATGTAGCGTACGCTTCCTGGCCGATCGAGCTGCGTGAGACCGCACGCGGGCCGAAGCTCATCTACCCGCAGGAGGCAAAATCATGCGGCATCCCGCTGGCGGTTCTGAGAGCAAAAAATCTGCGCAATGTATTCACTGCGGGCCGCTGCATCTCAGCCACACACCGAGCGCAAGCCAGCACGCGTGTGATGGGGACCGCACTGGCGACTGGGCAAGCGGCCGGAATAGCCGCAGCAAGCGATCTCACATGAAACGCTTTCTCATCATCACCTATCTGCTGCTCTTGCTACCGGCATGCAAAAAGGCTGCCAAGCCTGCTGCCAGCATGCCCACTGCGGCACAAGCGGTGAAGCAAGTCTCCGCTCTGAAGCTCCCACTCGCCGCGCGCATACCGCAGGATGTCGAGACGTTTTTTGGCACGGTGAATTTGAAGATGCACTTGGAGTCACTGCTGAAAACGCAAGCCTGGGGAAAGATGGCAGCGCTTTTGGATGAGAAGCTCCCAGCATCGAATTCAGGCGCGGCAGATGCCACGGCCTTTGTGCAGAATTTACGGATCGATGATTTTGCCATCGCCACAGGTGCCGGGACTAGCGAGGCACTGCACACGCTGCGTGAGGTACACCAGTGGTATGATGGCTCTCGTTATGAGTCGCTCATTCAAGGCATGCTTGGGAGGTCTGCTGAGGCGGCGCTCGATCCAGTCGCACTGGATGGTCTGATTTTGTTGCTGGAGCGCTTTGAAATCCCGACCGTCATCGTCGCGGCACATGGGGTGGAGTCGCATGAGATGCTAAAACAGTTCACCGATGTGCTGATGAAGTTCCCGGACTTCGAAAAGGCACCTGTTGCTTCGATTACCACCACGCAGGGTGAGAAAATGAGCGTCACGGAAGTCAGTAGCGCGGCTTTTCTCACGCCGGAGCTTCGCACAGCGTGGAAATCGTTTATCGCGAAGCAGTGGCCGGGGTTGAAGGCAGTTGCGAAGGATAAGCTGCTGCGTGCCTTTGATGTACTGGCAGACAAGAACATCGTCATCGCGCTGGCTCGCGGCAAAGAGTCTGCTTTCGCCATTGTGGCTCATGATAAGGATCAAATCCGGCTCGCTGAAGGCATCGAGGACTCCGTGTTGATGAAATCGGAGATGAAGTTTGCCGAGTCGTTTGCGGCACGGGATCTCATCGCCGTGTCTTGCTGGCAGGCAGGGGCGATGGAGGCCGCGCATCAGCCCGAGGCGACGCTTAGCATTCGCAACGGCTTGGTATCGGCCTTTCCACTGCTGGCTGAAAAATCATCGGCGGTGTCAGTAGCGGAGCGCACCCTGCTTCAACGTGAATTCCGCTCCGGTGCCAGTGTGCTATGGTGGGAAGGTGGTGTGAACTTTGAATCCAGTGGCGGCTTCGGGGGGAGCTTTCTCGAACCGCTCCGCAAGAGCTCAAAGTTTCAGCAACTGTTGGCAGATGAGGATGTGCTGCTGGCTTTCAGCGGCCATGGCGACTCAACAGGGGCTTTGCGCGAGTATTTCGAGAGCTGGATGGTTTTGGCGCGAGCAATGGCGGACGTGTTGATCAAGTCTGGCCTCGGCGGTGAGCAGGCTGCCGGGATGTCGCAGCTTATCGAACAAGGAGTGCTGCCAGGTGTGCTGGAGATGTATGAGGCAAGTAAAACCATGTGGCAGAAGGGACTGGATGGCGATGGTGCCTTTATTCTAGATGCTGGCGGTCGCATGCCGCTGCTGCCAGGCCTGCCTCCAGGGGGCGAAAAGGTTCCGCTGCCGCGAATCTGCTCGATCCATGCTGTGACCAACCGTGCACTCGTCGCCACGGCTTGGGATGGCATGTCCAGTGGCCTGAGTAAGGCGCTCAAGGCTATTCCAGCTCCTGCACCGCTCCTTTTGCCCGTACCAGAGATGACTCAGCAAAAAGAGCTCACTTCGTGGTTTTACCCACTCTCATTCGGCTCCGGCGATCTCATGCCCTGCGCTTCGATTTCAGATCAAATGCTGCTTTGGGGCACTTCACGTGAGCAACAACAGGACTTCGCATTGAAACTCGCGAAACCTTCTTCGCAGTCCGCTTCAGGTGCCCATTGGCGTTTGAATTTACCGAAGGTTCGCACGCTACTCCAAGCTTTCACCAAAGCTCGCAGCCAAGGTGGTGGTGACACCGCTGGTTTGGAAGAAATCACCCAATGGCTCGCGCCTTTAGGTGAGATTAACGCTCACAGCTGGGTGGAGAATGAGACTTTCCGCAGCCAGTTTTCTTGGAAGATGCAGGACCTTCTAAACTACGACTAAACCGCCAGCGCAGCCAGACGTGCGTCCTTGTGCTTGCATTTGCCTTGGCGAGCCAGTTCGTCGCAATGCGCCTCGATGCGCATGCTCTTCATCTGCGGCTGGAAACCCAAGCGGCGAGTGATGCAGTCGTGAAGAAGGCCGCTGTGCTCATCCTCGAACTCCACCACGCGGTCACAATCCAGGCAGATGAGATGATTGTGCTGGGGCTTGTCGAGGAAGTTGGGGTCGTAGTAGGTCTGGTCGCGGCCAAGATCTACCTCTCTCAACACGCCACACTCGATCATCAGGGTTATCGTACGATAAACGGTAGCACGAGACACGGTGCGGTCGATTTTCCGCACTTTATCCAGCAATTCCTCCGCGTTGAAGTGGTCATCCGTGGCAAAAGCCGCCTCAATGATCACGTCACGCTGCTTGGTCCGCCGCTGACCTTGGGCCAGCAGGTGTGCGTCCAAGCGCTCTCGTATTCTTTCATCCATTATAACCGCGAGGTTAGGCAGATCACACCACGCACGCAAGCCTCCATTCCCATGCAGTCACTAACGAGCCCGTGAACAGGACCAAAGAGCTCAAAAACTACCCTGAAACCCAGATTTCTAGCTCAAAGAGGTCATCAACCTCCATGCA
>JANOBP010000618.1:0-6739 GCA_031411715.1 Verrucomicrobiaceae bacterium | reverse complement strand
CTCGGTCTGTTCGACTTTTTTTTCCGAGGCTGGAGGTGCGAGCGTGGTTTGCATGTGGTGTGGGGTGAGTGTGGAACGTTCTCCACACTCATGATCTAACCCTTAGTTTCCCCCGCTGCAAGGAGTCGGATGCTCAGACCCATCACGCCACTTGCATCTGCCGCACGATTCTTTGTTCAAAGACCTGATGCCCCGGATTGTAGAGCTTGTGGCCTAGAATGAGAATGCGCTCACGGAGTTGGGATCGGTGCTCTTGGATGAGATGAGACCAAGGGCCACGTTTGACTGCGTAGGCCGAATGGCGCACGAGATTGGCCAAGTC
Source organism: Verrucomicrobiaceae bacterium (assembly GCA_031411715.1). Classification (GTDB taxonomy): domain Bacteria; phylum Verrucomicrobiota; class Verrucomicrobiia; order Verrucomicrobiales; family Verrucomicrobiaceae; genus Prosthecobacter. The sequence goes on along the minus strand of JANOBP010000618.1, from coordinate 6,417 downwards.
ATGCTCACGGCCGAGAATGCGGCCGAGCTTGCGTGCACGACGTACACGGCGGGCGGAGCCTGGAAGGTGTGCGAGGGCAAGCGTTTGATAATGAAGGTCCTTCACTCGGTGACGCCAGCGGTGCAGCGTCTCCCCCTGTGTGCCTTCAAAGGCCATCTTCATCAGGCGGCGGCCTTTTCGGTAGCAGAGTGCATGTGAGGCGATGATTTGCTCGGGAGAGAGCATTTCGAGACGGGTTGTTTGAACGAGTTGATCAAGCGCGTGAAGCTGATGCAGCAAAAAGGAGGCGGGCGGCGGCTGGCATGGTCTCTGACCAAGCTCGATGCGATGCAGCGGTGAAAGATGGTAACGTCGCGCCAGCCTATCGACCAACCGATCACGCACGACCCGGTCGCGATTGCTGGCGCATGCATTTTTGACAGCACGGATGTGCAGGCGCATGGCTTGGATGGTGTGCTCTTGCAGTGAGTCAGCGCCGAGCCTGAGCAGGGCGAGAATCTTTTTCATGCGCACGCGGAGTTGATGCGTGGCGGATTCCTCATGCGTGTCTAGTCGGGCCACATCGCGCTGCGCGTGCTCGATCAAGCTCGCGACCAAAGACTTCAACACGCGCCCAGAGAGTGCTGTTGAGTCGTGTCCGCGTTTCATAGTGGGCATTGAAGCACCGGCAGCGGAAGCGCGGCAAGAAAGAGTTTTTCACATTTGTGTGACAAATTTGGGCATAACCCGTCCACGATTGTGAATAGAGGCGGATGAACAGCTCGGTGCGCTATTCCTTCCATACTTTCAGCAGCTCGACCTCGAAGATCAGTGCCTCATCCGGACCGATATCGATGCCGGAACCGCGTTTGCCGTATGCAAGGTGGCTGGGGATGAAAAAACGAGTTTTGCCGCCCTCTTTCATGAGTTGGAGGCCCTCCGTCCAGCCTTTGATGACGCGGTTGAGTGGGAATTCGGCAGGCTCACGGCCTGCGAGGTAACTGCTGTCAAATTCAACGCCGTTGAGCAGCGTGCCCCGATAATTGACGACCACGGTGTCTTTGGGGCCGGGGCTTTGGCCGGTGCCTGGCGTGAGAATGAGGTATTGCAGCCCACTGGCCGTGGTGATGATGCCGGGCTTGGTGGCGTTTTCAGTGAGGAAGGCTTGGCCGAGTGCGAGGGCGGACATGAGGAGTGACGAATATAGAATGTAGAATAACGAAAAAGAAGATTGGCAGGGCGTTGGGCTTCTGGCAAACATCTGGCCTCGTTTTATGAAGAAAATCATCCTACTCCTCGCCGCTTTTGCCACATTAGCCTTCTCGCAAGAGGTGAAGCCACTGAAGGTGCTGAAGGTGCTGAAGGTGCTGATGGTCTGTGGCGGCTGCTGTCATGACTATGAAAATCAGAAGATGATCATCGCCGAGGGTATCAGCGCCCGCGCAAATGTGGAGTTCACCATTGTGCATGAAGAGGCACGCGTGAAGGACGACCGCACCCATCAGATCAGCATCTATAAAAACGCAAACTGGGCCAACGGCTATGATGTGGTGGTGCACAATGAATGCTTTGGTGCTGTGACGGATGTGGCTTTCGTTGATGGGATCGCCAAACCGCACTTCGATGGTGTGCCAGCAGTGATGCTGCACTGCTCTACCCATAGCTACCGCACGGCGAAGACAGATGAATGGCGCAAGTGCGTGGGTCAGACGTCCATGAGCCATGAAAAGAACCGCGATCTCAAAGTGCGCAATGTGGCAGAGGCACATCCGGTGATGAAGGGCTTCCCGAAAGAGTGGCTGAATGCCAAGGACGAGCTGTACAAGAACGAAAAGCTCTGGGAGCACTTCACGCCACTGGCCTCAGCCTACGGCGAAGAAACCAAAAAAGACCATCACGTCATCTGGCTGAATAAATACGGCAAAGGTAAGGTCTTTGGCACCACGCTGGGGCATGGCAATGCCACGATGCAAGACCCGATCTACCTCGATCTTGTCACGCGCGGCCTGCTTTGGGCCTGTGGGAAGCTTGATGAGAACGGCAAGCCTCTCGCCGGTTACGAGTCCAAACAGAAATAAGGAGCCGCGTATGACAAATGGTGAAATCGCGAAAGGGCTTCTCCGCCAAGGTGGGGAGGTGCTCGTCATCATTGCGCTGGCCATCGGTGTGCAATGGATTTTTGCCAAAGGATGGATGAGCGGGAATGCAGTATGCTTTCTAGTGCTGGCTCTAGCTGCAGCGAAGACGGTCTTTTTCTTTGTCGAGAACCTGACGCACATCCTTTTGGCCACACGGGACAACATGCCCTACCATCATGTGCTGGGGATCATGGGTGTGAACATGATTCAAATAACGCTTTCCTTCGCGTTGGACTTCTGGTGCTTGGAGACGGCCAATATCGAAAGTTTTAGCTCCATCAATGCCGCCTGGGGCCGCCCTGAGCTGATCTTTGAATTCTTTTTCTACAGCGTGCTGAATTTCTCATTCTTCGGCTTTGGTGATGTCACACCACTGACGGTCATCGCCAAGCTGGTGACGATGATGGAGATCTTGCTGGCCTTCTTCACTGTGATCTTCCTGCTGAGTGACTTCGTGAGCCTGAAGGACTCCCTCCGCGTTCGGAAACGCCATGAGGATTAATGCGGCACATCACAACTTGGGTGCCGCAGGCTTGATCGGTGCCTGCTGGCCGCTGACGACGCCTTTGGCCTTCGTCGAGCGTTTATAGATCGCATCACCGCAGGCGATGAACAGCTCGCTGAGGTCTTTGCCGCCGAAACACAAATCGTAGGGTTGCTTCGGCGTCGGGATGATGAAGTTCACGCGGTCCGCTTGGTCGCAGATCTGGATGCCGAGTGATGTAGCGACGTAGAGCCAGCCGTTGGTATCCACGCACATTCCGCTTACTTGTGACCGCCTTCGCCCCAGGCGTGGTTTACGTCGTAACCGGCCCAGGTGAGGCTGCGTTCCATCATTTGGTTGGCCATCCACCAGTCGCCGCAGTAGAGGTTGTTGTCGCCGGTGCCGCTTTGCAGGAAGACGCGGAGCGGCTTGGGCTCGAACTTGCGGACGAGGACGGGCAGTTGATCGGCCCCGTGAATACCAACGTAGGTGCCGACACCGGTGAAGACGCGGCGGAAGCGTTCGGGACGATGCCACGCGACCATGAAGGCGCAGATGCCGCCGCTGCTGTTGCCGGAGATGGCGGCGTGATTGGGATCGGCGCTGAGTTTGAGGCTGTGTTTCGCCTCGATGGCGGGCAGGAACTCGTCGATGAGGAAGCGTGAGTAGGTATCGGTGACGCTGTCGTATTCGTAGCTGCGATTGAAGCGCGGCAGAGCGTTTTCATTGGCAGCGGGCACGGCGCCCGGCTTGATGAAGATGCCGACGAGCGGCGGGATGTCCTTTTTGGCGATGAGATTGTCGAAGACGACGGGCGCCTGATAAATCACGCCGTCCTGGAAGACCATGAAGGCGGCGGGCTTGGTTTTGTCGAAATCAGCTGGCAGGTAGATCTGGTATTCACGCTGCGTGCCTGGGAAGACGCTGCTTTCTTTCGCGGTGTAGTTGTCCTTGAGCATGGTGCCCTTCGGCACGTTCGGCTGTGGTTTGGAGTCTTCGGTCAGCGGGAACTCAAGCTCGGCGGCGAGAGCGATGGAAGCCAAAGAGACGAGGACGAGGAGCGTGCGCATATTTGCTGGTAAGCTTGCCAAAAATGGCCCACCACCGCCAGCCTCATTTTGCAGCGGGCTTTTTCTCCTCCACCTTTGCAGCAGCAGCTGGCGGCTTTCCAACAACCGTCAGCCAAGGATGCGTGTCGGACATGATTAGGAGATCGCCACGGGGCTCTGTAAACGGGATGGCATAGGTGGCCGTCGTGGTCTGCACGGCATCAGGCGCGCTGGTGACGACCTCGACGGCAAATGGTGCCTGATTGACCGCTGCATCCGCAGCCGCTTTGAGCGTGAGCTTCACCTCACCACCCTTTGCTGGCACATCGACGGCCTCGCACGTGCTACCTGCGGGCAATTGCGCCGCGCGGGCCTGAATCTTGCCAGTGAACGTGCCACTGGTCTTCACATTAAGCTTCACCTCGACTGTCTTGCCTGCTTCGAGACGATACGCGTGCGTATCGAGCGTGGTCGTGATGGTCGGAGCGAAAGGTTTTATCGTTAGCTCATAAATGTGATCGGCACTGCCATGATGAAAGCGGTCTGTGATCACCAACTTGAATTCGCCGTCTTTTGGAGCCTTCCAGTGCAGCGCAGGGTCGAGGTTGTCTTTGTCACCGTCGTCGCTTTGCTGGAGCGATTTTCCATCCGCATCCTGAATTTGCAGCGTCGCATCCAACGGACTGCGCAAAGCATAAGCGCGCACGTTGATCTGCCAATCGTCGCCTTTTTTGGCCGTAAAACCGTAGATGTCTTCTTCGCCGGCTTTGCTGATGCTGCCGGTGACAGTAGCAGGAAGCGTCAGAGTCTTGGGCTCATTGAGCGCAGGTGCTTGTTTGGCCTCGTCCGTCACGGTGAGCCGGTAAACATGATTGGCACTGCCTTTGAGCGATACATCAGCCGCTGGCGGATGAGCAAAGGCAAAAACCTGCACGAATAATGTGCCATCAGCAGCGGGCGTATAGTCGATACGCGGATCGAGGTTTTGCGTATCGTGTCCGGCGGCGATTTCGGTGCCGCGCTCATTTAGCAGCCGCATCGCCGGGTCCATCGGCGACCCGAGGGAATAACCGTGCAGGTCCAAGAGGATGCGCTTGCCCTTTTGCACACGGATCGCGTGTGTATCGACATCACCGGCCTTCTCAAGTACTCCGTTGATCGCCACGTTCATTTTCGCCTCGGCGGCTGGTATTCCCGTGAGTGAATCGTTCGGTTCTTTTTCGAGAAGTTCTTCGAATTTGCCAACTTCGATGATCCGAGGCGGCGTCGCACCATCGTCGGTGTAAAGCCGCATCAGATAGGGGCCTGGCATGGCATCCTTGGCGATGTTGAGAAAGTATTTCTTGGGTTTGTCGCCTCCGAGGATCACGATCTTGGGATCGTTGGCCCAAGCAAGGGGGGAGCCCTTCTCCAATCCACTGCCAGCCACTTTGACTTCGACGCGACTACCCACACTGCCACCAGCAGGGAAAACATGCTCAAAGCCCGGCGGGGCAGCAAGCGATGGAATGACGCATGCCGAATGCAGAATGGCGTATGCCAGTCCACGACAGCCAATCGTCAATTTACCGCGCATCACGCAAACAGCTCGCGGATCTGCCTGCCGCCGTTGATGAGTTGCACAGGGCGTCCAGTGTTGGTGTGAAGAACCTGATGCGGATCGATGCCAAGCTTCGTGTACAGCGTGTTCGCAAAGTCCTCCGGTGAGTAGATGTTTTCACTGGCGTAGTAGCCCTTAGGGTCGGTGGCACCAATGATGCCGCCGCGTGGCACTCCTGCACCTGCGAAGAGGATATTCATCGCGCCCGGCCAATGATCGCGGCCGGAGTCCTTGTTGATCTTCGGTGTGCGGCCAAATTCTCCCAATGCAACGACCAGCGTGCTTTCAAGCAGGCCGCGGCGGTCGAGGTCGGTGATCAGACCGGCCATGCCTTGGTCAAATTTCTGCATGAACTCGCCTTTGCATGTCTTGAACAACTCGCGGTGATGATCCCATCCACCATAGTTCACCGTCACAAATGGAACGCCCACTTCGACCAGACGACGGGCCAGCAGCATGCGCTGGCCCAAATCATTGCGGCCATAGAGATCACGCGTCTTGTCATCCTCACGTGAGATATCAAATGCCTCCTGAGCAGGCCTGGATGCAATCAAATCGACTGCCTGCCCATAGAATGTGTCAAAGCTCACTGCAGGATCTTCTGCCACGGCATCGTTCAGCCGCTTCATGCGGTCGAGTGAGTGGCGCAATTCACGCCGAGCAAGACCGCGAGCATCGGAAATATCGGAAGGCAGCACCACGTCACGCACCTTGAAGCCCTTCGAGTTGGGATCGCCTCCGGCAACAAATGGAGCGTGCTCTGCACCGAGGAAATTGGGGCCACCACTGCGCGTGATGCTCGGCAGTGTCATGTAAGCAGGCAGTCCATTTTGAATGCCACGCTTGTAGCTGACTACTGAGCCGAATGATGGATGGAACGTCACAAACGCACCGCAGCCAACTGGCACAGGTGTTGGGGCACCCGTCATCATGTAATGATTCCCACCACCATGATTTGGGTCTTTATGCGTCACACTGCGCAGCACCGTGAATTTATCGGCAGCTTTGGCCAAATGCGGCACACACTCACTGAAGCGTACTCCAGGCACGCTGGTCGGGATGGTGCCGAACTCACCTCGGATATCGCTCGGCGCATCGGGCTTGGGATCAAACATCTCATAGTGCGATGGCCCGCCATCCAACCAAACTAAAATGCAATTCACAGGT
>JANOBP010000617.1:0-4373 GCA_031411715.1 Verrucomicrobiaceae bacterium | reverse complement strand
ACTCGGTGCCACCAAGCTCGACGGTGCCATCAACTCCGTTCCAGCCATCGGAGACCAGCGCATCTACGTCCGCACGGCCAATTCCCTCTACAGCATCGGCGGCAAAGGCCAGCCTGTGCCTTGAGGTGAGTCACACCTCATCCTCCAGCAAATGACGCTGCCACCACCGGATCTTCCACCGCCGGACAATGTGGCAGCGAAAGCGCCCACTGTGGTAGTCACTGAAGCTGCGCGAAAAGCTCCCCCTGCGACCCAAGTTCGTGTTGGGACCAAACAAGATGAACCACCGACGCTCGATACATACACCGACCTGCTGAAGGATGCCGTGACCTATCCGTGGCGGCGAGGCGGTGCCTACATCCTGGTGCCCGGAGCATTCCTTGCGCTCGCATTATCCATCGCGTCTTGGGCACCGTTTGTTGGCATGGTTACCACGCTCCTCGGAGTGGGATACTTTTCGGCTTTCTATTTCCAGATCGTCGAATCAGCTATCTCTGGCCGCCACACCATTCCCGATTGGCCTGAATTCGCCGACCTCTACGACGACATCGTTCGCCCAGGGCTCCAGATGCTCGGCATTTGCTTCATCTTGGGGCTCTTTCGCCTCCTCATTGTCTGGTGTCTCTCTCTGTTAATCGACATTGAGGGTAACGAAAAGGCTCTCGGACTTCTCTGGGACCTCATCTCCTGGCTCTATTTCCCAATGGCCGTGCTTGGTGTGGTTTTGAACGGCCACCTCGGCGGGGCCCTTCCTCATTTGGTCATTCCGGCGATCATCCGTTGCATGCCTGGCTATCTCATCGGTGTCGCAGCGCTCGCCATGATCAGCAGTGGGCTTGGACTGCTGCAGGAAAAGATTCATGACGTCCCGTTTATCGGCGTGTTATTCGCTTGGCTCCTCGCCATCTGCCTGCTGGTCATGCAGGCCCGTCTCACCGGGACACTCGGAGTGCGTTATCTGCGTCGCATCATGCCGTGAGCATTGACTAAAACTTGGCAAATCCTCCGGCACTCTCTATAAGCTCGCGACTTCCACCCGTATGAATCCACCGCCGCCTGATCTTCCGCCACCTTCCGCGCCAGCCAATCTTCCGCCGCCTTCTTTGCCAGCCAATCTGCCGCCACCGACTCAACATACCCCGGAGGTCGTCGTTTCCACCATCACGCGTCCACCTCCATCCGTGGCACCGAAAAAAGAGGAGGAAGAAATCCCTGATCGCCCAGCGCTCGACCGCGCAGCTCTGATCGCTGATGCCAAAGGCTATGCTTTGGGAAAAGGTCGCCAGCATCTGCTACGTGTTGGCATCGTGCTCGCCCTAGCCTTTGCAGTGGCCGCCAAGCTACCTTTCGCAGGCATCATCATCACTCTCGTCTGCGCGGTTTACTTTGGTGACTACTTCTACCGCATCATCGCCACCACCCTTGCTGGCAGCGACACACCGCCCGACTGGCCCAAGCCCAGCGAGCCTGTGGAAGAACTCATCCGACCCGGTGTGCGCGTGGTTTCAGCCTTTCTGCTCGGCCACATTCCGCTGCTCATCGTCTATCTCAACACCTCTGCGCCGCTCTATCGCGTGAATCCCATCGCATGGACCATCGCCTCGGCCATTCCATGCGTGTATTTCCCCTTCGCGGCCATGATGATCGTCCTGCAGGAGCGTTTCGGTGCCAGTTGGCCGCATTATGCCTTCGGTGCCTTCAAGCGTTGCCTCCCCGGTGCCTGGAGTGCCGTCATTCTTTGCGCCGCCTCCGTCGCCGCCTTGCGTATCAGTCAGATGATTCCCGTGGTCGGTGATTTCATCGGCTTCTTCGCCATGATCGCCTGCATGATGATGCTGGCACGAAGCATCGGCATGCTCGCCGCACAGCATCGCCACTCACTCAGCGAGCTGCACTGATTCAAGGCACCTCACTGGCCAGCACAGCCTCCGCAGAGCCATCCAGACGTGCCACGATCTTGTTCTTGTCGGAATAAGCTTCACGGCTGACGAGGACGACTGAATTGCCGGGGCTAGCTTCACTTAATCCAGCGCCGCGATACTCCCAGCCATCGTCGCTCGCATTCGCAACTCCGGACACTTTCAGCAATCGGCGATCGTCGATCACCTGCTCATCGAAGAGAGCATCCAATGTTGGCGGAAATTTGCCGTCATGATCCTGTGCATACATCTTCATTCCAAGCACGAGTTGCTTGGCATTGCTGATGGACTTCATCTGATTCCCTTGCATCTGCACTTGATTGAAAGCCGGCACCGACAATGAGGCCATGATCGCCACCATGAACACCGTGTAGGCCATTCCAAGATAGCCTAGGATCAGCCCTGCCAAAGCCAAGCCCTCACCACCGATTGAACTCGTTGCACGCTTAATCTTGGAGCGCGCCAGATGACCCGTGATGACCGCCACGATCGAAGTGATTCCCAGGCAGAAAAACCCCAAGATGCCGCAAACCAAGCTCGTAATGGCCAATCCTGAGGTGGTCTTTTGTGGCAGACTTAGACCAGACACTTCAATTCCCGCCGTCCCAAAGACTGGCAAGGGCGCAGCACTCGGTGGAGGCAGCAACTTCGACAGCGGCTCCCAATCAGCCAATCCTTCATGCCAGCCCAAGTCCTCACCTCGGAGTTCTCCCTTCGTCAGGCGGCGATAAACCTCATCCCGCTCCAGCGGGCCGACCTTTTCTCCATTTTGGGCGACATAAAACTGCATAATCGTAGTGGGGCGGCTGAATTGAATAGCGCGCCATGAATAACCCAACGCGCCCCACCTACACAATCACGAAATGTATCAATTCCGCTCATGTCGGCCATGAACAAAATCCCCTTTGCCAAGGCGGAGGGGGCGGGTATGTCTGCCGCCCCAAATTATGAGCAAAAAAAGTGACTTCGGATTGATCGGCCTTGCAGTGATGGGCCAAAACCTCGTTCTCAACGTGGAAAGCCGCGGCTTCCAAGTGAGCGTCTATAACCGCACCACCAGCGTGACGGATGAATTTCTCGCCAAACATCCCGGTAAAGCCCTTGTCGGTGCCCACACCCTCGAAGAATTCGTCCAGAGCCTCGCCACGCCACGCAAGATCCACATCATGGTGAAATCCACCGCCGTGAAAGACACCGACCGCGACGCCGTGGACGCCGTGATCGAGCAATTGATCCCCCTCCTCGATAAGGACGATATCGTCATCGACGGCGGCAACAGCTTCTACCAGACCACCGAGCGTCGCGACGCTTACCTCGCCGAAAAAGGCCTCCGCTTCATCGGCGCAGGCGTCTCCGGCGGTGAAGAAGGCGCTCGCAAAGGCCCCTCCATCATGCCCGGCGGCCCTGCTTCCACTTGGGAAGTCATGAAGCCCATCTTCGAAAGCATTGCCGCCAAGGTCGATGGAGAGCCCTGCGTCATCCACATCGGTCCCGGCGGTGCCGGTCACTATGTGAAGATGATCCACAACGGCATCGAATACGGCGACATGCAGCTCATCTGCGAAGCCTACAACATCTTCAAGCACGCTGGCTTCACCACCGACGAGATGGCCGCCATCTTCAACGAATGGAACGAGGGCGACATGCAGAGCTACCTCATCCAGATCTCCGGCAAAGCCCTCGAACAGAAGGATCCCGAAACCGGCAAGTCCGTCGTCGAACTCATCGTCGATAAAGCCGGCCAGAAAGGAACTGGTCAATGGACCCTGCTCAACGCCGCCGAAAACGCCGTCGTCATCAGCACCATCAACGCCGCAGTCGAAGCCCGCATTCTCTCTAGCCAGAAGAAACAACGCGTCGCCGCCAGCACTCAGCTCACCGGCCCGACCGTCAACATCACCACCGCCAAGGCTGAGCTCGTGAAGAAAGTTCACGACGCTCTCTACGCCTCCAAGATCATCAGCTACGCGCAGGGTCTTGACCTCATCCAGACCATGGGTGCGAAGAAAGACTGGAAGCTCGACCTCGGCCGCATTGCCGCCATCTGGCGCGGCGGTTGCATCATCCGCGCCCGCTTCCTCAACCGCATCACCGACGCCTATCGCACCAACGCCAATCTGGCCAACCTCATGCTCGATCCGTTCTTCAAAGACGTGCTCAGCAAGACCCAGCAAAACTGGCGTGAAGTCGTCAGCATCGCCACGCTCAACCGCATCACCTGCCCCGCGTACAGCGCCTCCCTCGGCTACTACGACAGCTACCGCGCCGAGCGCCTCCCCGCCAACCTCCTCCAGGCCCAGCGCGACTTCTTCGGTGCCCACACCTACGAGCGCACCGACAAGCCGGAGGGAGAGTTCTTCCACACGGACTGGCCGGAAGTGATTGGGTAAGCATCGTCCTGCAGGACCAGCAGGGCTTACGCTTGAACGTGCCCAAGCCGGATATGAAGGGTAG
>JANOBP010000616.1:0-2560 GCA_031411715.1 Verrucomicrobiaceae bacterium | reverse complement strand
GCCTTCCGCTATCTGGAGCGCCACACCGAGGTGCGTGACGTGCTGCTTTCCGGTGGAGATCCCCTGCTCTTCTCCGACGCCAAGCTCGACGCGCTGCTGACTCGCCTGCGCAGCATCAAGCACATCGAGTTCCTCCGCATCGGCAGTCGTGTGCCCATTTTCCTCCCTCAGCGCATCACGCCGGAGCTTTGCCGCATGCTGCAAAAGCACCACCCGCTCTGGCTCAGCATTCACACCAATCACCCACGTGAGCTCACAACCGAGGTGCGTGACGCCCTCTCCCTGCTGGCCAATCACGGCGTTCCACTGGGCAATCAAAGCGTCCTGCTACGTGGTGTGAATGATAACGTGCCGGTGATGAAAAGCCTGCTGCACAAGCTGCTCATGTGCCGCGTGCGTCCGTATTACCTTTATCAGTGTGACCTCATCCAGGGCTCATCCCACCTGCGCGCCAGTGTGGCGGATGGCATCGACATCATCGAGCAACTGCGCGGTCACACCACCGGCTACGCCATCCCGCAGTTCGTCATCGACGCCCCTGGCGGTGGCGGCAAAGTGCCGCTCAATCCCGATTATGTCCTGGCGCGTGACGAACAGCGCGTCGTGATCCGCAACTACGAAGGCAAGACCTTCGAGTATCCGGAGCCAGTGCTGGTGAAGCGTTGAGAAAGCCTGCTTTCGAGTCGGGAGATCCCGGCAAAAGGAGGCATTGGAGGTTGCGACGCTCCCTGCGCCCAACCTTCCAAAAAACGGCTTCGGGTCAGCGCTTCACGACTTTCTTGCCCACGGTCTTCTTCGCAGCAGTAGGCTTCTTCACTGGAGCGGCGTTGCCATTGAGCTTGAGCTTCTTGGCTTTGGCATCACGCTCGATCTTTTCAAGCATGCGCAATAACTTGGGCCATTGCTTTTCTTCCACGATGAAGCCGATGCACCGCTTGCTGCCGCAGCGGCATGGGTGCTCATCCCAGGTATCGGCGTCGAAGGAGTAGTTGTAGGTGAGTTCGTCACCCGCCTTGATGTCCTTCAGCGAATAGATCCAGATGTGGCCACGGATGATGTAGGCCTCGCAGTTGGGCTCGCAGGAGTGGTTGATGTAGCGCGCTGGGTTGTTGCCCTTGGCTCCGTCGATGTCGTAACGCTTATTGAGCGTGAAGACATAGACCGCTGCACAGCCGGTTTTTTTGGACTTCTCGATCAGCGCATCACCACGGCGCGTGGACTCAGCTTTGGTGATCTTTTCACCGACGTACTCGATGATGGGAGTGTCGTTTGGAATATCATGTGCAGCAAAGATGCCGCGGTTATGGATGGAGGAGCGTTTGACTTTCCAGTGACGTTTCGTGGGGGCTTTAGGCATGGATCAGAGTTGGGGGCGCATGAAGTGTGCCTAATGCGAGAGAAGTCAAGGTAACAGGCTCAAACAAGGTCATCCAATGCCAGCATTTGACCCGCTGGCACATCGCGAGCGAGTTTGCGGCCAAGTACAAGATCCATTTGCGCGGGCTCAAGTCCGGTGCCGGGACGCCGAAGAATGAGCATGCTGGTAGCCAGCACGGCACCTGCTACAAGATCATGCGCAGCGACGATGCTGCGGCGCACGACATCAGCGACGGCGAGTTCGGCGCTGCTGGGCTGTTTATCACCACTGCCGAGCAAGACCTCGACTCGGCGAATGCTGCGCACCATTTCAGCGAGTGCCTCAGGCTCCAATGAGGCCTGGTGATCAGGACCCGGCAAGTTGCGGTCCAGTGTGAAGTGTTTTTCGATGACGGTGGCTCCTGCAGCGACCGCGATGACAGATGCCTCGATGCCCATGGTGTGGTCTGAGTAGCCGATGGGCACATTCAAGGCCGCGCTCATGGTGTGCATGGCACGCAGGTTTACCTCCTCTGGCGGCGCAGGATAATTGGTGGTGCAATGCAGCACGGTGATGGCGTCATTGCCTGCACCACGGATGGCATCGACGGCGGCATGCACCTCAAACAGTGTGGCCATGCCGGTGGAGACGATCATCGGTCGGCCATGACGCGCAATGTGACGAAGGAGTGGAAGATTGGTTAACTCACCAGAGGGAATTTTAAAGATGCCCATGCCAAGTCCCGCGAGGAAGTCGGAGCTTTCTTCATCAAAGGCCGTGGACATGAACTGGATGCCTTCCGCTTCACAGAAGCGACTCAACTCAGCAAAAGCCTCCAACGGCAACTCGAGACGCTTCAGCATGTCGAATTGGCTTTCGGTGATGCCGGAGTTCCGTGCTTGATATGCAGCTTGTGGAGCATCCGCCGTGACAAGATGCGCGGCCTTGAAGGTCTGAAACTTCACGGCATCTGCGCCAGCACGTGCAGCGGCTTGCACGAGTTGCTTGGCGAGTGCGAGATCGCCGTTATGATTCACGCCAGCCTCGGCGATGATGAAACATGGCTTTAATGAGATGGATGACATAAAATCAATGAGCGCGCTGGCGTAAGGTGAGAACGGAATGGGATTCGATGACGGCTTCAGCAGCGGCAAAGTCGGCAAGGGTGTCGATGTCCACGGAGCGCTCAGTGGGCATGACCCA
>JANOBP010000615.1:0-9571 GCA_031411715.1 Verrucomicrobiaceae bacterium | reverse complement strand
GGTGTGCCAGGGAAGACGTGCCGCACGAGCAGCGCCTTTGGCGCAGCGGCCACCAGCTCGGCGCGCAAGCCGGTGATGCCCAGATTGTAATACCAGCCGGGCACTTCCGCATCGGGGCCTGACTCAGCGCGCTGCTTCCATGGCTGGCCATTTTCATAATGAACCTGAGCCGTCAACGACGTGCACATGCTGGCCAGCATCACGCCACAAGCGAAGGGTGCGAGGAGAGAGCGTGTGGTCATGGGAGGTGCCGAGTGGAGTGATGAATGGATGCAGGATTTTGAAATTGCCCAGCAGACAGGAGTGTATAAACTCCAAAGCATGACAGTGACCATGACAATTCCTGATGAACTCTCTTCCGAATTGAACGCGGGGTTCCAAAATCTAGGTCGAGCTGCTTTGGAGGCACTGGCGGCGGCGGCATATGACAAGGACGTGCTCTCACTTGAGCAGGTCAGGCGGTTGCTTGGGTTGGCGTCGCGCTGGGAGGCGCAGGATGTGCTCTGCGGCCATGGCGTTTGGCCTGGGCAGACAGCGGATGAAATCATGAGGGATGCTGACACTTCTGCCAACTTCCGCGCTACACTGCTGTGATCGTCATCAGTGACACCTCTGCTCTGTCATGTCTTGCAGAACTGGGGGAGCTGGACTTGCTTCACCAGTTGTATGGCACGATTACCATCACCACCACAGTTAAGCAGGAAGCTCTACAGGCAGGCGCGCCAGTGGCTTTGAGAGAGTTTATCACGGGTGGCCAGGTGTGGCTCAAGATCGTCGAGGATGTGCAACCGTTCCTTCCCGAAACCATTGCGTTAGATCCAGGTGAGGCATCTGCGATCACTCTAGCCTGGAATTACCGAGAGAGCTGTCTGCTGATTTTGGACGAAAAACGGGGAAGGCGTATCGCTGCGGCCCTTGGCCTGCTTATTACTGGTGCCGCAGGTGTGCTGACGGATGCCGCCATGGCAGGCTTGGTTGATTTTGAGGATGTCTTTCAGCGCCTTTCCAGCACCAAGTTCCGCATAGCCGCCCCGATCGTAGAAGCTCTTCGGCAGCGCCTTCTTGCCAAGTCAGCTGCTTAGACAAACTGACCCACAAACATCAGGAAGGAATATCCTCCCGATGTTTGTATTCGGCTACGAGCCGCCGTCGTCTTTGATCCGCGTGGTTTCAGACTTCATGGGCACGCCAGTGAAGTGTGGATGCTCAATGTGGAAGATGTGCGGTGTGCGGCTTGGCGGCGTGGTGATGATGCGAAGGAGGTCGTCGGCTTCGGCTTCGATCTCGTGCAGGAGATCGCGTGCTTCGGGTGTGCCGGGCGGGAGGGTGCTGAGCAGGGCAGTGCGCTGGACCTGGGCCTCCTTCCAGTCACGCAGGGGCATGAGGCGGGCGGTGAGCTGGGAAAGCTGACGACGTGCGGTTTCAATGTCCTGGTTGAGGGTTTCAAGTGGGGCGGCATTGGCAGCATCCAAGGCGGCGCGCTGGGTGCGTGCGGCGTCGAGCAGGGGTAATTCGGCTGCCAGGTCACTGCGGCAGGCGTTGAGGTCGGACTGTGCGGTGGTGAGTTGCTCGTGTATTTGCTGAAGGGTTAAGGCGTGCTGCTGGCGCTCGTGCTCTTGCTGCTGCTGGAGTGAGGCAATGGCAGCCGTGAGGGCGGCGTGCTGCGACTGGGCTTGTGTGAGCTTTTCCTGTGTGCCAGCGAGCTCGGTGGTCTGTGTCTGGAGGCTGGCGAGCTGCTCCTGAGCAGCGCGAGACTGCTCTTGCTGCTTGTTTAAGAGCGTCTGGCCCTCTTGGATGCTGGCCTGGATCTCTGCGAGTTGGCGGCGTGTTTCAGCGAGTCGCGTGTCCTCCTGCGTGGTGCTTTCTTGAAGCTGCTGAAGGCGTGTGGTGGCGTCTTGCTGACGCGCATCCATTTCCTGCTGCGCAGCTTTGGCTGCGGTGGTGAGAGCGTCGAGCTTCGACTGCTCGGCTGCGGTGGCGGCTTTGAGGGAGTCGAGCTCGGCGGTTTTTACCGTGTGTTGGAGTGTCAGCGCCTGAATCGAGGCTAGCCAGTCGCGGTGGGCGGCTTCGGCCTGCTTGGCGGCGGCCTCGTGCAAAGCGCGGAGGTTTTCGGCGGCGTGCAAAGCTTTGTCAGGGACTGCCTGCGGCGTCGGTGGGGCAGGGGACCTTGCCTTAGGCTCACTTTTGGCTGGTGAGGCGTCGGGAACATCGACAACGGTTTCTTCATCGGGGGCGTGGGCGGCGTCTTCGAGATCGAGCACGGCGCGCAGCGGGCCAAAGGCGAGGCGGTCACTGTGAAGGAGTGTGTGGCTAACAATGCTAACGTCGTTGACAGTCGTGCCGGCGGTGGACTGAAGATCAAAGACCTGCACACTGCCATCGGCATTAATGAGGAGCTCAGCGTGGTGGGAAGAGATGCGCTCGTCGTCGATGACGACGTCATTGTCCTCGGCACGACCAACGGTGATGCGTTCCGTGAGGGGAACGACCACTTCCTGTCCGTCTTCAAGGATGAAGGTGAGTTTGGCCATGGGGAGAGTTTTGGCGCTGGGCGCGTGAGCAGTGATGGCTGGAAGTGCGGCGTTAGCAAGGAGGCGTGAGAGGAGATGCGGTGAAAAATGCTGCCTGAAGTGAGCTACTGCTCCAGATAGTGCCTACGCTCGGCTTCCGGCAGTTTTTCGATGGCATAACGCAGCATCGTGCGTGCCATCCGTGTGGTGTGCTGGTCGAGAAAGCCACGTAACACGGCAGCATCCCGCTTGCCCACCTCCCGCAGCATCCAGCCGCAGGCTTTGTGCATGAGATCATGCTCATGAGTGAGGAAGTGAGCGCAAAGCTGAAGTGTGTCGGTGAAGTCACCGGCACGGATGAAGGCCTGCGTGGCCAGCACGGAGATGCGCTGCTCCCACAGGCTGCTGGAGGCGGCGAGCTGCTGCAGGATGGAGCGATCCCGCGTGAGTAACCACGTGCCGAGGATGTACGGCGCGCTGGTGTCCACGAGGTCCCAGTTGTTGATCCATCGAGTATTGGCAAGATACAACTGCACGATGTGGGACTGCGTGGCCTCGTCCTTTCGTGCACGCTGGAAGCGGCGCACCCAGATGAGCAATGCGAGCAGCCGCTCCTCATGCCATTTGGAATGCAGCAATGACAGCACGTCTGTCTCGCTCAGTGAATCCGTTTGCGGCAAAGAAGTGCGGATCTGCGGCACGCTGAGGCCTAGAAAGGCATCCCCTTCGCCATACTGCCCCGGACCAGTCTTGAAAAAGCGCAGCGAGCCTGTCGCACGTTCCGCATTGGCTTGCGCATGGAGTTTCTGGCGGAATGAGGTGAGATGCATGGCGGGAAGGAGCGTCGAGGAACGATCCATTCAACAGGAACCAATACCTTGCCACGCTATTCACCGGGCGATGCACTTCGTCGAAGGTTCTGGCGTGAATCAGTCAATGATTCTTGGTGTCACCCGCGTGACTCGTAGAACGGCTGTCGATGAGGCATTTCCTGCATCCATGATTGATGCCGAAGAGCGGCGCGGTGCAGGCTGCGATGGCAAGACCGAGGATGAAGAGAGGGAGTTTCATGAAATGGATGGGTTCGGTTATGCGCGCCCCGATTTTGCATGCGGCGGCTGTGGCTGCTGCGCGGTGCCTTGAACGCGGTGCACCGTGGAGCAGCAGCCTGCCGACCCTTCCCGCCCAGCTTCTTCAACACAGCACCAGCACATCGGAACACCGATGCAGAAGCTGAATCGCAATGCCATGAAGCGGGTAACCATGCTGTGTTGGATGCTGAACGCTGCTGCTCGTTCAGAATGCGCTGAATTCTTCTGTGGACTGCCAGTCAAGTGCGCTCGCGCTTTAGTAGATGACCGCCCAGCGGCCATCTTTGAGCGCCACGGGTGCGGCATAGCTCCATAGGCGGCTTTCCATACTGCCAGACTCTCCACTGCTCGTGCGCCAGTGGATGGTGCCCGCCTTGCCCCAGCCGGAGCCGGACACCCAAGTCGTAAGTGTGGCACCGGAGGCACTCACGGCCATGCGCGGATGATTTTGAGGCTCCTTTGATGCTGCATCCTTTTCAGCAACGCCATCACGCCAGCTTTGCAGGCGGAATTGATTCACCCACATGGCATCCAGGCCTTTCTTGCCAAGTTGGCACTCCGCCGTGGTCATCACACACATATTGGCGCTCCACTCATCCTTCATGAGCAACTCGGCGCGCTGGTCTTTCACACGGATCAATCGGCCGCCACGCTCCGTGCCTGCCACTGCAACGCGATACATCACATTCAGCTCGCCAGTGGCATCCACGCCCGCCGCGAGACCACAGCATGCGCAGGCCCCAAAGCTCTCACCCTTCGGCGTCCAAGGCTCAGAGAACGTCAGGCCATCATCGGTCGAATCGCGAATGAAAACCTGTCGAAAGGCCTCGCCCTTGCCTTTTTCCAGTGCGGCATGCCAAACGATCCAGACTTTGCCCTTGCCATCCGCAGCCACGGCCGCGCCACCATCGAGTGACAGCGTTTGACCCATCATCGGCATGGGTTTCGACGCAGTAGTCGCACCATTGAGCCGTGCATAAAAAAGCCCTCCTCCTTTGGCAAACCACACCACATGCCGTGTGCCGCCCTTACCCGCTGCGATAGCGGGTCCGCGCACCGTGCCCATCCCGACAGCCGCAGACGCCGAATCCGAAATCGTCACAGGTTTGCTCAGCGCTCCATCGCTGCCGATCTCTGCCACTTTGACTGTGGCCGCATCAGGCTTGCCATCCAGATAGACCACGCTGGTGCCGACACAAACGCGTGGCTGCATCGCCTGTCCCGGCAGTTTCACCATCACCACCTCCGCTGAACAACACGTTGTCGAAAAAAGGGCGGTAAGGAGAAGCGTCTTCATGGTTTAGAGAGTGTGGAGCAATTTGTCGTGAATGCCATCGAAGCCTCCGTTGCTAAAGACGACGATCACATCGCCGTTGCGCGCTTCGCCTTTGAGGCGGCCGACAATGGCATCCGTGTTGGCCTCAAACCAGCAGGGCCTGCCGCGTGCAGTTACTGCAGCAGCTACTTTCGCTGTATCGAGCCTTTGATCCGCCGCCACCTTCTCAGGATTGGCCACGGCAGCGATCACGGAACAGTCGGCTTCCGCCAGGGCCTCAATGAGTTCATTCTGCAAAACATTGCGCCGACTCGTGTTCGAGCGCGGCTCAAACAGTGCCCACAAGCGACGACCCGCGTAACGTTGACGCAATCCACGCAGCGTCTCGCGGATCGCCGTCGGATGATGGCCGAAGTCGTCGATCACCGTGATGCCGTGCGACGTACCGCGTTCCTGTTGACGACGACGGATGCCGCGGAAGCTGATCAGGCCAGCACGAATCTCCTCATCGTTCAATCCGGCGAATCGGGCCGCACAGACGCACATTGCGGCATTACGCGCGTTGAATTCACCCACCATTGGCACTTCAAAAGCATCACCATTGATCGTGAAGAGCGTGCTCTCCGGTGTCACGCCTGTGAGCGCGATGCGGAAGTCGCACGTCGGCCCCAAGCCGACCGTTTTAAGCGGCGCAGGGCATTTGGCACGCAGCGTGAGGCAGTTCGGATCATCACCATTGATGAGCACCAGTCCGTTGCGCGGCACGGTGTTCAGGAAGCGCTGAAACGACAACAAGATGGCGTCCAGATCGTCAAAGATGTCTGCGTGATCGAACTCGATGTTGTTCACGATCGCGCACTCGGGCAGGTAGTGCAGGAACTTCGAGCGCTTGTCGAAGTAAGCCGTGTCGTACTCGTCACCCTCGATCACAAACAGGTCGGAATGCGTGAAGCGGGCACCTGATTCAAAATTCTCCGGCACGCCGCCGATCATGAAGCCTGGGTTCTTGCCAGCATACTCAAAGATCCACGCCAGCATCGTCGTGGTCGTCGTTTTCCCATGCGTGCCGCTGACCACGAAACTGCGCTTTCCTTGGATCACCTCGCGCTTCAGCATTTCGGCCATCGAGACATAAGGCAGCTTTTTTTCGAGCAGCGCTTCGAGTTCCGTGTTGCCGCGTGAGATGGCATTGCCCACGACATACACATCCGCATTGAGCGGCAGATTCTCCGGCTTGTAGCCTGCGATGACGGTGATGCCAGCGTCGCGCAGCACCTCACTCATCGGAGGATAAACTTTTTCGTCTGAACCACTGATGGTATGGCCGAGGGCGCGCAGCGCGACCGCAGTCGAGCCCATCGCGGTGCCGCAGATGCCGATGAAATGAATGTGCTTGGTTGTAGATGCCATGAAATGTGATGCAGGGCCGCTCCAGGCTTGCCGGTCACGGGCGGCGATTAAAGCACGCCTTCCGCTCCCTGCGCCAAGAAAAATCATCCACTTGGGAATATTCGTGCTGTCCGCCACTCCCACCTGGAAATGGCCCGTGACTCCGCATGGAACTTACCTTCGACTTCGGCATTGAACTGCCTGCATACCGCTCGATAGCACGCCGCGTGACTGATTCTCCGCCCAGCTTCGAGCAGATCGTGGACGCCCACTACGAGGGCCTCCACCGCTTCGCCCTGAGCATGTGCCGTAGCGATGCCACGGCGCAGGATCTGGTGCAGCAGACCTTCCTCCAGTGGGCGAAGAAGGGCCATACTCTCCGTGACACCTCAAAAGTTAAAACCTGGCTCTACACGACGATCTACCGCGAGTGGCTCAGCATCGCACGTCGGGAGAAAAAGCACGAGCAGGTCGAGTTTGAGCCCGATTTGCACGGTACAGTCCAAAACAATGACCACAGCGAAAATCCCCGTGTGGATGGTGCCACACTGCAAAAGGCGCTTGATCAGCTCGATCCGAACTACCGCGCGCCGCTGGTGCTTTTTTACCTCAAGGAGCTGTCGTATCGAGAAATCGCCGAGTCACTCGGCATTCCCATCGGTACGGTGATGTCCCGCCTCTCCCGCGCGAAGGACCATCTCCGCTCCATCCTCCTCCAACTCGAAGAAACCATCAACCCTGCCCAATTCACCTCGTGAACCGCGAAGAAGCCAGACTCGAACTCGATGCCACCACGCTCCGCCCTCAGGACGCGTCGCCGGAGGCCCGTGCGATGCTCGAAAGCGATGCGGAACTGGCTGCGTGGCACGGAAGTCGCGCCGCTTTTGACGAGGAAGTCGCGGAGGTCTTCGCGAACCTGCCTGTGGCCGCCGGATTGCGTGAAAACATCCTCCGCGCCGCCAAACAACCCGCAAAGCGCCCGCTGCGCTGGATCACACCCACAGCCATCGCCGCCGCTGCCTGCGTGGCCATTGGCTGGACGTTCCTGTGGCCCGGCAGCAGTGCCATGGCCGCATGGGAGAGTGATTCTCTCAACGCCATCGCCAAGGTCGAGTACGGTGTGATGAAGCTCGATCAAAAAGCCGCGACGTTTGAGGCGGTGAAGCAGCATCTCACGCAGAGCGAGTGCCCGTGCCCCAGCGCCCTGCCGCCCGGCCTCGCCGGCCTCAAGACCTACGGCTGCAAACGCGTCCAGATCGACGGTCATGCCGCCACGATCATCTGCTTTGAGATTCAGCCGGGCCGTGAGGCGCATCTCCTCGTGCTCGATAACACGAACCTCAGCGACTGCCCCGCGCAGGACGCCCCGTGCTTCAAATTTACCAAAAACTGGGCCTACGCCTCCTGGAGCCACGGCTCGCATACCTTCATGCTCGCGACGACGGCTGACCAGGCGATGTTGAAGAAGCTGTTTGGGCTGGTGTGATTTACAAGAACTCACTCACCTGCACCTGCGTCTTGCCGAGCACAGTGTGGCAGTTGATGCATTGCTGACGCAGCGAGGTGAAGGCGTTGGTGGCGCGAGGCGCGTCCTTTTTCTGGAGGGCGGTTTTCAATTCCGCGAAGGGACCGCTGCTCCAGGCGGCGAGCAGCGAGCGCAGATCAAGCTGGGCAGAGCCAGCAGGGTGAACCGGGTCGCTGTGGATCGATTTGGAGACGCTGGAGTGCATGCGCTCCGCCATGGCGAGCGCCTCATCCCACTGGCCTGCCTGCTGGAGCTTGTGCGTGTCGAGCATCTTGCGCTGCGCGGCTTTCATGCGGTGGCTGTTCATCATGCCTGCGCAGGATGGCAGTACGATCATCAAGGAGAGGACAAGGAGACGTTTCATGGTGAGGTGTGTGAATCACCTGCCCTCAAACCGGTCCCGGCCCTTCGCCAGCGCTTCGATCTTCCGGTCGGCGATGCTGCGTTTGAGCATCCAAAAGCCGCAGTCGGGGTGGATGAACTTCACGCGGCCTGCCCCGAGCTTTTTCTCGGCGGCTTCGATGCGGCGGGCGATTTCGTCGGCGGATTCGATGTGGTTCACTTTGATGTCCACGACGCCGAGACCGACACCGATTTTTGGGTCGAGTTCCTTGAGCGCATCGAGATCGGCTGCGGGACGATGCGCGAGTTCGAGCACGAGGTGGTCGGCGCGCAGCGAATTCAAAAACGTGATGAGCGCGGACCACTCGCCTTTTTGGATCGTCTGGCCGCCATAGTTGCCGAAGCAGAAATGGACGGCTTTCTGGCCTTTGACGGCATCGAGCACGCGATTGATGCCAGCGGCAGCGATGGGCGCATCGGCGGGATTGCCGGGGATGTTGGCTTCATCGACTTGGACGCAGTCGCAGACAAAATCGGCGGCCTGCGCGGCCAAGGCGTCGGCGATGGCCATGTTGAGCGCGGCGAAGTCGTTGTAATGCGTGTCCAGCAGCGTGCGCGCGAGCATGTAGGGGCTGGTGAGCGTGAATTTGAAGGGACCACCGGCCACTTGAGCTGCGCGGGCGCAGTCTTCGGCCAGATTGAGCACACCTTCGGTGATGGGGCCGCGCACGACTGCGGCGGGCTTGCTGCGGAATGCCATTTCATGCTTGGCACGAAACGAAGCGGTGTCCACACGGCCGACGCGACTGTCGATGCCTCCAAGTTTGTGCACGAAGTATTCGATCATGCCATTGGTGTCAGGATGGTTGACGTCGAAGCGATACAACTCTCCATCGGCGGGTAGGTCGATACCTGCCTGACGTTGCGTGTCGAAGACGACACGTGTGGCGTCGATCACGGCCTGCTCGCTCGGCAGCGCGGTAAGCCAGTCAGGAACGGGATAGGAGCCGACGGTTGTGGTTTGGATCATCTCGGATTGTGGGATGCGGATTCCGAAAAGGGAATGCATGAGCGCGATTGTCCAAAGCGGGGCTTGTTTTGCCCATGGTGGCTCACAGGCCGCCAGCGAAGAGCGTGCGCAGTTCTTGAAGCCCCTGACCTTCGGCACAAACCTCCGTGAGGTTTGAGATGGCAGCAGGGATGTGTTGCTCGAAGTGTGGCTTGCCGAGATTGCGACTGAGGTTGGCGTAAGCGCCGAGTGCCTGCATGAGCCGCTGCGCGGCGCAGAGGTAGAAGACCTCACGCGTCTCCGAGAGGTCGATGTGGCGATGGTCGGCGTAGTAGCGGAGGAGGTAGCTGCGCTCAGTGCGAGTGAGATTGACGTATGGGTCGTAGAGCAGGCTGGCGAGGTCGTACTCCGCCAGACCGAGACGGAGGC
>JANOBP010000614.1:0-5760 GCA_031411715.1 Verrucomicrobiaceae bacterium | reverse complement strand
CGGCCTGGGAGAGGCACGCCGACGGCATGGAGAGATGGTCCTATGGATCGGATGCTGGGGCGGACGGCCTGGAGAGGCTCGCCGACGGGGTCAAAACGGGTGCCGACGGCGTCGGCGTGGCTCTCCAGGCCGTCGGGGAGGCGCTCGGAGTCGTCGGGATGGTGATCGGACTCGTCGGCGTGCCTCTCCGACCCGTCGGCGTGCCTCTAGATGCCGTCGGGGTGCTTCTGGATGCCGTCGGGGTGCCTCTAGCAGCCGTCGGAGTGCCTCTAGCAGCCGTCGGTGACACCCCCCTATGGTAATTTTAGCGCCCTTTTCCCTGCCTAGGGGCCTCCTGGGGAGCTGGCTGGAACTTCTGGGTCGAATTGCCGGACTTTGGAGTCGGGTAATACGGCTCGCCCGTCGCGGGGGGCTCTCGCGGTGTGATCCCGATCTCCTGCTGAAAAAACTCGCGCCGGGCAGCGGTGAGAATTTGGGTGGGCGTGGTATAGAAGAGCACGCATTCCACTCTGGATATTGCGTCGCTCATTCCGTTAACCTCCGTGCATGAACTTTCTGACAGGCTCCATGCGCATCGCCATCCTCTTGATTGCCAGCATTGGCAGCGCACTCGCCGCCGAAGAAATGCAGACGCGTGTCTTCAAGATCCCGCCTGATTTTATTGGTCATGCTGATGATGTCCAGCCACCGGACCCATTCGCGCTCAAACCACTGCCGCCACGCCGACCTGACACTTCGAAGAGCGTCCTTGAATCGGCCGGCGTTGCTTTCCCAACAGGCGCGACCTCCAGCTTCGAGCCCGTGTCGTATCTGCTCACCGTTCACAACACACCGCCAAACCTCGATCTAGTTGAGGACTTCGTGGATTCGCTCAACAAATACGGCCCCAAAGCCGTCGTCTGGAACCTCATCATCCTCGAAGGCCCCGCCGAAATCATTGGCACAGCCAGTGACCAAGCCTCTCAAAGCGCCAGCGCACTCGCTCAGCTCGAATCACTGCTCGCGCTAACCAAGAAACCCGATTCCCCCATCCACATCTTAGCGGATGCCTACATTGAAGGTAAAAGCAGCACGAACATCGCACATACCGCTGCCACAGACCACTCATTCACCCTCGCACCCGAGCTGGATGCCAAAGGCCGTTCTTCCGTCCCCTTTGAAACGCGCACCTCAGGCATCCAATTCGAAATGGGAGCCGTGATCAGCCCTGATGGCATGACCATTGAGGCCAATCTCGCCATCCACGCGCCTGCACCACCTCCCACTTCACGACAGACCAGCGTCACCGATCCCATCACCGGTAATCCAGCCGAATATCCCATCACAGACATTCCCGTCGCCGACTTCGTCACCTCCATCACGCTCAAGAATGGTCACACCAGACTTGTTGGCGTTGCCAAATCAACCCGCGGTAAAGATCGACTCCAAGCCGCTTTCCTGACGGCCAATGTCCGAAGCGGCGATCCTCAGGAGCGCTATTCCCTTTTCCAACCGCCTCCGCCGTCACTCGTCACACCGCCTGGAATGACGGCCCTCATGCTCAGTCCACCGCCTGGCACCATCGATTCCGCCATGCCTGGCCGCCCGCATCAGTCCCTGCTCTCCTGGCTCAAAACACCCGGCATCACCGCTCCAGGCTCCAGCGCCACCCGCCAGGGCAATCAAATTCTGGTCATCACCACGCCGGAGAACATGGAGCGCATCGCCCTCGTCGTCGATCACCTTATCAACCACCAACCGAACGACATTCATCTCACCCTGCACACCATCCAGGCGCAAGCATCGCTGTTGCGTGATCTTGCGCGCCAAGCAGCCACCACCAAAGATCACGCGGCCATTCTCGCCGTTCTCGAAGCCGCTGTAGCCAAAGGTGAAGCCCATTTCATTGATACAGCGTTCGTGGAAGCTGAAAGCGGCACAAGTGTCTCGCATGCCGCGACCAGTGAGCACACCTTCCTCAGTGAATTTGCCACAACCGATCAAGGACGCCCCGAAATTGGCCTCGAGAGCCGCAAGGCGGGTTCCATCATCGAATTTGAAGGCCACCACTATTTCGGCAGCAGCACCATCGAAGCCAATATCAGCTACGAACTCCATTCCGCAGCACCCACGGCTCACCGCGCTCATTTCCTCGATCCTCAGAGCAAAAAACGGTTCGAGCTGCCCTTACTCGATTTTCACGTCATCAAGACCACCACCGGCATAACCCTTGGAAATGGCTTGGTATCGCTACTCTCTCTCCAAAAGCCACCAGGCCGCGACATCGGTGACCATTTGTGGGCCACCTTTGTCCGTGCTGATGTCGTTTATCAGGTCACCCCACCGCGACCGCCAGCCCCAAAACCGATCAAGCTATCCCGACCACCACCCTCCGACCCCGACGCCCTTGAAGTTCAGACCTTCCACGTCCCGCCGGATTTCCTCACTGTCAGCGGTAAAACAACAGCGGAGGAAGTCCTCAAGGATATCGGCATTACCTTCCCAAAATCTGCCACGGCCAGCTTCAGGCCTGCCACTCTTCAGCTATTCGTCCGCAACACCCGCGCGAATCTGGATCTCGTCGAAGCCTTCGTGAGCACTCAATTGGTTCCTGAAGTCAGATCCGTTGCGATCACTTCCCATATCATACAGGCTCCCGGCCCACTCCTGCGCCAGCTCGCTGCCCAAGCGGCTACACGCAGCAATCATGAGTCACTCTTTGCCGCCCTCCTCGCCAACAAAGAGGCCACCCAGCTCGACCTCACGCGCTTGGAAGGAAAAGGTGGCGCTCGTCTCACCGTCGCCCAAGGCACCGAGGTCTCGTATCTCAAAAACATCACCTTCAATGACAAAGGCATTCCCGTCCTCGACCAGCAGACTTGCCAGACTGGTCTGCACTTCGAAATGGAGCCTTCGATCGAATCCGACTTCACGATGCTCAATCTGCTCATCGCCCCCACCTTCCACACCGCGCCACCGACCGAGCATCGAGAACACCTCATCGACACCACTGGCCGCCGCGTTGAACTTCCACTCACGGACTTCCACACCTTTACCACCTCTGCCACCTTGACCATCCCCGACGGCACCACCCACCTCGTTTCCCTTTGGAAACCCGTCACTAGCAGCGAAGACGTGCTCCAAGCCCTTTTCATCACCGCACACGTCCTCCCGCATGGCCAGTAACGCCTCCGCATTCCACATTCGTCCTTCCCATCATGCCTGAACTTCCTGAAGTCGAAACCACGCTGCGCGGTGTGAGCCCGCATCTGATTGGGAAGCGCATCACGGAGGTGATCATTCGTGACAAGCGGCTGCGCTGGCCCATTCCAGATGAGATGCATGAGCTGGAAGGCGTGCGCATCACCTCCGCGGCGCGGCGGGCCAAATACATGCTCTTTGGCACGGCCAAGGGCACGCTGCTGCTGCACCTGGGGATGTCTGGCGCGCTGCGCATCGTGCCGCCGGACACGCCATGGCGGAAGCATGACCACTTTGCGCTGACGCTGGAGTCCAACCTGCAACTCCGCCTGCATGATCCGCGCCGCTTTGGGGCCGCGCTGCTCATCCAGGGCGATGCCGCGCTGCACAAACTGCTCTGTGACCTCGGGCCGGAGCCTTTGAGCGATGCCTTCACCGCCGCGCACCTCCACGCGGCCTGCCAAGGCAAAAGCGCGGCCATCAAGCTGGTCATCATGGACGCGCACGTGGTGGTCGGTGTGGGCAACATCTACGCCAGCGAGGCGCTTTTCATGGCGGGCATCGATCCGCGCAAGCCCGCCGGGAAAGTCAGCAAGCCGCGCCTGCAAAAGCTCGTCACGGCCATCCGCGAGGTGCTGGCGGCCTCCATCGAGATGGGCGGCACGACGCTGCGCGACTTCCTCAACGAAAAAGGCGAGCCCGGTTACTTCCAGCAGACCCTGCGCGTCTATGGCCGCGCGGATGAGCCCTGCCGCACCTGCGGCAGCAAAATCCGCCAGATCACCCAAGGCCAGCGCTCCACCTTCTTCTGCCCCAAGTGCCAGAAATAGCACGCATGCTGATCATTCGTCATTCTGCATTCAATGTCGTTAAGTTAAGAAGGGCTTGCCGCAGATTTGCACTGCGTCATCATGATTTGTGATTTCCCACAGATTCATGGAGGCCCGCAGATTTCTTCTCAAACCAATCTGTGGGCCTCCCCGAATCTGTGGGAAGTAATCCGTGTTTTTCACCAAACTTCATGCCGTGAGGTATTTCTTGCCTGAACAATCCAATCTGCGGCTTTTCTGAATCTGCGGCAATCATTCATGGGCTGTCCTTAACTTAATGACATTGATTCTGCATTCGTCATTCCGCATTTCCCCGCTCTCTTCCCACCATGTCCACCACCCTCCCACCTCTCCGCAGCACTTACGACCTCGAACGCGTGCTCGAATTCGAATTCGTCCGTGCCACGGAGAACGCCGCCCTCCAAGCCATCCACTGGCTCGGGCGTGGTGAAAAAGAGCTCGCCGACGGTGCTGCATGCTCGGCCATCTACGGCGTGTTCGACATCCTCGACATCCGTGGCGAGGTCGTGATCGGTGAAGGCATCAAGGACAAAGCTCCAGGCATCTTTGTGGGTGAAAAACTAGGTACCTGGAAAGAAGGCTCGCCGCGCTTTGAAATCGCACTTGATCCCGTGGATGGCACTTCAAATCTAGCCAAGGGCCTGCCCAATAGCATCTCGGTTATGGCTGCTGCACAGGTGCCTGAGGGCGTGAAATCGGTGATGCGTCACTTGCCGAGTTTCTATAGTCACAAAATCGCCTACGGGCCTGCTCTGCGTGAGCATTTCAAAAAAACCGGCTCCCAACCGCTGCTATCCATGCCTGTTGGAGAGGTGCTGGAAATCACGGCGAAGGTTCTCGGTAAGCGTGTGCGAGACCTCGTCGTCGTCACGATGGATCGCACCCGGCATACGGACATTATTGCGAGTATTCGCGCCAGTGGTGCCGCTTTGCGCATGATCAGCGATGGCGACGTCACGGCAGCGGTTGCGCCTTCCTTGCCGGATAGCGGTGTTGATCTCTATATTGGCATCGGAGGCACTCCCGAGGGCATCTTGGCTGCGGCAGCGATCAAATGTCTCGGTGGCGACATGCAGCTAGCCATGTGGATGAATGATGCTGACACGGGCGACCGCTCAGCAATCTTGAAGTCGGACATTAATCTCTTCTGCCACTATCATGTCGATGACCTCATCGAAGGCGATAGCGCGCTCTTCTGCGCCACTGGCATCAGCGACAGCCCACTCGTGCCAGGCGTGAAGCTTAATGGGCATCATCGCGCTGAAACGCACAGCATTCTTATGCGCGCCCGCAGCGGGACGGTGCGCCGCATTCACGCCACACATGACCTTGATCGCAAACTCATCCCTCTCCGCGAAAGTTTCCTCATCCAACCCACAACCTAACAAACACAACACCATGGCCGACATTCAAACCAGCGCAGCAGACAAAAAGGACAAAGAATACTTCACATCGACCCCACAAGAAGCTCCAGGCTTCTTCCTCAAAGGTTGCCACCAGTATGACTGGGGTCTCAAAAATCGCCTCAGCCGCGTCTTCAATCCCAAAGACGGGCGCACCGTCATGCTCGCTTTTGATCACGGCTACTTCCAGGGTCCGACCTCCGGCTTGGAGCGTGTGGACCAGACCATCATGCCGCTGGAGCCATACGCAGATTGCCTCATGCTCACGCGTGGCATTCAGCGCAGCGTGATCCCGGCGAGCACCACGAAAGCCATCGCGCTTCGTG
>JANOBP010000613.1:0-14851 GCA_031411715.1 Verrucomicrobiaceae bacterium | reverse complement strand
TTGAAGGCACGCTCAGCGATGCCGAGGCGGAGCAGTTGCATGAGTTGCTTAAAGCGCAGCCAGAGCTGGGTGAGCGGCTGATTCAGCATTTCGAGATGGATGCCATGCTGCGTGCTACAAAACCGCTGGCGTCCAACAACGCCATGCGTCCTGCGTTGCTGCCCAGACGTCGCTTCACCTTTGCCACTGTTACCAGTGTCGCCGCGTTAGCGGCCTGCATCACCCTGATGGGTGCCTGGATTGCTCTTCCCTGGTTGAAATCGGATGAAGAAGAAACAACCGCTTCCGTCGCCGTGCTCACACGCGGCGTGAATCTCGAGTGGGAGTCCGCCGCCATCACGCCTGGCACACCGCTTTCGCCCGGCTTGCTCAAGTTGAAGTCTGGAATCGCGCAGATTGAGTTTTACCAAGGTGCCCGACTGCTGATGGAAGGCCCCGCTGAGCTGCAACTCGTCTCAAGCGGCGAAGCGACTTGCACACGCGGCAAACTCAGCGCCAACGTGCCGCCGCAAGCCAAAGGCTTTCGCATCAACACGCCAAAAGGCACCATCGTCGATCTCGGCACCGAGTTCGGCCTGGATGTGAATGACGCGAGTTCCGAGGTCCACGTCTTCAAAGGCGAGGTTGAGCTGCACCAGGCTTCTGAAGCGATGAAATCGCTCAAGGAAGGTGAGGCGATGACCTTTGCGGGCAAATCAGAGTTGTTGACGGCTAATGCATCCAGCTTCGCATCGCTCAACGAAATCAATGCCCGCACAGCGTTCTCGGACCGCTCGTTATTTGAACGCTGGCAGGTCACAAGCACCCAACTGAATGCAGATCCCCATTTGCGCCTGCATTTTGACTTCCAAGACGACGAGGCTGCGCGCTCACTGCACAATCACGCCGCTCAAGGCGAAGATGGCAGCATCGTCGGTGCCTCGTGGACGAGCGGTCGCTGGGTCGGTAAACGTGCGCTGGAGTTCCGCAACGTCAGCGACCGCGTGCGACTCAGCGTTGCTGGGGAAACGAAAGCTCTCACCATGGCCGCGTGGGTTCGCGTCAATGGTTTGGATCGCTCTCTCAACTCGCTATTCATGTCTGAGAGCTGGGGCGACCGGCGCATCCACTGGCAGATCACCCGCGAGGGCAGGGTGCGCCTCGGAATCGCCGGTAAGAGTAACTTGAGACATGCAGACCACGATACGCCTGTGTTTTTCACTCCTGAGCGCTTCGGTCGCTGGACGCATCTTGCCGTTGTCTTTGATCCATTCACTCAAGAAGCCCGACATTACGCCAACGGTGTCTTGCTGATGCGCTCCAGCCTCAAGGATGTCACACCACTCAAGATCGGCATCGCGGAGCTCGGCAATTGGAATGACCGTCGCAACCAAGGCGGCGTCGCCATTCGCCATCTAAGTGGTGCCATGGACGAGTTTGCACTTTGGGATCGCGTGCTTAGCGATGTCGAGATCGCTGCATTGGCAAAGTGATCTGGCTTTTTGGCTAAATTGCCGGATGCGACACAAATCTTGCTGCCAAACTTCTCTCGTGGCATCGTTTGTTTTGCCACTCCATTTTCCCAACAACCATGCTTCGACCTATCCTCACTCTCCTCTCCCTCGCCTCCATCGCAGGCGCTGCTGAACGCAAACTTGAAATCAAGGATGGCGACCGCGTGTTGCTAATAGGCGATGTGTTGGTCGAGCGTGAGAACAACTACGGCTACATCGAGTCGAAGATGCGGCGTGAGTTTGCAGGGAAGAGTTTTGCCGTGCGAAATCTCGGTTATAGCGGTGACAGCCCGCTGGGTGCCTCACGCGCGAGTTTTGATCCCGTGGACAAGGGTGTGGATGCGCTCAAGGAACAGCTCGCGGTGGTGAAGCCGACGGTGGCGATTCTGGTCTATGGCATGGCAGCGAGTTTGGATGACCTGACGTATCGGAAGAATGATCCTGTGCTCAATCCCGACCCCGTGCGCTATGGCTTGGATCACAGTCCGGCGAAGTTTCGCACGGAATTGCTCGCGCTGATGGATTTGATCACCGCGGCGAGTCCAGAGGGCAAAGTGCGGTTCGTTTTCGTGGGGCCGATCAAGCATGAGGACATGCGTGCATCACGTCCCGGCTTGCCTGATCCGGCGGAGCACAATGCGTTGCTCGTGGAGTATGAAAAGGTGATGGAGCAGCTCGCAGCAGAGAAGCAGTCGCCTTTTGTGCGTGGTGAGTGGCAGAAGTCGGCGGGCATTGCTCTGGCGCATGGCACGGATAACGGCATTCATCTCAATCCGCGTGGTT
Organism: Verrucomicrobiaceae bacterium; assembly: GCA_031411715.1. GTDB lineage: Bacteria > Verrucomicrobiota > Verrucomicrobiia > Verrucomicrobiales > Verrucomicrobiaceae > Prosthecobacter. The sequence goes on along the minus strand of JANOBP010000613.1, from coordinate 12,575 downwards.
TGCAGGCATTGAGCGAGAGTTTTGCGGCCCAACTCGGCTGGAAGACGGATGCGGCGAAGTGGGATGCGGAGTCACCTGAGCAGCACACGCTGCGTGAGGCGATCCTGCGCAAGAACTCGCTCTTCTTTCATCGCAGCCGTCCGGCGAACTACACTTACATCTTTGGCTTCCGCAAACGTGAGCAGGGTCGCAATGCGGTGGAGATTCCGAAGTTCGATCCGCTCGTGGACAAAGCTGAGGCCAACATCATCGGCATCGCAGCAGGCAAGCCGAGCACCCTGCCACCTGAGCCACCCAGCACGACGAAGCTGCCGGTGCTGGCTTCTTTAACCAAGCCGGAGTTCACTCTCGACAATGGCCTTGCGATGACGCTCTTCGCTGAAAATCCGCTGCTGGAAAAACCAGTCGGCATGAACTGGGATACCGCAGGCCGTTTATGGGTCGCCACGTCGAACACTTATCCGCAGGTGAACCCGGATGACCTCGGTGCGCAGATGGAAGGCAACAGTGCCAAGTTTGGCCCATCCACCGGCAATGATCGCATCATCCTGCTCGAGGACACGAACCGCGATGGCGTGGCCGATGTCTCCCGTATCGTCGCGGATAAGCTGCTCATTCCAGCGGGTGTCGCACCAGACAATCATGGGGGTTGTTTTGTTGGAGCGAGCACCGAGTTGCTTCAGCTCAGCAAGCCGGGCGCGGATGGTTTGCTCACTGATCGTCGCATCGTGCTCAGCGGCTTCGGCACGGAGGATACGCATCACATCATCCATGGCCTTCATTGGGGCATTGATGGTCGTCTCTACTTCCAGCAGACGATTTACATCCACTCGCACATCGAGACGCCTTGGGGCCTCGTGCGAGCCAACAGCGGCGTCGCTTTCGCTTATGATCCGAACACTGAGCGGCTCGAAGTGCACTCAAAAGGCCTCGTGAACTGCTGGGGCCAACAAGAAGACCTTAACGGCCAAACTTTCCTCACCTCAGGCGCTGACGGCAATGGTGTGAGCTGGAGTTTCTCTGGTGCCGTGCTGCCGCCGAGCGAAGGCGCACGTCGTTTCATCAGCAGCATCAGCCCAGGATCGTATCCGAAGTTCTGCGGGCTCGAACTCGTCAACAGCCCGCTCTTTGGCCCGGAATGGCAAGGCAGCGCGATCACGAACGACTTCCGCGCGCATCGCATCGTGCGGTTTAGCTTCACGGATTTCACACAGTCGCAGCGGAAAGATGGTTCCGACGTGAAATCCGGCTACATCACGCAGGCGCAAGCTGATGTCGCGCGCACCAGCGATGCGGCCTTCCGACCCATCGCACTCAAAATGGGACCCGATGGCGGCTTGTATGTCGCAGATTGGACCAATCCGATCATCAATCACGGCGAGGTTGATTTCCGCGATCCGCGTCGAGACAAGCAACACGGCCGCATTTGGCGCATCGCACCTCAAGGCAGCAAACCGATCGCCTGGGAACCCGTCGCAGGCCTGCCAGTCGATGCTCTCCTCAATAAACTGCTTTCGCCGAATCGCTGGGAGTTTGAACAAGCTCGCCGTGAACTCGCGAAGGCAAAGCTCACTGATTTGCAGAAGGCGCTCACGACTTGGGTCAAAGATGAAGTCACACGCCGTCACGCAGCGTGGTTGCTCAGCGGTCGCAGCGCTGATGTCACGCACCTCGTCGCTATGCTGAATGCTAAGCCATGGAACGACACGAGCGTGCAGGTTGCGCTGCGTGAGGTTGGCAAGACTTACGGCAATCGCGGCATCACCGACATCAAAGCCATTGCGCCGTGGGTGGAGGCGGGTCGCAATCCGCGCACACGTCTTGAGGCTTTCCGCGCTCTGGGGCGCATCAGCACCTTTGAAAGCGCCGATGTGGTTCTAAAAAACATGCCCACCGATGCCAGCGACAGCTACCTCGACTTCGCTGCCTGGACCACCGTGAACGAACTCGCGCGTCCATGGCTCGAAGAACTCGCCGCACATCCCGAGAAGGTCGCAGGTCGTGAAAAACAGCTCACCACACTCGCAGACATGGCCGACCCCGTTATCGCCGCGCCTTACATGCAGCGCCTCTTTGCCGGACGCGGTATCGACGCCGCAGGCAGCGGCCCATGGATCGAACTCATCGGCAAATCCGGTGGTCAGGCCGAAGTGAACACGCTTTACACCGCCTTTATTGAAGAAGGCAAGCTCCAGCCAGCCGCACGCCTCCGCGCTGCGCGCGCCCTTGCCGAAGCAGCGAAACAACGCCGGCTTCGTCCGCAGGGTGACCTCAGCGTCATCGCCCCGCTTTTGAAATCGACTGCGCGTGACATGCAGTTCGCCGCCATCCGCCTCGCGGGTGAGTGGCAGCAGGGAAAACTCATCGCCACGCTGGCTGAGTACGCCGCCTCTGAAAAAGACGGTGCCTTGCGCGGTGAAGCACTGGCGGCCTTGCGCCTCATCGGCGGCGGTGAAACCGTGAAGGCACTCAAGAATCTCGTTGCTGAAAATCAGCCAGCAGTTGTGCGTCGTGAGGCGCTCATCCCGCTGGCCATGCACGGACGGGCCGATGCACTCGCTGCACTGCCATCCCTATTGAAGCAAACACCCTCACAACCTGAGGCACAGGCACTCTGGCGCCAGCTTTTCCAGCACGCGCCCTTTGCCAATCAGTTCGCCAGCGATGTGCCAAAAGACCTGCCACCCTCCGCATATGCTGATGCGCTGCAAATCGCCAAAGGCATGGGCCGCGGTGGCAATGCGCTCGTCACCGCGCTGCAGCCCTTTGTCGGTGCCAAGGCCGCGCCACGTGACTATGCTGGTGAAATCGCAGCGCTCATGAAATCCGTGCCTGAAGGAGGCAACAGCGCTGATGGAGAGCTCGTTTATCGCCGCATCGGTTGCGCCGCCTGCCATGCCATCGGCGGAGTTGGCGGAAACTTCGGTCCTGACTTCTCCAGCATCGGCGCCAGCGCCCCGCTCGACTACCTCATCGAAAGCACGCTCACACCTGCTTCAAAAGTGAAGGAAGGCTACCACGGCTTCGCCTTCACCATGAAGGACGGCACTGTCATGAGCGGCATTCCTTCACGTGAAACCGCCACCGACATCATCATCAAAATCGGACCTGGAGCCGAGTTGCCGCTGGCCAAGGCGAACCTCGTCAAAAAAGATAACGTCGGCAGTCTTATGCCTCCGGGCCTGATTGATGCTCTCAATCCGAACGACAAGCGCAACCTCTTCGCCTTCCTCAGCCAAATCGGCCGCCCTGGCCCCTTCGACGCCAGCAAGCTCAACGTCGCCCGCATGTGGAAGTTCCACGTGACTCCGCCCGGAGAAACACCCGCTCAAGAAGCCGCCGCTTTTGCCATGACCCTCGTCAGCGGAGACCTGCGCGCCGAAGACCGGCCCGATAAACCCTTCGCCACAGCCAGCTTCACCGCTGCCAAGGCCACTACGAAGCCGCTCACCCTCACCGGCATCGAAGCCGCCTGGCTCGACGGCAAGCCTCTCGAAATCAAAGACGGCCAATGCACCACTTCGATCCCTGCTGGCGACCATCAGCTCAGCGTGCGTCCCACCAAAGGAGCACTGATCATGAAAGCGCAGTGTGATGATGTGACGTTTGTGAGTGCTCCTTGAACCAAATGAAGCTCACCATCTTCATTTCGCTATTACTCACACCGCTTGCCGCACTACAGGCTACCGATGGCTCGCCCATCGTCGGTGCCATCCGTTGGGATGGCTGGTATGGCACTGGCGGCGTCGTGAGAGAGGTGGAGTATTCACTGGGGCAGCCGAAGTATCATTTTCGCCTACCTTGGTTCGCTCAAATCGTGAGCGAGGGCAAGGTGAGCATCAATGGCGATTCGCAGGCCATCATGGAACAGGAGATCTCGTATGCGGCGCAGGCGGGGCTCAATTATTGGGCCTTTGTGGACTATCTCGATGAAGCGCCGGGCTTGAGCATTGGATTGAACCGCTATCTCGCTGCAAAGGACAAGAAAGGCATTCGATACTGCCTCGTCGAAGAAGGAGCGCGACTCGACAAAGCAGGTGCGAAGGCTTGGAGTAAGATTCTGGAGCACTTTCGGCATCCCGATTACCAAACCGTGCTCGATGGCCGACCACTGCTGTGTTTGTTCGGAAAGACCACCAAGCTCGGCAAGGCCGATTGGGATGAGTTGAAGCGTCAAACCATAGCCGCAGGCTTGAAGGCACCGTATCTCGTGCTCATGGGTTGGGAGGCGGAAAAGAACCGTGAGTCCCTCGGCTTCGATGCCATCTCCGAGTATGCTTGCTCAGGCAAAGGCTACACGACTGATCCCGAAACCTACGAGCGGCTTACCTCCCATTCGGTGTATGAGAAACTGTGGGGCAAATGGAAGCACGAGCGCACTCCATGCATCACCTTTGCCACTGCAGGCTGGGACACTCGCCCGCGTCAGGAGCGCCCACCATCGTGGTGCAACTGGGTGACAGCCACGCCCGATCCCACACCCTTCGTACAACAAAAACCACTCATCGACGCTACTACAGCTACGCCCGAAGAAATTGCCGAACATGTCCGCGCAGCCATCGAATGGACGAAAGCTAATCGAGACCTTAATCCTGCCAACACCATCATCATCTACGCCTGGAACGAGCACGACGAAGGCGGTTGGCTGCAGCCTACTCTCGGCGGTGATGGCAAGCCCGATGAGGCACGCATTCAGGCGCTGGGGAATGTTTTGCCAAGACGCTGAACGGTGCGGTCATGCTGCAGCGTTGTTTGACTCGTCCTCTCCAGTTTGAATCGACGCCCCATCATCACATGACATTTCTTCACCAGTTCTTCATAGTTGGTTTCACAGCCTTCGCTCTGCACTCCTCTGCATTCAGTGCTGACAAACAGCCACCTGCGCAGAAGAAGGCGGATCGCCCGCAGCCTCCCACACGTGCATTTAATGCGCCGGGTGCGCCGAAGTTCACCCGACTCGATGGCAAGCCCGGCGTGAATCCGCCGATTGATGCGGAAGGTGACTTTCTCGTCGGCCCTGACTATGTGGCGGCTCCAGAGACAAAAGTCGTCGAGGGCGTGCCGCAGGGGAAGGTGCAGCAGTTCCAAATCGACTCGAAGGACTGCAAGCTCTTCAATCCCGGCATCGCTCGTGATGTCTTCGGCACCGTCGATCCGAAAAACCCGAAGACCCTGATCGTTGAGACGCACCCCATTGACTACAAGCGCACCATCTCCGTTTACGTGCCGAGTCAGTATGTCGCAGGCAACGCCGCGCCATTCATCGTTGCGCATGATGGCCCGGGCATGGGGAAGCCGGACATGAACCTCGCGCGCATCCTCGACAATCTCATCGCGCAGAAGCGTGTGCCGGCGATGATCGCCATCTCCATATCCAGCGGTGGTGGCGATGCTCAGGGGCATGAGCGTGGTCGCGAGTATGACACGATGTCGGGTCTGTATGCCGAGTTCATCGAAAACGAAGTGCTGCCGCTAGTAGAGAAGAACTACAGCGTCAAACTCACCAAAGACCCCGAGGGCCGTGCCACCATGGGCAACAGCTCCGGTGGCTCCGCAGCACTCATCATGGCCTGGTATCATCCTGAGTTGTATCATCGCGTGCTGACCTTCTCCGGCACGTTTGTGAACCAACAATGGCCCTTCAACCCCGAGACGCCCGATGGTGCCTGGGGTTTTCACAACAAGCTCATCCCCGAAAGCCCTGTTAAGCCGCTGCGCATCTGGATGGCCGTTGGCGACCGCGACAATTTCAACCCCAACGTCATGCGCGATGACATGCACGACTGGGTGGCTGCGAACAACGCCATGGCCACCGTCTTGAAGGCGAAAGGCTACCACTATCAATACCTGTATTGCCTCAACTCTGGGCACGGTGTCGGTAATGCCAAGCCACAGATCCTGCCGCAGGCGCTCGAGTGGCTTTGGAAAGGCTATCCCATCTCCCAGGCTCGTTAAGGCAAATCAACTCAGCATTCTCGTGAACATGCATCGCTCTCTCATTCTCCTCGCTCTTTCGACACTCGCGGCCACCGCTCAAACAAGCTATGACCCGAGCAAGCTGCCCAAGGGCCGCGAATACTTCGAGCTACGTGATGGGATCGCGAATGCGCATCGGAAGTTCGAGCAGGAGAAGACCGGGCGCATCGCCTTCCTCGGTGGCTCGATCACGGCTGGCGGCGGCTGGCGTGATCATGCGATGAAGTATTTCCAGGCGAAGTTTCCGCAGACGAAGTTCGAGTTCATCGCGGCGGGCATCGGTTCCATGGGCTCGGTGCCACATGCGTTTCGGCTGGAGCGCGATGTGTTGTCGAAAGGGCCTGTCGATTTGCTCTTCGTCGAGGCAGCGGTGAACGATAGCTCGAACATTCCCGATCATCCCGAGCAGATGCTGCGCGGTATGGAGGGCGTGGTGCGTCATGCGCGGGAGGCGAATCCGCTCACAGACATCATCCACATGCACTTCGTCATGCCGCCGCATATGGACGACTACCACAAAGGCAAAGTGCCCGTTTCCATCGCGCAGCACGAGAAAGTGGCCGTCGCGTATGGCAATGCGTCGCTGAATCTCGCGCTCGAAGTCACCGACCGCATCGACGCGGGCGAGTTCACGTGGGACAAGGACTTCAAGGGGCTGCATCCATCGCCCTTCGGTCATCAGCTCTACGCCAACAGCATCGCCCGCATGCTCGACGTCGCCTTTGCCAAACCAATTGCCGATTCTGCGAAGCCGCACGCGCTGCCAGCATTCGTGGATGCCCAAAGCTACGCTAAAGGTCGTCTCGGCAACATCGCCGACGCGAAGATCATCAAGGGCTTCACGTTGGAGCCCGCGTGGAAGCCCACAGACCAAAAGAGCACGCGTGCAGGCTTCGTCAATGTGCCCGCACTCGTGGGCACGGAACCGGGCGCGGAGTTTGAGTTCAGCTTTGAAGGCACGGGTTGTGGCCTTTTCATCGCCGCAGGGCCAGATGCAGGTCGCATCGAGTTCAGCATCGATGGTGGTGAGTATCGCCAACTTGAGACCTTCACGCACTGGAGCGCAGGCTTGCATCTGCCCTGGGCCTTGATCCTCGATGACCAACTCAAGTCAGGCAAGCACACCGCGAAGGTGCGCATCGCCGCAGATCACGACGCCAAAGGCACTGGCACGGCGCTGCGGGTGTTTCATTTGCTTTTGAACTGATATTTTCGCTTCAGACGACGTTTGTCTCACCCCTTTTTATTCTCCCCATGAAACTACACGCCATCCTCATTACCGCCGCATTCAGCCTGCTCGCTTTGACCAACATCGCGACCGCTGCGCCGAAGAAACTGCTCGTTGTCACCATCACCGCCGGATTCCGACATGGCCCGGCCATTGAAGCGGCTGAGAAAGTCCTGCCAGAGCTCGCCGCGAAGAGCGGTGGCGAGCTGGCCTTTGAGTTTCTCAGTGAACCCGGCTCGAAGCCGAACGCTGGGCCGAAACCCGTGCGAACTCGCCTCATGACCGAAGCGCAGTGGGCGGATGAAGAGGCGAAATACAAAGCCGCCGAAGAGAAGGTCAAAGGTGAGCAAGGAGCGTGGAATGCGAAGGTGAAGGAACTCTTCGCCACGAAGCTTAGTGCCGCCAATCTGGCGACTCTCGATGGTGTGATCTTCTGCAACACCACGGGTGATCTACCGCTGCCTGATGGCGAGGGTTTGGTGAACTGGGTCAAGTCCGGCAAGGCCTTCATCGGCATGCATGCCGCCACCGATACGCTGGGAAAAATGCAGCCCTACTATGAAATGATCAATGGCACCTTCGCCGGGCATCCCTGGGGCGGCGGCGGCACTTACACCTTTGCCAATCACGAGCCTGCGCATCCTGCCGTGGCCATGTTTCAGCCGGAGTTTCAGTGGAAGGACGAGATTTATCAATACACGCACTTCAACCCGGAATCCGTCCGCGTGCTCATCAGCATCGACATGGCGAAGTCGCAGCCGCAGGCTCCTTATCACGTCCCGGTCTCCTGGGTGCGTGATGTCGGCACCGGTCGCCTCTTTTACACGAACCTCGGTCACAACGCCTCAAGCTGGACCGACGAAACCTATCAAAAACACATCACCGCCGGCATCCGCTGGGCGCTGAAGCTCATCGACGGCCCCGCTGAAGTGAATCCCGCTGTTTCCGCGCAGCAGGGACTCAAGGGCATCGCCGCAGTCGCCGCTGCCATGCTGAAAGCAGACGCCGCCGCTCTCGAAGCCAAAGCGCTCACCAAAGCTAAAGCCGATCCCGCTTGGGCCTCGAAGCTAGCCGCCGAAGGCGATACTTATCGCTCGCTGCCCTCGCCGAAAAAGGACGCCCCGCCAGCCGAGATCGAAAAGGCCAGCGCCGCCAAAACCGACCTACTCAAGAAGCTCGTCGCTGAAATCGAGAAGTAAGCGCTCATGCCCGCTCAATACGCACGCTATCCGTCTCTCGTTGATCGCACGGTTTTCATCACGGGAGGCGCTGACGGCATCGGCAGCGCCCTAGTGGAGCAATTTGCTCGCCAGGGCAGTCGCGTGGCCTTTGTGGACAAAAACGTCGCGTATGCGCAGGCAACGATTCAGCGCTGCATCGATGCGGGCGTGGCTCATGCGCCGTTGGTTTATGAAGTCGATCTGCTCGACATCGAAGCGCTGAAGGCGGCTTGTGCGGCGGCGGTGCGTGATCTCGGCAGCGTGACCGTTTTGGTCAACAACGCGGCCAATGATGACCGACACGGCTGGCAGGACATGTCGCCCGAGTATTTCGACAATCGCATCAATACCAACCTGCGGCATTACTTCTTCGCCATCCAGGCGCTGGCACCGCAGATGATCGCTGCTGAGCACGGTTCGGTGATCAACATCGGTTCCAGCAGCTACATGATGCAGGAGGACTTCTTCCCCGGCTACGCCATCGCCAAGTCCGCTGTGGAAGGCATCACACGCACCATGGCCCGCACCTTTGGCCCGCATGGAGTGCGAGTGAATACCGTGCTCCCCGGCTGGGTGCCCACGGAGCGCCAGCTAACGAAATGGTGGTCGCCAGAAGGCGAAGCGGGCACCATGCGTGATCAAGCGATCAAACGCCGCATCATGCCGGATGAATTTGCTCAAATGGTTCTCTTTCTTGCTGCCGATGATGGTGCCGCCTGCACCGCGCAGCAGTTCATTGTGGATGGAGGGCGATTCTAAAGATCATGAAACGAGCAGCATTCTTCCTTCTCATTCCATTGGCAGTTCATGCTGCCGATCCGGCGATGCCTGACAAACACCGAGCCCTTTTCAAAGAGCACTGCGTGAGCTGTCACGGGCCGGATAAGCAGAAAGGGAAGTTTCGGGTCGATGACTTGCCGCTGGTGATCACGAATGTCGAAACGGCCGAGAAGTGGCAGAAGGTGCTGAATGCGATGAACTCGGGCGACATGCCGCCTGAGGATGAAAAACAGCCGCCGAACGAGGCGAAGGCAGATTTTCTCGATGATCTGTCGAATGTGATGGTCGCGGCAAGACGTGCGCTGAACGATCAACACGGGGTGATCACGATGCGGCGGCTGAACAGGCGTGAATACAAAAACACGCTGCGCGATTTGCTGGGCGTGGACATCAATGTGGCCGAGTTGCCAAGCGACACGGGCACGGGCGGCTTTGACACGTTTGGCTCGAACCTTTTCATGTCGGCGAACCAGTTTGAGCAGTATCAATCGCTCGGCCTGCAGGCGCTCGACGAGGCCTTCACGCGCTTCACAGCCACCGATGAGGTGCTGAAGCTGCACATCGAGGCCGAGGAGAACAACACGCGCATCCGCAAGAACTACGAGGAGAACCTCGCCGCGCTGGAGCGAGCGACAAAATGGGCCGCCGAGGTCGAAAAAGCCGCCGCGAGGCCGGAGAACGCCGCCGTGGTGGCCGAACTGCGAAAAGCGGCCAAGAACAACGACATGTTCCTCCGCGAGTGGGCGAAGATCAAAGGTGCGCCCGCGCCCGAGAGCTTTGGTTTCAAAACGGTGGAGAACAACGCCGACAAGGCGACCCGAGCGCTCGGCTACGGCACGAAAATGGGCACGGGCTTCACGCGGCCGTATCATGAGCATTACCTCAAAAAACCGCATCTCGACTCCGGCGCGTATTTGACCGTCAGTGTCGGCGATCTGGGCAATGACAGCCTGCAGTGGCTCATACCCTACAAGTGGCCGGCGGGCGATTACATCGTCCGCGTGCGCCTCGGCCACACGCCGGAGTCCGCACCGGAGCAGCGCTACATCGAGTTCGGCACGAACCCGCGCAACGGCAAGCCTTTGAGCACGCACGCCGTCGCAGGCACCATCGAGCAGCCGGATATCATCGAGATGCCGCTCACGATCACGAAGGAGCACAACACGAACCTCGACCGCACCATCTTCCTCCGCGAAAAAGGCACCAACGACCACTATGAGCAGACGCGGCGCATCTTTAACGCCGGCAAGGCCAAGAACGGCCGCGGCCCCGAACTCGCGATCTGGGTCGATTGGTTCGAGATCGAGCGCAAAACGGCCAACAAGAAGCCGAAGGAGCCCGAGTTGGTGAAGTTTGGCATCGGTGACAACCGCCAGGTCGGCAGCACGACGGCGAAAGGCATGAGCAAAGTGCGTTTCGAGTGCGAAACGGCCAATGAGAAGGTCAGCAAGTATGTGAAGGAGCAGATCGACGCGCGGGCGAATGCCAATGCGTGGGTCAAAGCCGTGAACGAAGCTGCGGCGAAGCCGGAGAATGCCACCGTGGTCGCGGAGATTCGCAAAAACTCCAAGAGCGATGCCATTTTCCGCCGCTCATGGGACAAGATCAAAGGCGCGCCCTCACCCGAGAGCTTTGGTTTCAAAACAACGGAGAACAACGCGGACAAGGCCAACTCAGCTCTTGGCGAGAACTGGCAGAAGTATCACGAATATTACCTCGGCCGCCCACATCTCGACCAAGGCGCTTATCTCGGCACGCCGACGATGCATCCTGCGGTCATGGCGCTCGGCTTTTTGCAGCTTCCGGTGCCGGGTGACTGGGCGAGCGGCAACTTCGTCTTCCGCGTGCGCATCGCCGCCGCAAAGGACGCGCGGCCCGAGCAGAAGTTCCTCGAAATGGCCACGCATCCACGCAACGGCATGGTGCGCGACACTTTCGAGATCACCGGCACGATGGAAAAGCCGCAGATCGTCGAGATGCCCTTCACGCTGACCAAGTCGATGACCGACGGCGGCGATCGCACACTTTTCATCCGTGAAAAAGGCGCATGGGACAACAACGAGGAAGGCGGACGCAAACGCCAGGAGGCCGTGAAGCGCAACGGCATCGGTCCCGAGGCCGTGCTGTGGATCGACTACATGGAAATCGAGCGCGTGAGCGATCCTGCGAACTCAGCGCCTGGTCTCGCGTCTCTCGGCATTCCGTTGGATGATGCCGGAGCCGTCACAGAGGTGAAGCCCGCGCTGCAACGCTTCTGCACCATCGCGTTTCGCGGATTGGAGCCTCCCACGAGCTTCGTGGACAAGCTCACCGCCATCTACGACACGCAGCGCAAGGCCGGCGCGAAACACAGCGCCGCTTTGAAGGAGACTTTATCCGTCGTGCTCGCCTCGCCGATGTTTTTGTATCTCGCCGAGCCTGCTCATGAGGCGAAACGCAGCTCCCTGACCAACTCCGAACTCGCCAACCGCCTCTCTTACTTCCTCTGGAGCGCGCCGCCGGATGAGGAGCTGCTCAAAGCCGATCTCTCAAGGCCAGCGGTGCTCGCCGCGCAAACGAAGCGCCTGCTCGACGATGAACGCTCGCGTGATCTCGTGCACGGCTTCGTGCATCAGTGGCTCGGCATGGACCGCATCGACTTCTTTCAGGTGAACCGCGCGATGTATCCGCGCTTCGATGACAGCACGAAGCTGAACGCGCGAAACGAGGTCTTCGCCACCTTCGAGCATCTCATCAAAACCAACGCGCCGCTCAGCGACCTGCTCAAGGCCGACTACGCCATCATCAACCACCTGCTCGCCGACTTTTACGGCATCGACGGCGTGAAGGGCGATGCGTTTCAAAAGGTGAAGCTGCCTGCGAACTCGCCACGCGGCGGATTGCTCGGCATGGCGGCCATTCATTTCATGGGCGGCAATGGTGAACGCACCAGCCCCGTCGAGCGCGGCGCGTGGGTGCTGCGCAAACTCATGAACGATCCGCCGCCGCCAGCGCCAGCGAACGTGCCGCAAATCGCCCGCCTCGCCGGCAAGGTGCTGACCACACGTGAGCGCCTGCAAATGCATCAAGAGGATGCGCAGTGCGCCAGTTGCCATCGCAAGATCGATCCCGTCGGCTTCGGCTTGGAGAACTTCGACGCCGTCGGCCAGTGGCGCACCGAGGACACTTATCAGGTCATGGATGAGAAGGGCAAACCGGTCAAAGGCGCGAGCAAGACCTGGAGCATCGAAGCCAGCGCCCAATTGCACCGAGGCCCCGCCTTCAAAGACTACTTCGAGCTACGCGACATCATCGCCTCACGCGCTGACAACTTCGCCAGCGGCTTCAGCACGGCCCTCATCGAGTATGCGCTTGGCAGAACCGCAGGCTTC
>JANOBP010000612.1:0-6706 GCA_031411715.1 Verrucomicrobiaceae bacterium | reverse complement strand
CTTTGACCGTGACAGCCGCCGCACTTGGCAGAAGCGTCCACTGAGTATCACGCAGGACCAGAGTTACCAGTATGATGCGCTGAGTCAGGTGAACGCGGCGGAGCGCGGCAGCTTGAATTTGAATGCCACGGCGATCAGCGGCATTCCGTCTTTGGAAGAAAGCTGGAACTACGATCCCACCGGCAACTGGCGCGGGTATGAGGTGTCCGCCGCTGGAACATCGACTCTGGATCAACATCGCGTGCATGATCGAGGCAATCGCCTGACACAGATTGAAGGCAATCCACACAACATGATCCTGGACCGAGTGGGACGCATGCGCCAACTGGCTCCTGACGCGGAAGGTGATTGGGAAGGCAAACTGGAGTTGACCTGGGACGCGTGGAGCCGGATCACGCAGGTGAAGAACAACGACGAGGTGGTCGGTGAATACACTTATGATGGAGCGCACCGGCGTGTGACGCGGGAGGTGGAGGAGGAGACGCGGCACAGCTACTACAACGACACGTGGCGTCCGGTCGAGGAGAGAAAAGATGAAGAGACGACAGCAGCAATGAGCTACTTGTGGGGATCACGGCATCGCGATGACTTGGTGCGGAGAGACCGCGCGGTGGGAGGCACGACGCTCAACGAGACGCGCTACATCCTGATGGACTACTTCAATCCGTCAGCGATCACGGATGCGGAGGGAGAAGTGAAGGAGCGGTATGCGTTCAGTGCGTTTGGCGTGCGGTCGATCCTGAACCCGGACTACACCGTGAAGACAGACGGAAGCGAGTGCGCGATGGATTTTTCGTTCCAGGGGCAGTTCGTGGATACCGAGAGCGGGCTGTTGAACTATGGCTACCGGTACTATGCGTCGCATCTGGGAAGGTGGTTGTGCAAGGATCCGATTGGGGAAGAAGGAGGGATTAATCTATATACGTTTGCTGATAACTCATCGGCCAATACTGTGGACTATCTGGGGCTTTTGCCTTCCCGAGCAATGGGGCCGGATAGACCTGAGGGTTCAGATGTGTGGCCCCCACCTGATTTGATTTATCCGGGTGATCCAGGGTCGAACGGGCCAATTAGTCCAGCGAAGGACTGCCGAAATGTCCACAATACCAAGGAGGGGCAGGCAGAATGTGAGGCGTGTTGTAACAAGTGGTATTATGCCTATGTCTCATATTTGACTGCCTGGTCCAAAGAAGCAAGGTGGTGCACTGGACTAAGACACCCAGCTGCTGTTGGCGCTTGTCTCGCAGCAGTGATAGCATACGTAGTTTATAAATCTGCGGAGGCAAAAACAGAATATGATGAATGTATGGAGGGATGTAGATGCCATTGAAAAACATTCTTGGATCATTGCCCTTCTTCTACGCATGTTTGGTAATGACAGTCGTCTGTTATCTATCATTAACAGCAGAACATAGGTCTAATTGGCGTTTCTTAGTGCTGTTTGTCCCCCCTCTATTCCCCGTAGCAGCGATTGTTGTTGCTTTATACTCCATCAAGACTCATCCAATTCAATCGACCCTTTTGATAATAGGGGTGCTTGGAGCATTTGCGGGCTTGGTTTGCAATTGAGGAGCACGGAATGACATCATGCTTGGCTGTAGCAAATGTAAAGATGGATTCCTGCCTATCGAGCCTTATGAAAACAAGCCGCGAATGCCCGGGTGAGGTTTGGCAGGCGTGCCCGTTTTATATGGAGCATGAATTTTCAATTCCACATCGTTACCCCCCCCCATGCCAACACCCCTCGAACAAATTCAATACGGCTTTGACCGCGACAGCCGCCGGACGTGGCAAAAGCACCCGCTGAGCACGTCGCAGGACCAAGCTCTAAGAGCTGTTGTAAAGTATCCTGAATCATTTGAATCGGACGATTGACTATGAAAAAAATCCTTTGGGTATTAGTACTTGCCGCCGCATTCGGAGTTGTGGCACTATCGTTTTTCAAATCATATCGAGAAGACGATGTTGCCAAAAAGTTTGGGGCTGACCAGCAACTTAAAACCTCCGATTATACGGCAAGTGTATACGATTTATCTGAGAAGATACGGACTGTTTATTTTAAAGACAAAGAAGGCAGCAATTCTTCCGCTACTGCAATTGTTGATATAGAACGGCAGCGTGTCGTGGTCTGGATAAATCATTTGTCCAATGGACATGAGATTTTAGTGCCAGCTCGTGATAACATAGAGTTCAATATTTCAATCCTTCACGATGGAGAAAATGAAATAGTGAAAGTGATTCGCACAGTTAATGAGGGGAACTCACGAAGACAGATTGTATATGATCAACACGGTCGCGTAGAAGATTCCGTAACGTTGCCCCCAACTCAAACAAAGAAATAATGGAGGTGGTGTCAGTGTGCAAAAAAACAAGCTGGTAGTGATGACGGAAAGCGGCGGCGAAAGGGAGGTGAAAGGGGGGGGTGACGCAGGCTGCAACTGCGTGACAGAATCACCAAACCCCAAACGCCGGATGGGCACACGAATCGAGCATCTGTTCCGTCTCCGTCCCTTGACGTGTCGGCTGGCAACCTCCTTCATCAACGGCTTGCGGTCGTTGAGACCTATCAAGAGGCCGTACCTTGAACCAAAGCCGCAGGCCATTGACGGCTAAGCACCCGGTTTGGTGTTGGTGAGGATCTGCGGAGCCTGGCGGCGGATGCCGATGAAGACGGGGGATCTTTGACGCTCAAACCAAGGGTGGTTGATGTTGAGCGTGGTGTTGAAGGCGGCGAAGTGCCAGGGGCCGTCGGTGGTGCGGATGGAGTATTGCAGGGCGCGTCCACCGTCCAGCAGTGTGGCGTGTTGCACGTCCACTTTGCGGGCGATCTCGGAGACTTCGGCGACGTTCATGACGCCGCCGTCGCCGGAGAGGACGAAGACGATGGTGCCGTCCCGCCGCATGCCGCCGAGGGCGCGGTAGGTGATCTTGCTGCCGTCAAAGAGCTCGTTGGGCTTCAGCTCCACATAGGGAAAGATGGTGTGGTTCTTCATGACGGCAGGATAGACCTGCGAGCCTTCTTGAATGGGGCCTGGGAAGTCGTCGAGAAGGGACTTGGGCCCGAGGTAGGGCTTGCCGTCTTTGACAAAGAAGCAGCCGCTCCACTCGCCAAAAGCATTGTTGACCTTGATGCTCTCATGATAAACCCAGCCCATGGGCTTGCCATTGGGGTAGCGGAAGTTGGCCGTGAGCGTGAACCAGAAGTTATCGGCATCCAGGCGCTCCTGCGCGGTGGTGAGGGCGAACTTGGGCTGGAAGGTGGTCTGGAAGCCGAAGCGTGCGGGCGTGATGGCGATGATGTGGACTTCGGCACCGTAGAGCTTTTGCGCCAGGGAAGCCGTCCAGCCTGCGTCGCGCTGGACACTCAGCGTGGTCCAGCGCAGGCCGGGCTCCGCATGGCGCTCGGTCATGGCTGCTGCCAGATCTGCCGGCGTCAGGTCGGTGGGGGCTTTCCAGATGCCGCGCTTGAGACGGATCTTGAGTGGCGTCTTTTCCGCATGCCGCACGGCGGCGAAGACGAGGTTGCTGTTCAAATTGAAGAACAACTCACCGACGACGTAAGCGACAGCTACGCAGAGCAAGATGAAGAGAGCGGCAAGCTTGAGCCATCGACGCTTGTTGCGCATATGGGGCTGGGCGGGCTACGTCTTGCTCAGCTCCAGCATGCGGAGAATGGGCTTCTCGGCACGCTGGCGGAGGTCCTCGGGCATTTCGACGCGGGGTGTGAGGTCGCGGAGGCAGTCGTGGAGCTTTTGAAGCGTGTTGAGCTTCATGTAGCGGCAGTCGGCGCAGGCGCAGTGGCCCGTAGGGCCGGGGATGAAGCGCTTGCCGGGAACCTCACGCTCCAGGCGGTGAAGCATGCCGCTCTCCGTGACGATGATGAAGGTGCTGGCAGGGCTGCTGCGGCAATACCCCACCATTTTCTCGGTGCTGCAGACTTCGTCAGCCAGCATGCGCACGGCATAAGTGCATTCGGGGTGGGCCACGACTTTGGCATCGGGGTGCTGGTCTTTGATGGCCTGAATGCTGTCGCGCGTGAACTCGACATGCACGTAGCAGGCACCTTTCCAGAGGTCCATTTTACGACCTGTCTGCTCCATGACCCATGAGCCGAGGTTTTGATCCGGGACGAAGAGGATGGGGCGGTCGGCGGGGGCTGCCTGGACGATCTTGACCGCGTTGCCACTGGTGCAGATGCAGTCGCTCAGGGCTTTCACATGGCCGCTGCAGTTGATGTAGGCGATGACGTAGTAGTTCTTGGCGGCGTTGGCCTTGAGGAAGGCCTCCAGTTGCGGTCCGGGACAGCTTTGCTCCAGGGAGCAGCCGGCATCACGGTCGGGAAGGACCACGATCTTGGCGGGATTGACGATCTTGGCGGTCTCGGCCATGAAATGCACGCCGCAGAAGACGATGACGTCGGCGGCGGTGTCTCTGGCTTTATAGGCAAGGCCGAGGGAGTCGCCCACGAAGTCGGCGATCTCCTGGATGGCACGGTCTTGGTAGTTGTGCGCGAGGATGACGGCGTTGCGCTCTTGTTTGAGGCGGAGGATTTCAGAGACGAGATTCGGGGCAGCAGTGGCAACCATGCAAGAGTGGTAGAGAGCGGGATGGGAGTGTGCAAGCGGCGCGGTAATTGGTCGGTGCGACGGTGCGACGGTGCGACGGTGCGACGGTGTGACGGTGTGACGGTGTGACCGCGCCGGCTGGCTGGCTATCGTCTATGGTCTATTCTGAATCGTGGGTTCGAGGAATTAGACCTTAGACCGTAAACAACAGGAGTAGCGAGCGCGGCATGATAACGAACGTCGTGTGGAGGAAGATCAAATCCATGCCAAACTCCGCCTAACATGGATTTGGGGCTTACAAGAAAACACATACAAAAGCTGGCAGTCGATGAGCTTTCGGTAGTGCTGTACATTCGGTTGCTGCTGAATGTGCCCGTCGCGGCAGTTTCCAGCTTCTTTTTGGCAATGCTCATTCATGTATGGTTGCCGGAAGAAGGAAAGGAGGCGACTGGCATGATTATTCTCTGGTTGATGTTGGTTTTATATTCCGGATGGCTTGTGAGTACCTTGCTGGTGATCCGACAGGAGTTGCTCAAGCGGGAGCGGAAGTCGTTGATTCACACGCCGACTTTTTTGTCATGGGCCAAGGCTGCGCATGTGTTTGCTTTGATCTCGCTCGCGCGGCCATGGCTGAAGAACTGGTTTCCGATAGAGGGACTGGAGTGGGTTACAGGCATGTCGTGGGTTTTGAGCTGCCTAATGGCCGGGTTCTACTTCATTTACATGATCCTACTGATGCTCGTGAAGCAGTTGCCGCCATTTGTCATCGTGCGGGCGTTTTTGCTGGCGGTTGCAGCGGCTTCGGTGCCTCCGTCTTCAGCTATGCGGTAGTGACGGTGTGGCAGTGTATTGGCTGAAACACCCGCGCTAGGCAGGCTGTTTGGGCGGGTAGGGCGAAAGCGCGGTTTGTGCGGTGATTCCAGCCTGTGCCCGTTTGCGAGCGTCCTGCAAGGATGGTTTGGGCGACTTCAATCGCGCTTCGAGCAGCTTCTTGGGATTGGTTTGAAAGCGGGGCATAGGTCAGGATCGATTGGATAGCTTCGTTCAACAACGTAAGATTCACGGCAAGGATTGTGCCTGTCGCTCGGGGGGCGTCAATGTTTGAGTCTAACGGGAAAAGATGAGACGAGGCCTAGCACCCAAAAAATGCTTGTCGGTTAACTCAACTCAGCAGCCAACACTATCGCGCATGTTCAAGCGCATCGCCCTCGGCCTCATCCATCCACAAACCGCGCCTTCAGTTCCGGAGTGGGCATGATGCAGGTGTCGTGCTTGCCGAACCATTGGTAGCGGTGGCTGGCGACGAAGGTGTAGGCGGCGTCGCGGAGAGGACGCGGGATGGCTTTGAAGACGACGGCCAGGCTCCACAGGCCGCCGAGAGTGCGGGCGATCTCGATGACCGCAGCGCTGGCGATGAAAGCGCCACGTGGGGTGATGTAGAGCAGGGATGGCAGCGAGGCGGGATCTAGCCCGTGCTGGATGTAGAGCTGCTGACCGAGCTGGCTCTGAATGGAGGTGAATTTGATGCGGGCGTGAGGATCGAGCTTGATGATGAACTGCACGCCGCCGTCGCAGAGGTGGCAGACGCCGTCAAACAGCAGCAGGGAGTCGAAAGCGGGATCGTATGGGCTCATGATGGGCTGGATTTGGCATTGGGCGACTGCATCCAGGCGAGATAGGCGATGAGGAGCATGACGGCAAAGCCAATGGTGAATCCCCAGGTGTGCAGATGGGCCAGCGGATGGCGGATCAGCACAAAGATGTCCCCAAAGAGGCTGAAGGGCCGTTTGATAATGTCCCAACTGTTCCAGCGCAGGAAGCGGCCAAGATAGATGCCAAATCCGGTCAGCGGCATGATGACGAGCACTGCGAGCCAGCCCGTGAGCGCACTCGTCTGCGAGGCGATCCACTGCTGCACGAGATGCAGTGACTGAAACCCGAATCCCAGCGCCGTGAGGGCAAAGGACAGAAGCATCAGCAGATCAAACCATAGCGGGATCGCAGCACGCGGCTGCAAGTGCATGAGATCCGTCAGGACGTAGGGCGCATTGGGAAAGAACAGCAGCCACATGGCCAGCAGCGGCAGACTACGGCTGAAGTGTCGGCTGCGCGGCAGCAGGATGGCAAAACCGAGTGGTATG
>JANOBP010000611.1:0-2962 GCA_031411715.1 Verrucomicrobiaceae bacterium | reverse complement strand
CCGCCGCTGGGCGTCTCGATGAGGAGATCACGCAGCGTGGTGAAATCGGCACGAGCACTCGGCACGCTCCAAACCTGCACGTCATGCACGCGCTGGTCTTGATACACCTCGCCGACTTTGCGGCCGCTGATGAGCGTGGTCACGGCTTGGCGGATTTGTCCGGCAGTGAGACCGTGCAGCGCGGCGACCTCTGGCTTCACTTTGACGGTGATTTGCGGCACGAGGCTCAGGGATTCGACTTTGAGGGCGCTGATGCCTTTGATGTCCTTCACGGCGGCGCTGACCTCGGCGGCATGCGTGCGCAGTGTGTCGAGATCGGGCCCAAAGATGCGCACCACGACGCTCGCACTGGCTCCGGTGAGCACTTCTTTGATGCGCTCGCGCAAAAACGTCAGCAAGTCACGCGTCAGGCCCGGATAGCCATCGACGACGCCTTGCACCTTCTGGATCGTCGCGTCGTAATCGGCATCGGGGTCGATGCTGATCCACAATTCGGTGAAGTCTGGCCCCACGACTTCATCCGCGACTTCCGCACGGCCAATGTGCGAGCCTTGATTGCGCACGCCGGGCACTTTCATCAAGTCGGTGGCCGCAGCGATGGTGATACGCTTGCTGGCTTCGACACTCGTGTTCGGCTTCTCCAGCCAGTGCATCAGGAAGTCGCGCTCTTTGAAGTTCGGCAGAAATTCTTCCTTCATCTGCGTGTGCCAAACCCATCCGGTGCCTGCAAAGGCCGCGATGAGCACCAACACGGCAAACCAAGCACTGCGGGCAAAAAACGGCAGCACACCACGATAGATCGCCTTCATGCCGCGAGCCAAAAAGGCATCGCGATGCACTCCAGGCTTCACTTTGAGCAGCATGAGGCTCAAAGCGGGCGTCACGGTCAAGGCGACGAGCAACGACGCCGTGATCGCCAAAATATAACTCAGCGCCAAAGGCCTGAAAAACGTGCCTGCGAGCCCTGGAAGGAAGAAAACCGGCACAAACACCAACACGATGATCACGCTGGCATAGACGACCGCGCTGCGAACTTCGAGCGAGGCCTCCAGCACGACCACGAAGCGCGATTTCGTCGGGTTTTGCCTCAAACGACGCAGAATGTTCTCCACGTCGATGATCGCATCATCGACGACTTCGCCGAGGGCGATGATCAGGCCTGCGAGGATCATGGTGTTGATCGTTTCACCACTCCACGCGAGCAGCAGCAGCGCCATGGCGAGCGAAAGCGGGATGGCGGTGATGCTGATGACCGTCGTGCGCCAATCGCCAAGGAACAACGCCAGCACGACCACCACAAGCAAACAACCAAGCCACAGCGCCTCCGTGAGATGATGAATCGAAATCTCGATGAAGCTTGCAGGCCGGAAGATGGTGCTGTCGATCGTCATGCCCGGCAGCGCCGGTTTGAGCTCTTCGAGCATCTTTTCGACGCCTTTCGTGACATCCAGCGTGTTTCCCCACGGCTGCTTCTCCACAATGAGCAGGATGCCATCGCCATCATTGATCACCGCGTCACCGATGGGTGCTGGATGACCTATTTTCACCTCCGCGACATCGCCAAGCCGGATCGGTGCTCCATTGCGAAACTCCACCACCGTCCTCGCCAAATCCTCCGGCGTCGTGATGAGCGCTAGCTGTGCCACGCTGAGGCGCTGATTCGGCGTATCGACAAATCCGCCCGCGCTGATCACTGCCGCATCACCTGCGGCCTTCGTGATCGCATCCAGCGTCACTCCCGCCGCACGGAGCTTCTGCGGATCGACGAGCACTTGGAACTGCTTGTCCCGTTGACCCCAGATCGCCACGTTCGCCACCCCTTTGACCGACATAAGGCGTGGCCGCATCGTCCAGCGAGCCAGTTCGCTCATCTCCATCTGCGTGAGCGTCTTCGATGTAAGCCCGACCTTCAACACACGGCTCAACGACGAATACGGTGCCATCAACACCGGCGGCTTTACCACCGCAGGCAGTCGGTTTTGCGCGAGATTGAGCCGCTCCTGCACGAGCTGCCGCGCTTTGAGGATGTCCGTGCCCGTATCGAAGATCATCACCACCGACGACAAACCCAGCACCGACTTCGAGCGCAGCGTTTTGAGAAACGGCAGGCCGTTGAGCGAGTTCTCCAGCGGCACGGTGACCAGCGCATCCACTTCCTCCGTCGAAAGCCCCGGCGCTTCCGTCTGCACCTCCACCAACGGCGGGGCAAACTCTGGAAATACATCCAGCGGCGCATGCCGTGTGGCATCGATGCCCACGACGAGCAGCGCCGCCGCCGCAGCGACAACAAGCACGCGCATGTTCAGCGCCCAGGAGACAATGGAGTTCAGCATGGTGTTATTTTCCCGTCATGAACTCCGTGCCGAAGAGTTCCGCTGAACCATCGGTGACGATCTGCGTGCCAACAGCAGGGCCACTGGCCAAAACGGCGTTGCTGCCAGCGAGACGGGCGACTTGGATGCGTTTGCGCGTGTAAGTGTGCTCAGCGGTCCGCGCATAGACCCACTGGCCGCCGTGGATGTCATGGAGCACGGCGTTGAAGGGGATGACGAGGGCTTCGAGCTTGCTTTCGAGCGTGGGGATTTCGACGGCGACACGTTCACCGGCACGTAGCGTGGTGTCGGCGGGCAGTTCGTAATACCAGTCGATGGTGTTGGTCAAAGCGTTGGCGGTGGGTGGGCCGGTGACGGGTTTGGCAGCGAGTTTGCCGATGTGGGCTTCGGCCTTCGCATCGAGCAGCGAGGACTCGCCGCTGTAGATGGCGACGCGTGCCCATTTGCGGGTGTTTTGACCGAGTGTCCCGCCGAGCAGGCCGCGCTGGGCTTTGGCGGTGGTCATGGCGGCTTCGGCGAGTGCGAGGGCAGTCTTGGCTTCATCGACATTGCGTGCGCTGCCAGCTTCGGCGCTGAGCATCTTTTGCGCACGTTCGACGGCGATCTTGGCGGCGTCGATCTGCACCTGC
>JANOBP010000610.1:0-6997 GCA_031411715.1 Verrucomicrobiaceae bacterium | reverse complement strand
AGACGAACACCTCAACCGCGCGCTCAAAAGCAAGCTCAGCCACCTCCCGGCGGCCAAGGACGAACGCACCCTGCAAAAGCAAATCATCGGCAGACTGATCTCCTGCCAGAAGCAGCCCGAGCATATCCGCTCATTCTTCATCTCAAGCTCAACGCAGTATGCTGCTTGATGCCGGATTAATAACAACGGCCTCTTGCAGCAGGTGAAGGCCACGCTGCCAGCGTGAAGCACGCTTCTGCGCTTTGTGCGGATGAAGGTGGCGGGAGCGCTGTGAGATTAGCCAACGGTAAAACCGAGTGATGGATTTCAGTAGATGGCAACGCACGGGTGCTGAGCGCTGAAGGTGAGGGTTGAATCGAACTCAACTTCGAAAACTGCGCAGCGTGGATAGAAGGGCATCAATATCAGCTTCAACGTTGTAGCCATGCACGGCGATGCGGATGCGGCCTACTGCTTGCATGACGTGAATGTTTTGCGCGAGGAGGGCAGCGTGGATGGTCTGGGTGTCGGCGTGGGTGAAGGCGACGATGCCGGAGGAATTGTCGGGCTGCTCGGGGGCTAATGCGCTGATGCCGAGTTCTCGCAGGCCAGCGTGGATGCGGGCGATGAGGGGATCAGCATATGCGGCGATTTTGACGACTCCGAATTGGTCGAGATAACGCAGCGAGGCGTTCAGTGCATAGAGCGCTGCAAAGGATGGCATGCCGACGGAGAAGCTCAGCGCGCCTGATTTGATGCGGGCGCTTTCAAAGCGGTCGGCGTCGAAGGCATTCGCTATATGGTACCAGCCGCCTGCCCGAGTGGTAAGTCGTGTAGCCGATTTTTGCGGCACACCGATGATGCCGCCGCCATGGATGCCGAGGGTCCACTTGTGCGTGCTGGAGATGAGGATGTCGGCGTCCTGACAGTCAAGCACGACACGGCCCAGGGCTTGGGTGACATCGACGGAGAGCACGGCGTTCGGCGCGAGACGACGCACAAGGTCACGTAGCGGAGCGTAAGCGACTCGGTGACCATTGTAGAAGCTGACGAGACTGATCTGCACCAGTGCGGTGCGTTCATTGAGCAGTGGCGCGAGGTCGTCGAGATGCAAGGCGCCGTTTTGATGATGCCAGAGCTTGGTCACGGGCTTGGAGGCATCTGCTGCGGTCATCCATGGCGTGGCACCAGCCGGGAAGTCGAGGTTGGTGACGACGACTTCATCGCGTGGCGTCAGTTGTAAAGCGCTGGCAAGCAAGTTGTAGGCCTCGGAACTGCAGGAACAAAAAGAGACTTCGCTGGTGGCGAGGCCGAGATGTTTAGCGGCGATTTCGCGACAATCTTCGACACGCGGCATGTGAAAGTCACGTCCGCGCATGCCGAGAGATTTGTGCTGCATGTATTCCGTGACGGCATCATTCACGCATAGCGGCGGGATGCTTTCAGCGGCAGTATTGAGGTAGTGAATGCCTTGTAGGCTGGGGAAGTCGGCTTGTGGGAACATGGATGTGACGTGGCGGAATTTGTTTAAGGGGCGATGACTGGCACGGGTGACCAGCGGTAGATGCCGTCGAGCCAGCCTTTACGATTAGTGGGCTGCAAATAAGTCGTCTCCACCCAGAGCGCTCCACTGCGCCGTTGCAGCTTAACGCGGATTTGCTTCTTGGGGGCACCTTCTTCGCCAGGCATGTCGAGTACGGTCTCAAGAGTCCGCAGTTCACCTTTTTTCTTTACCGCACTGGCTGGTATGTCTCCCGCTAAGTCAGTGCCATTGAGTTCATTCCCATCCAGTCCGCGCGTGCAAGTCAGCGTGATGCGCAGGGCACTTTCCTTGCGCTCGCGGATGGTGATGCTTCCGCCAAAGCCGTCGTTGTAGTCACCAGCCCAGCCGCCGGTGTTATTCATATCCACACGCTGTTCATTGAAGGCGCGGGCAAAACTCGTTGCCTGCGCGAGTCGGATCCAGAAGCCTGCGTCCTCTTCAGGTTTCACGCCAGGTGGTTCATACGAGAGCGCCATCCAGCGCTGGCGCAGTTGCGGCCATTTGGCCTTCCAATCGCTCACGAGCGACTTGTCGTCGTGACGACCATCACGAATGGCACTTTGCCATGCGAGCACTAGACGCTCTTCGGCCGCCTGAAACTCCTTCTTCGCGAATTGCAGGCGTTTCTCGTTGGTTAGCCGCTGAAACGTGCCCCGGATACCCGGATCGGGCTGGTCCGGCTTGTCGCTGCGAAATGCGATCTCGATGCGCGACTCCTTCGGACTTGCGATGAAGAACGGCTCGCGGTCTGCATTTTCATCTGCTGCGCTCACCGCAAAAAGGATCTTGTCGCCACGTCGAACGCCATCACCGGTCCAGCCTGGCAGTGCGCCGGGATCGGCGGTCCACCGGAAGCTGAAATCGACGCGTCGCAGCACCTTGTCCTCGCTCATCATCAGGTGACGCTGCCCGACCTCGTCATACCAATGCGTCACCTCAGCGGCATGGAGCGAGGCGCAGACGGTTAATGCGGTCAGAATGTGCTTCATGCGATTTTTTCCAGCTTGATCGGATAGGTTTGAAACGCATTCCATTGGCACACGATGAGATCGCCGTTCTCCAACACGCAGACATCGTGTCCGTGGTCGAAGACGGGCTGGTCACGAGTCAGTGGCTCGAGCTTGCCGCCTTCATAAATGGGCTGGGTGCCGCCTGGGGCACTGACGACTCGATTGGCGGCATCGAGGATGACGGTGAAGCCGCTGGGGTTGTTGGCGAGCTTGTTGAGCACAGGATCTTTGGACCAGCAGACGCCTGCATACAGTTCCTGCCCCGAAATGACCGGCCTGCACACCATGCAGCCTGGCACAGGGATGGTTTCGATGAATTTGCCATCAAGCGTGAAACGGCGGAAGCAGTGATTCGCGCGTGAGGTGACGATCACAGTGGCCTTGTCAGCTCCCGCACGAAGATCAATGGCCACACCGTGCGCGTTATTCAGTCTCTCGGTTTCCGGCACACCATCTTTACCGCCGAAACGGCTGATGAATTTGCCTTTGGCGTCGTATCGCAACACAAACTGCGATCCATAACCATCCACGATGTAAATGTCGCCATTCGGGGCGATGGCAGTCTCGGTGGGATTAAAGACCATATTCGGCTCATACGCACCCACACTCATCGGATGGCTGATGGAGAAGATTTCTTTGCCTGAGAGGTCTATTTTGGTGACGCGACCCGTTTGGCGATAGCCGCCGCTGCCGCTCTTCCACAGGCCGCTGTCAGTGACGAAGAGGAACTCTTCACCATTCTCATTCGAGAGCGTCAAACCATGTCCGCCGGGCCACACACTGCCCCAAGAGTCGATGATGGTGCCGTCGGGCTTGAAGACGAGCATCTGGTTGTCCCAGTGGTCGCCAATCATGAACAAGCGGCCGTCTTTGGTCTGCACCATCTCATGGCAGTTGAGGATTGGATGGTGCCGTCCCTGTCCAGCGGGCACCCATTCTTTGTTCACCTTATAACGATGTGCCCCGTGGCCAATGATGATGTCTTTTTTGGGATCTGGCGCAGCGCTAAGAGTCTGCGTCCATGTGGCAGCGGCAGCGGTAGTGAGTCCGGCGAGGAAATGGCGGCGTGATTTCATAGAGGTGGAAAGGTGAGACGTGAGTGGTCAGAGGTCGCAGTGAATACGCTGACGGGTTGCTTCAAGCTTAAGCCAGCAACTCGGCCAGCGTGACGGTGAAAGCGGGGAAGATGGTGCTGACGGCCAGTTCCTGTGCGGAGATGACACGACGGCTGCTGTAGCCTTCCGCAGCAGGTTGCGTGTGGAGCGTGATGGTACCCAACTCTGGATCAATGATCCAGTATTCCTTCACACCGGCACCAGCGTAGATGGCGGCCTTGCTGATGTCACGTTGGAGGCTGCTGATGGCGATCTCGATGACAAGTTCCGCCGTGGTTGGGTGTGCGTGGCGGTAGTCCATCATGCTGCCGCGAAACACGGCCAGATCTGGCTCTGGCTCTGAGCGCGCGCAGGTGATGGGGCGTTCTTTGCCAATGAAAAAGCCAGCGCCACAGACTGCCGCGAGTTTTGCTCGCAGAAAATCTATGAACCATTCGTGAAGTGGGGATTTAGGCATTTGAGTGAACAAGACTCCTTCCAATAGTTCCACGTCTTCACCAATGAGCCCCAAGCGCCCGGCCTCGTGGTAAAATTCCACGCTGACGGGGAACACGGTCTGCCGTGCTTCGGCTGTTTCGAGGACGTTGATCATGCCACGGAGTCTAGCCGCCCGTCATTAACCGCGCAAAACATTCTTGCGGCATCAAACCGCGTTCGCCGCATGCAGCGGATCTCCCGCTGGCAGGTCGATCCAGAACTCTGCGCCGCCTTCATCGCGATTGCTGCAGCCGGTTTGACCATTGTGGGCGATTGCAATGGCCCGCACGAGACTGAGGCCGAGGCCCATGCCTGGTTTTTCTGCGCTGGCAACACTGCCGCGTGTGAATCGCTGCCAGATTTTGGCCGAATCGCTCGGGCTGAGTCCTGGTCCGGTGTCTTGTATGAGAATGCGTGATTGCTCACCATGAGAAGTCAGCACGAGTGTGATGTGACCGCCACGCGGTGTGTAGGCGAGCGCGTTGTCGAGCAGGTTGGCCACGGCCTGATTGATGCGCTGGCGGTCCAGCAGAACCCAGCGCGAGTCAGTGGCTTTAAGGGTCAGATGCAGTCCACGCTCTTCGGCGGCGGGTTTGTAGAGGTCGTGCAAATCGGTTAGAAGCTCGCGCAGGTCGATGATTTCGAGGTGAAGCTTGAGCGCTTTGTGCTCGCCCGCCCGCGTGGTGAGAATGGTCTGCACAAGGTCAGTGGCGCGGTCGATTTCCTCCAGACCGCGAGCGGCTGCATCGCGGGCGGACTCATTGTCCGTGTGATCGTGGAAGGTCTCTAGATTGCCGCGAATGCGTGCCAGTGGTGTGCGCAACTCATGCGCGAGGTTGTCATTGGCGCTTTGCAACTCGGCGGTGAGCGCGTCGATGCGGTCGAGGCCGGAATTGAAGGCCGTGGCAAAGGCTTGCAGCTCCGGCACAGCATTTGGGGCCACAAGGCGGGCGTCGGTGTTGCCTTCGGCAAGTTTGCGCGTGCTTTGCATCATTGTCTCCACCGGACGCAGCACATGCCGCACGAACCACCACAGCGGCAGCAGCATGAAGGCGGTTGAGGCAAGGCCTGCGAGCCACAAGTGTCCACGAATGTGCTCCACATAAGCGAGGTCTTCCGCATCCGTGCGACCGAACCACAGGATGTTGCCATCAATCAGCACCTGACAACCTGCGAGCAGTTGCTGATCTCGAACGGTGTGCTGAATGGTGACGAGCAGTGTCTCGGTCGGCTTCATATCCGCCGGGGCGCGGTCGGGCCAATGGTAGCCTTCCACTGCCGTTGGGATCTGTTCGAACATGACTCTGCCTTGAGTATCCGTGATGCGCACGGCTTGGCTTTCTTCGTGCTTACCTGCGGCAAAGACCTCGGTGATCTCCTTGAGTCCGTTGCGATTGTAGAGCACGGCGTATTCACCCAGATCATCCAGCACCACCGCACGGGCGATGCTACTGAGATTTTGCTTCATCGCCCAACCTGCCACGGCAATGCACAGCGCAGTGCTGCAGGCCATAAGAACGGCCAATAGCAGTCCCAGCCGCCACGTAGATGGCAGACGTTCAGGGAACAACTTGGAGAGCATAGCCTTTGCCTCGGACGGTTTGTAAATGGGAAGCCGTGCCCGGTGTGTCAATCTTCCGGCGCAGGCGGCAGATCATGGCATCCACGACATTGGTTCCTGGATCAAATCGGATGTCCCAAACCTTTTCGAGCAGGAATTTCTTCGTCAGGGTGCGTCCTTCATTCGCCAGTAGCACCTCCAGCAGTGTCCATTCGCGCGGTTGAAGTTCCACCACATCGTCACCGCTGCGCAAGCGACGTTTGATCGGGTCCAGTGTCCAGCGTCCAAGTGTGCGCACTGCATTCGGGCTGCTGGTGCCAGCGCGGCGTTGCAGCGCCTCCAGTCGTGCCATCAGCTCTTCCACGGCGAAGGGCTTTGTCACATAGTCATCACCACCGGCTTTCAGTCCGCGCACGCGGTCGGTCACATTGTCGCGCGCCGTGAGAAAAAGCACTGGAAGGCCAAATCCGCGTGCACGCATTTGCTCCACCACGGTGAATCCGTCCATGTCAGGCAGACCCACATCGAGGATCGCAACATCAAATGCCTCTTGTGCGAGCGCCGTGAGTGCCGTGCCGCCTTTTTCTCGCCAAGTGCATGTGTGACCTGCCTCACTCAGCCAAAGTGTCGTTTGGCGGGCGAGTTCGCGGTCATCTTCGACGAGGAGGAGGTGCATGGCGTGAGTTATGTCCGATTAAACGGAATTGAATGTTCATGCCACTCGATTCCCCATTCATTACCAAACGATAACGTGATCGCAGACGGGGGATGTGATGCAATGAGCAGCATGAATGCAAAACTCCTTTTTCGTATCCGTGTAGGCGTGTTTTGTGCGCTACTTCCTTCGCTGGCACTCGCCGGAGGCGGCCAGTGGACGGTGGTGGCCTGGAACAACCTCGGCATGCACTGCATGGACGATGACTACAGCGTTTTTTCCATCCTGCCACCGTTCAACACGATCAACGCGCAAGTCATGGATGCGGCTGGGCATCTCATCACCGATCCGGCGGCGGCGGGGCTCACGGTGACGTATCAATCGGTAGCGAATGCGGATGGCTCGATCAACACCACCTCGCTCGGGAAGACGAATTTCTACGACTTCGCCGCCGTGCTCTTCGGAGCGAATGTGCCCGTCGATGCCGGTTTGGCCGGGAAGTCGATGCCAGGAGCCGCGAACACGCCGCAAGCAATGAATTGGGTCGCTGGCATGAGCTGGTTCGAGGCCACGGGCGTCCCCATTTGCCCCACAGATGACGCAGGGCACAAAAACCCGTATCCCATGATGCGTGTGTCCGTCAAAAATGCCTCGAAC
>JANOBP010000609.1:0-7997 GCA_031411715.1 Verrucomicrobiaceae bacterium | reverse complement strand
TTGCCGAAGGAGATGAAGCATCTCGCGTGGCTGACTTTTGAGGAAGAGGCAGGCCAGGAATACTGGGCCGCCATGAACCTCATGGGCTGCTACGCCGCTGCGAATCATACGCTCATCCACAAGTACATCGCGAAGAAGGTCGGTGCTCATGTCATGCTCGACATCGAGAACCATCACAACTTCGCCTGGAAGGAAACGCATCTCATCGAAGGCACCGAACGCGAGGTCATCGTGCATCGCAAAGGTGCCACGCCTGCGGGTGAAGGCGTACTCGGCGTTATCCCCGGCTCCATGGCCACACCTGGCTACCTCGTGCGAGGCAAAGGCAAAGCGTCCTCGCTTTCCAGCGCCTCCCACGGTGCCGGTCGTGTGATGAGCCGCTCCGTGGCGAAGCAGAGCTTCACCTGGGGCGGCGTGAAGAAGCAGCTCGCCGCTGCGGGCGTCGAACTCCTCAGCGCTGGCATTGATGAGGTGCCCGGCGTTTACAAAGACATCCACAGCGTCATGGCCGCGCAGACCGACCTCGTCGAAGTCCTCGGCCAGTTCCAGCCGCGCATCGTGAAGATGTGCCCTGAGGGACCGGCGGAGGACTGAAGCGCGGAGCGCCTGATGCGGCGGAGCTGAGTAAGCAGTGCTCAGTTTGGCCTTCAAACCACTGAACTGAACACTCCGCCGCAGGCGACTAAGCACTGAGCACTTCTGCACCGCAAACACCCGAAACTCACTTTTCCATCATGAACTCACATCTCACCAAATCCACCGTCCTCGTGCTCAATCGCAATTGGCAGGCCATTGGCGTGAAAACGCCGATGGAGGCCTTCAGCATGATCGCGGGAGGCGCAGCGACAGCGCTGGACATCGAAACGGGTGGCCACATCCGACCCGTGACATGGAAGGAATGGCTCACGCTGCCCGTGCGCGATGGCGACAACGCCATCGGCACCGTGAAAGGTGCTGTGCGTGTGCCATCCGTGCTCGTGCTCGCCAAATTCGACAAGGTGCCCAAGAAGCGCCCGAAGTTCGGTGCGCGTGGCATTTGGGAACGCGACGGCGGTGTGTGCCAATACACCGGCCGCAAGCTGCACCCACACGAAGGCAACATCGACCACGTCGTGCCGCTTTCTCGCGGTGGACCCACCTCCTGGGAAAACTGCGTCCTCGCCGACAAACGCATCAACAGCCGCAAAGGTGCCAAACTGCCTGAAGAAGCCGGTTTGAAGCTGCTGCGAAGACCCAGCGTACCACGCGAGCTTCCCGTGACGCAACTCATCCGCAATGCCCATGGCATGCGGGACTGGGAAATGTTCTTGGCGTGATCATCGAATCCTTCTCTTCCTCCTACTCTCACTCCTCCTCCCTTCGAGCGTCGTCAGGCACTCGGTTCCGGGAGGAAGAGGAGGAAGAGTCGGAGGAGGATTTCGGTTTGCGCAGTGGCAGGGACGTTCGTTCGCGCTATGTGCTGCGACGAATGAATTGGATCACCGAAAACACACTCCTACCCGCAGACACTTGGATGCTGCTCCTCGCGACACTGGGGGCGATGTGCATTGGGATGTCGAAGGCGGGATTGTCGGGCACTTCCACGCTGAATGTGGTGCTGATGGCTTACCTCTTTGGCGCTAAGCAATCGGTCGGTGTCATCTTGCCGCTGCTGATCGCGGCGGACTTCATGGGCTTCCTCATCAACCGCAAAGGCGGCAGTTGGAAGCGAATCATCCCGATGGTCCCACCGGCGATCGCGGGAGTGATCGTGGGCTATTTTCTTCTCGGCAAATTCGACAACTCGATGGCTCGCATCGTCATCGGTTGGCTCATCTTGGCGCTGCTGGTCTTCAATCTCGTGCTGAATGCCCGAAGGCAGGATTTCATCGCACTCACCGAGCACAAAGGCTTCGCCTGGGCGATGGGTTTCATCGCCGGAGTGGTCACGATGCTAGCGAATGCCGCTGGCCCGGTGATGACGGTGTATCTCCTGGCACAGCATTTGGAGAAGAAGGAGCATCTCGGTGTCTTCAGCCGCTTCTTTTTGTTCATCAATCTCTTCAAAGTGCCCTTCAGCACCGACCTGGGCATCATCAACGCCAAGTCGCTCATGACGAACGCCACGCTGCTGCCTGGAGTCATTCTCGGCGTGCTGATCGGCTGGTGGATTTTGAAACGCCTGCCGCAAAAGCCTTTCGAGCAGGTTCTGTTTTGGATGACGGCCTTTGCAGCGGTGTGGCTGATCCGGGGATAAAGTTGGCCAGTTGCTCTGCAACTGGTTCAGAAGGTTCCTGTTCCGCAGGAACAGGGCTACTTTAGGAAATCTTCACCACACCCACCGTCGTGTTGTCCTGGCGGTCGTAATTGATGCGGCGGATGGCGAAGATGATGGCGTCGGCGATTTTGTCGGCGGTGGTGTGTTTGCCGAAGCTGAGGAGTTCCTCAAGGGCCTTGTGCGTGAGCGTGAAGATACCGTCGCTGGCACCGATGATGATGTCACCCTTCTGCAAGGCGATGGGATGCGGCGGGGCGTCGATCATGGCCATGGGCAGGCCGAGGAGTGCAGACTGAAGCGCGTGGCGGTCTGGATGATGCGCAGCTTCTTCGGCGGTGATCTCACCACGCGCGGCGCGGGCTTCGATCAGCGGCGCGAGGGAATGGTCTTGATTGATGCGGTTGAGCGTCCCTTCACGAAACATGAAGAGCGGTGAGTCGCCAACGCTGATCCATTCCATCCACTGATGCGTGATGAGGATGCCGATCATCGTGGTGCCCATGGGTGGCGCCACGTCTGGCATGCGGCTGGTGATGAAGCCGAGTGTGCTGTTGGCGGTTTCAAGCGCGTGGCTGAGTTTGGTGGCCGGATGGCCCTCGACTTCGTGATAGGCACGCACAAAGGCATTCACGCCGATGTAACTGGCCACGCTGCCACCAGCATGTGCACCGAGTCCGTCACCGACAACGAGCATGAGTCGCTCCAAGCTGCGCTCGCCGGGCTCGGCGGCATCAGCAAAGGCGTAGTAGTCCTCCTGGTTGTCACGGCGGCCACGGTACTGCCGGGCAGCGAAGTCTTGCTCTTGGATGAAGGCGGGATCAACGGCAGGTGATGCCAGGAGAATGGGTGCTGTCTTATTCTCAGATGATCTCACTCGGTGGTAAATTGGTAATTCGTGGTGCTTTGGAAGACGTCCCCAGGATGCAAGACCACGGAGGGAAATCCGGGCTTGTTCGGGCTATCAGGAAAGTGCTGCGTCTCCAGGCAGAAGCCGTGACGGGTTTTATAAACATGGCCGGACTTGCCCGGCACATCCTTGAGGTGATTTCCCGTGTAAAGCTGCACACCAGGCTCCGTCGTGGTCACCGTCATCACGCGTCCGCTTTTGAGATCACGCACCATGGCAGCGGTGCGCATGCCATAACCAGCGGGCAGGACGTAATTGTGATCGTAGCCCTTGCCTTGAATCAGTGGTTTGAAATCGGCACCGATTCGCGCGCCGATCTTTACAGGTGCCGTGAACTCCAATGGAGTGCCCACCACGCTTTCGATCTCTCCCGTCGGAATGAGTGCATCATCCGTCGGAGTGTATTGAGTGGTAGGAATCATCAACTCGTGACCCAGCACATCGCCACTGCCCTCGCCGGCGAGATTGAAATAACTGTGATTCGTCAGGTTGATGACAGTCGATTTGTCTGAGGTGGCGCGGTATTTGATCTCCAGCGCGTTATCTTTCGTCAGCGTGTAAGTCACCGTGCATTGCAGCTTGCCGGGGAAGCCTTCTTCCCCATCCGCGCTGGTGTAGGTCATCTCCACGCCGACGACGTCACCTTTGCGGAAGTCAGATGCGGACCACACTTTTTTGTCGAAGCCGACTTTGCCACCATGGATGTGGTTTTTGCCCGAGTTCGCTGTGACCTGATACTCCTGGCTTCCAATCTTAAACTTCGCCCCGCCGATGCGGTTGGCGTAACGGCCCGTCAGTGCACCAAAAAACGGATTCTTGGCGATGTAGGCCTCCAAGGTGTCAAAACCCAACACGACATCGGCAAACTTGCCTTTTTTATCCGCCACCTTCAACGAGACGATGATGCCGCCGTAGTTGGTGATTTTGGCTTCCATGCCGCTGGCATTGCGCAGCGTGAAAAGCTTCACTTTTTCACCCGCTGGCGTCTTACCCCATGTCTCGACATCCACGGACGAACTTGCCGCCTGCGCGAGGCAGGAAAACATCATTAATAGCAGGAGGCTGGCTGTGGTTGAGCGCACGCGTTGTGGTGGGTTGTGGGCCGCGATTGTGGCGGTTCTGCAGGTGCTTCGCAAGAGGGGATTCCCGCCGCCAATGGCGAAGTTTTCTCTGCACGATGATTTTTTCCTGTAACCTCTGCCGCCGTGTTTCCTCATGCAGCCGGTGACATGAACTCCCCTTCCCCAGATCCCTTCCACGGCCTCAACCCCGCCGACCTCATGGCTGCCGCCGCCATGGCGACGGACGCTGACACGATTCACCTCGCGCCTCGTGACATGCCGACCCTTGACGAAATCACCACCGCATTTCCCGATCTCGAAATCCTCGGTGAGATCGGTCGGGGTGGTATGAGCGTCGTCTATCGTGCCCGGCAGCCGAAGCTCGACCGTCTCATCGCGCTGAAGATCCTACCAAAGGCGCTCGCCGCCACGCCGGGATTTGCCGAGCGCTTCACGCGCGAGGGCCGCGTGCTCGCGCGGCTCAGCCATCCGAACATCGTCGCCGTACATGACTTTGGTGAAAGCGGCGGCTTCTGCTTCCTCATCATGGAATACGTGGACGGTGTGAATCTCCGCCAAGCCATGCGCGCAGGCCGTTTCACACCGGAGCAGGCGTTGAAGATCATTCCAGCCATCTGCGAGGCACTTCAATTCGCGCACACGCAGGGCGTTTTGCATCGCGATATCAAACCAGAGAACATCCTGCTCGATTCGAAAGGCCGTGTGAAGATCGCCGACTTCGGCATTGCCAAAATCATCAGCGAGGACAGTGCGGATGCCATGCTGCTGACACAAAGCGGCGCCAAGCTCGGCACCGCGCCTTACATGGCCCCTGAGCAGATCGAGCAACCCTCCACCGTGGATCATCGTGCGGACATCTACAGCCTCGGCGTGGTGTTTTATGAGATGCTGACTGGCGAGCTGCCGCTGGGACGCTTTGCTGCGCCTTCGGAGCGCTCCACCTGCAATGGCAACGTCGATGAAGTGGTCTTCCGTGCTCTCGAAAAGGAGCGTGGCCGCCGCCAGCAGAGCGCAGGTGAGTTCAAGACGCAGATCGAGGGGCTCGGTGCCGGCCACAGGATGCTGTCGGCGTCGAACCGCCCTCAGAACTTCGAGTACAAATCCAAACGCACGCTTTGGGGCATGCCGCTGCTGCACGTCACGTCTGGGCGTGATCCAGCGACGGGCAAACGCCGTCACGCGCGCGGCATTTTCGCCTTTGGTGAAATCGCCACCGGCATTTTTGCCTTTGGAGGCATCGCCCGCGGCCTGTTTGCGTGTGGGGGCCTTGCGATGGGTGGCGTGACCTTTGGCGGCCTTGGCTTTGGCTTGATTTCCTTCGGCGGACTCGCGATCGCGTTGCTGCTCGGGGTCGGAGGGCTGGCCGTGGCTCCGCTGGCGATGGGCGGCGTGGCGGCAGGATGGTATTCGGTGGGAGGCATGGCTGCGGGCATGACAGCCTACGGTGGGATGGCGTTTGGGAACCAGGGGATGGGCGGCATGGTCGAGGCCAAGCATGTGATCACCCGAGTGGCTGACCTTCCAGCTGTGATGCAGCACATGGTGGCGGCGAATGGCAACGTCAGTTTTCTCGGCCTCATGTGGCTGCCGCTGGGGCTGATTCTCACGCTCGTGCCATCCTGGGCGCAGCGGCAGGTTCAAAGGGCCGACGCAGCGCCCGATGGAGGCGGACAGGGCTCCGCGCGTGTCTTCTGGACGATCCCGGCGGTGATATTTCTCTGCGCCCTGCTGTGGTGGCTGGTCGAACGCTGGACCTTGATCGGCAGCCACTCCTACGAGAACTCGGCGACTTCGGCTGCCACTGGCGGCGGCGGTTTTGTCCAACTGATCATCTCGAGCGTGACCACGCTCATGGGGCTGCTGTTCTTCGTGCTCAGCCTGCCTCTCTGGCTGCGGCTCGTGCCGATGAACTCGTTTTACGGCGTGCGCCTGCCATCCACTCTTACTTCCTATCAGCGCTGGTATGCTGTGAACGCCGTTTTCGGCAAGTACCTGTTCTGGTGGTCGCTGATGGTCATCGCGGCGGGCATCGCGGGTTTTTATCAACTGCCGCGTCACCTGGATGCCTATCCTTGGGCGGCCATCACCCTCACTCTCGTTGCCGTCGCGGCCTCCGTGGTCGCGACGCTATGGTGGATGCGCCAGCATCCGGCGGACGCTCCACCGCAAAAAAAGAACCGGCTGTCTTCCTGGAGCGGTCAAGTCGTCGTGGCCGTTGTCATCGCGATGTTCATCAAGAGCTTCATCGCAGGAGCTTATCGCATTCCACAGGGCAACGAACCCGGCGTTGTCAGGAACAGCCAGTGGATCGCCTCACATCTCGACACCGGATTCTCCACCGGCGACCTGATCATCTTCGAGAACGAAAGCGGGAAATACTGGATCGCGAGAGTGGTGGCACGTGAACCCAAAGGCCTGCGCCTCAAGCGCGGCGGCAGTCCTGATGAATTCTTCATGCCGTGGGACAAGATCGTGGGGAAGATGCTCTTCTCGCACTTCTCGCCGGATGCTCTCAATGCGGCATACAGCACGAAACCCGTATCGAGTCCTCCAAAAACAGAAGCTTCCATCACCGAAGGCACTTCCCAGGCGTTGGAACAACCGCCTGTGCTGCGTTTCACGCGATTGAAACTCAATGACACCGAATGGCGCTGGCCCGTTTATGCGCCAGATGGCAGCACAATCGACAATGCTAGCAGCCAGCCTCTCATCAATGCCAGCTCTCAAACCGACAGCGAAGGACCCGATGCGGCAGTCTGCCGCTGGCAGTTGTGGTTCGAGCATCCGGACTTTGACCGGCGGAGCATGATCAGCGTGAGCCTCACGGCGCTCGACGGCAGCGAACTGCCGGAGTTAGATGGGGATATTGCAGGCCCAGGAATCGATGAGGACCATCCGCCCCTTTGCTGTGTGGTGGTGAGCCCGGGAAAGAAAGGCAGACTGCCTCCGGCTGTGCGCATGGTGCTGCGTTATTCCATCGGACCATGGCGCACGGGAAGCAAGGTGGCCTCGGCGTTCCACGGCGGCATGGCGTTTGGCAGCGGCCATCTTGCCGGCATTGGCGAGGGACATGACCAGCGTGCTTTCCTCTCGTGGGCGAAAAAGGCGGACTACTTGCAGCCCGATGTGATCGCCCGCCTGCGCACAGGGCAATGGATCGACTGGAAACGCTCCCTGATGACCGGCAGTGAGGGGCAGTTGATCCACCAGTTCACCTTTGGGGCACGGCTGGCAGACGTGGAGCTTTTTCATACGCGCAGTCGAACGATTCGGGCTGTCGTGTTCGACAAGGTGGTCGTGCCTCCGCTGCCGGATGATGCGAACGCGTGGGTGAAAATGGGTGGTGGTGTTCGGATGCCGGGGCCGGTGCGCTGGTCACCCGACCTGACAGTCCTGAAGGCTATCGAGCACGCTGGCGGCGGTTCGTTGCCAACGCCTGCTTCTTTTCGCCTGATCCGGAATGGCGTGACGGAAAACATGGCCTTCAAGCTCGCCGAAAAGATGGAAACCAAGCCCGACGACCAGATCATCATCCCGGAATGACTTCCTCCTTCCACGACACCCGCTGGACACTCGTTTCCCGCTCGCGTGGCGGTGACGAGCAGGCGCGGTCGGCACTCAGCGAGCTGTGTGAGGCATACTATGCGCCGGTGGTGGCTTTTTTGCGGCGTGATGGTCGTGAGGAAGACATGGCTCGGGAACTCGCGCATGATTTTTTTGCCAAACTACTCGCAGGTGGTGCCATCGAGGG
>JANOBP010000608.1:0-7428 GCA_031411715.1 Verrucomicrobiaceae bacterium | reverse complement strand
CGGCCTCATCAAGCACATCCTGCCAGAAATCCTCGTGCTTCAAGGCTGCGAGCAGCCACCGCAGTTTCATCCTGAGGGCGATGTCTTTATCCACACGCGCCTCATGCTCAGCCTACTGCCTGCTGAGGTTAGCCTGCCGCTCGTCATGAGCGTTTTGCTCCATGACATCGCCAAACCGGCCACGCAGACACGCGATGCCGACACGGGCCGCATCCGCTTCAACGGCCACGACAAACTCGGTGCCGAAATGACCGGTGAAATCATGCGCCGCCTGAAATTCCCCAACGACGTGATCGAGCCCACCGTCGTCGCCGTCGAGCACCACATGACCTTCATGGAGGTCAAAAAGATGCGCACCGCCACGCTCAAGCGCATGCTCAGCCGTCCCACCATGGACGACGAACTCGCCCTCCACCGCGTCGATTGCCTCGGCAGCAACGGCAAGCTCGACAACTACGACTTCATGCTCGCCAAGCGCGAAGAATTCGCCAACGCCCCCCTCGTCCCACCGCGCCTCATCAACGGTGGCGATTTGATCCAACTCGGCTGGCACGCCGGTCCCGCCATGGGCCGATTGCTGAATTCCATCCAGACTTTGCAGCTCGAAGGCACGTTCAAGACGAAGGAAGAAGCACTCGCATGGGTTCAGCAGAGTGCTCCGGTGGCAGATGTGTTTGTGGATTCTGAAGAGTAACGGCAGTTTCAAAAACACAGGCAAGGTTCTATCACTTGGCATCAAGTCCTGTTTTTGCTCGACATTTCATTCGCCGGTCATCACTCTCCTGTCATGAAAGCTTTCGTGATCAGCTCTCGCACACTGTGCCTCGCAGCTCTTTTTCTTGGGCTTCTTAGGATGTCGCATGCCGTGGACCGCCGAGAGTTATTTCAATGGCTCGAGGAAGCTCAGGAGGCACAAAATGTCGCAGACAAGTTGCGAACGCACTCGCGTGCTTTGGAAGCCATCCTACATGCCGATGCTGACCTCTTGGCAGCTGCGCTCGACGCGTGGTTCAAGGAGGATGGTCGGCTTTATAGCCCCTTTGTGAAGATGACCTGGGCACGATTGACTCAGTTGGATGAAGCGAGAGCTTTGACGATGTTGGAGCAAATCCATCAGGTAGATTATTTTGCAGAATCCGCTAGAGCTGTGCATGGCGTTATCGCTCAAAAAGACCCTGAGCGTGCATATGCGGCGGTTCAGGAGCTCTACAACCCAAAGTCTTGGTTCTACCGCGTCACGCTTCAATCGCGCAGCTATTTACCGGAAGCCATTCTACACGATGTCGGTGCCACTTGGTTCCGCCTTGAACGTACCAAGGCTTTACACCGTCTCCAATCGCTATCACGCCCCGATGACATGGCGACTGCGGTGTTCGAAGGCTTCATGACTGCCGCCACTACGGTGGATGAACGGCTTGCTTTGCTGGATCGACTCATTGGTCGAGAGACCCCTCAAATTCATGAGAACCACAAGTCCTCCGACCTTTGCAACGACCTCGTCGAGGCCGCCGCACAGGAAAATCTGGCTCAAACACGCACTTGGATCGAGCGGCGCTTCCCACCGGGTCAAAAACGCGCCTCGTATGATCACCGTGACTGGTACATCACCCATGCAAGGCACGCGTTGTTTAACATTTGGGCTGCAGTAGAACCCCTTGCCGCCGCAGATTGGCTCATGGCCCAGCACGGACCGGATGATCCTGATGCGGGTCAATCGTTGGCCATGTGCGCCCGTGCAATCACCGGGCGTGATTACAACGGCATCGCCATCGCCCTTGACTGGCTGAAAGCTCAGACTCGCCGAGAAGACGTGATTGCGACCATTGCCGACTGGCTCGACTACGCGGCGCGCGACACGAATGAGCTCAGCAGCCGCGTGGTCATCGCCCGCTGGATGGTCACGCTTCCCATGAGCGAGCGAGAGGCCATTCTCACAAAAGCACTCAAAGATTGCTATTCTGACAATAAACCATTCCGTGCGCTAATCGACGATCCTTTAATGACTCTAGCGCTTCCCGAATTAGAAACGCGAAGCCAGGTGATCAAACGCATGCAGTCGGTTTTGGCCGAGCCTGAGCCATCCTCTCTTGCTAAGGAGCCTTTGCTAACACCTGTCACCTCAGCAACCCAAGAAGAGCCCTCCGACACTAAAAAGCAGCCAACAACGGAGCCAATAGCCGAAAAGAACGCCACGCTATTTGAACCCGCACCATTCTCTTATGAGGTCGTCGCGCACGACACTGGCACATGGATGTCGAATGGCTTCGATGTGCCTGCAGAGCACGATAAACAAGTTCTTGATCCAAAAGTCGTTGAGCTTAGCCGTGAACTTTCTCAGCAACATCATCTGACAAAGAAAGCCGATGATCCGGCAGAGCGACTAGCCGGCCTGCGAGCAATGCGATGGATGCTAGAAGCAGATCCTGCACGGCTTGGACCTGTGCTCCTTGCCCACCTGCAAGCGAAGCAGGGGGAGATGTCCAGCTTTGCCAATGACCTGATCGCATGCTGGAGCCTGCGTGACTGGCGCTCCTGCGAGCAATTCGCTTGGCGAGCTGACCTCCCGGCATCCACACGTCGAAACATGCTCATCCAACAATTCCAGGAAGCGGCACAACACTTCCCAGACGCAGTCCTGCAACGACTGCGTGAGCTCATCAAAACACACCAACTCTCCCAAGACGCACTCAATGCCGACGGCGGTGGCCAAGCAGGACCAAATCTAAGCTACTTCTGTGAATCTATCACTGCGGGCTTGGCAAAAGGATGGACCCGTCAGGACGATGTGGCCGCACTGAGCAAGATTCCAACGCTGCCTTTGAAATGGCAACCCTTGGCCTACGAAGCCTTTTCCACTGAATTCACCACCGTCAAAGCGGGACTGGCGATGCTTGATTTCATCGTGGAATGTGATGCGCGTCAGCCACTCACCAAGGAGGAAAAATATTGCGGCTTGAAATGGGCGAACTGGCATGCTGCACAGCCTGTCATCAGACGACTCGCGGACATTGCACCGCTGTCCGCCAAGGCCTGGCTGGAAGCCAATCCAGAAAGGCTGCATGAGGGCAGAGAGATCTATGATGGTGTCAGGAATGTTTACACAGCGTGGAGGATGCAAGACGCCCAAGCGGCGGATGCTTGGTATTGGCAACATCGCCCAAAGGATGCCATGTCCACCATCATCAATTATGCCCTCTATCAAGGTGACCTTGACTACGCCACCACGTTGCTCAAGCAACATCGCGACCATCCTGAATACCAGATGGCACTGGCATCATACGCCCACCACTGGAGGGAAATCAATCCCCAGGAGGCCGCTCGCTATGTACTGCAAATGAAAGGCAAGCAGCGCCTACAAAGCGCCGCAGACCTCGCGCACTCCTGGAAACGTCTTGATGCCAAAGCCGCCTCTGACTTCCTCGATCAGGCAGTTCCAACTGACACGCCGGAGCGGCTGGAGGTCGATGAGGAGATCAAGCGACTCGACAGCTATGCCTGGGACACACGCAAGTGAGTTCACTGGCACAGCATAAGCCACTCAGGGTTCTGCATCAGTGATCTGATGCAAAGCCTCTGATCACGCGGTCGCAAAACCGTGGATGCCTACGACCTCGCCAGCCCCAGATACGCCTTCGCATTCGCGTAGCAGATGTTTTTGACCATTTGGCCGACGAGGGCTTCGTCGTTGGGGAGGAGGCCGGACTCGATGTCGTTGCCGAGGAGGTTGCACAACGTTCGGCGGAAGTATTCGTGGCGGGGGAAGCTCATGAAGCTGCGGCTGTCGGTGAGCATGCCGATGAAGCGGCTGAGGAGGCCGAGGTTGCTGAGGGCGTTGATCTGCCACTCCATGCCTTCTTTCTGATCGACGAACCACCAACCGGAGCCGAACTGCACTTTGCCGGGCGTGGTGCCATCAGCGTAGTTGCCTGCCATAGTGCCGAAGACGTAGTTGGCGGCGGGATTGACGTTGTAGAGGACGGTTTTGGGCAGGTGGTCCTCGGTTTCGAGGCGGTCGAGGAAGCGTGAGAGCGTCTCGGCTTGCGGCCAGTCGCCAATGCTGTCGCAGCCGACGTCGGCGCCGATCTGGCGGGCGAGGCGGCTGTTGTTGTTCCGCACGGGACCGAGGTGGAGCTGCATGGTCCAGCCTTTGGCGGCATTGAGGCGGCCGACGTGGAGCATGATGTTGCTGGCGAATTGATCCTGCTCCTGCGCGGTGGCAGCGGTGCCGCTGCGGGCTTTTTGGAAGATGCGCTCGGCCTCAGCATCGCTGACAAAATTGGCGTGGCAGTAGTTCAAGCCGTGATCGCTGAGGCGGCCGCCGACGCTGTGGAAGAAGTCGTGACGCTTGGTGAGCGCTTCGAGCAGCGTGGCGTAGTTTTTCACGTCGATGCCGCTGGCGGCGCTGAGTTTGTCACACCAGGCGTTCCAGGCTTCGGGTGCATGCACGGCGAGGGCTTTGTCGGGACGAAAGGTGGGATAGACGCCGACTTCGAAGCCATCGGCGGCGCACTTCTGATGATGCGCTAGGTCGTCGATGGGATCGTCGGTGGTGCAGAGGGCTCGGACTTGGAACTTTTTCAGGATGCCGCGGGCGCTCATGTCCTTCTGCGCGAGCATGGCCTCGGTCTTTTCCCAGATGGCGGGGGCGGTTTGCTCGTTGAGGAGGTCGTCGATGCCGAAGTAGCGTTTCAGCTCGATGTGGGTCCAGTGATAGAGCGGGTTGCGCAGGGTTTGCGGCACGGTTTTGGCCCAAGCGAGGAATTTGTCGCGTGGGGAGGCGGAGCCGGTGATGAACTCCTCGGGGATGCCGTTGCAGCGCATGGCACGCCATTTGTAGTGGTCACCTTCGAGCCAGATTTCGAAGAGATTGGCGAACTGGCGGTCTTTGGCGATGTCCTGCGGCGGGAGATGATTGTGGTAGTCGATCATCGGCTCGTTCTCGGCGAACGAGTGGTAAAGGCGGCTGGCGGATTTCGTGGAGAGGAGAAAGTCGTCGTGGATGAAGCTCATGGAAAAAGGTGAGAAGTAAGACGTGAGAAGTGAAAGGCGGTGCTACACTGGCAGGATGATTTTGGGAAGCAAATCGTTCATGCTGGCCACCACTTTGGCATTGTGCTCATGCAGCACGGTGAAGTTCTATTCGCAGGCGATGCGTGGACAGGCGGAGATTTGGGGGAAGCAGCGACCTGTGGCGGAGGTTTTGGCTGACACAGCGGAGACGGAGGCGGTGAAGAAAAAGCTGCGGTTGGTGCTGGAGTTACGCGAGTATGCAAAGAAGGAGCTGAAGCTGCCGGCGGAGAGTTTTGGAACGTATTCGGACCTGAAGCGGCCGCATGTGGTGTGGGTGGTGTATGCGGCGGAGGCGTTCAAAGTTGAGCCCAAGGAGTGGTGGTATCCGTTTGTGGGTAAGTTGGGGTATCGTGGCTTCTTCGCGAAGGAAGATGCGCGTGCTGAGGCGATGAAGAT
The DNA here is from genome assembly GCA_031411715.1 of Verrucomicrobiaceae bacterium. GTDB lineage: Bacteria > Verrucomicrobiota > Verrucomicrobiia > Verrucomicrobiales > Verrucomicrobiaceae > Prosthecobacter. The sequence goes on along the minus strand of JANOBP010000608.1, from coordinate 1,962 downwards.
GAAGGCAGCGGGGTATGATGTGTTTGCAGCGGGTGTGGAGGCGTACTCGACGCTGGGTTTCTTCAAAGATCCGGTGCTGAATACGTGCATGCATCGCAGTGATGCGGAGCTGGCGGAACTGATCTTCCATGAGCTGACTCACTCGCGATTGTTCGTGCCGGGCGACACGGATTTTAATGAGGCTTTTGCCACAGCGAATGCGGAAGCTGGAGTGCGACGCTGGCTGCGTGAGAAGGGGCGAATGCGTGAACTGAAGGAGTATGAGTCACACACGCTTAAACAGCGTGAGGTGATCCGGTTGGCACTGGAAGCGCGTGGCAAATTAAAGGAGCTTTATGCAGCCGACACTAAGCCAGCTGAGCAGAAATCGAGAATCCTAACAGCTCTGCAGTCACGACTGACACAATTAGGCATGCGCGAGAAAGCTGCAGATGCGCAAAAGGGCACGGAATTGAAGCTGAGCTGGAACAATGCACGCCTCAACACTCTGGCGACGTATTACAAGCTGGTGCCCGGCTTTGAGCGCTTGCTGAAGCGATGCGGTGGGGATGTCGGCGTGTTTTATCACGAAGTGGAGCGGCTTGGAAAACTGCCACATGCTGAACGAGAGAAAGCGCTAGACCAGTAAGCAAAGAAAAACGCCGCCAGTTTCCTGACGGCGTTTTCGTGAGCTTTGCAGCGTGGAGAATTACTTCTTCGGCACTTCGGAGATGGTCTTGAGAATGCGTGAGGCGATCTGGTAAGGATTGCCCTGGCTGTTCGGACGACGGTCTTCGAGATAGCCTTTCCAGCCGTTGTTCTTGAAGCTGTGTGGCACGCGGACGGATGCACCGCGGTCGGCGATGCCCCAGGAGAACTTGTCGATGCTCTGGGTCTCATGCAGGCCGGTGAGGCGCATGTGATTGTCCGGACCATAGACGGCGATGTGCTCCATGCAGTTCTTCTCGAACTGAGCCATGAGGGCGAGGAAATAGGCTTCACCACCGACTTCACGCAGGTGTTTGGTGGAGAAGTTGGCGTGCATGCCGGAACCATTCCAATCGGTGGCACCGAGTGGCTTGCAATGGTACTCAACGTCCACGGCATATTTTTCGCAAAGGCGGTTCAGGATGTAACGAGCGACCCAGACTTGGTCGGCGCAGGTCTTGGAGCCTTTACCGAAGATCTGGAATTCCCACTGACCCTTGGCCACTTCAGCATTGATGCCTTCGTGGTTGATGCCTGCATCAAGACAGATCTCAAGGTGCTCCTCGACGATCTGACGGGCGATGTCGCCGACGTTCTTGTAGCCGACGCCGGTGTAATATGGGCCCTGCGGAGCTGGATAGCCGTTCTCGGGGAAACCAAGGGGGCGGCCGTCCTGATAGAGGAAATATTCCTGCTCGAAGCCGAACCATGCGTCAGGATCGTCCAGGATCGTGGCGCGGTCGTTGGAGGAATGCGGCGTGCCGTCGGCGTTATAGACCTCACACATGACGAGCACGCCATTCTTGCGGGTGCTGTCAGGAAACACGGAGACAGGCTTGAGCACGCAGTCGGAGCTGCCGCCGGGTGCTTGTTGGGTGGAGGAGCCGTCAAAACCCCAGTCGGGAAGTTGCTCGAGCTTGGGGAAGCTGTCGAAGTCCTTGAGCTGGGTCTTGCTGCGGAGGTTGCGGACCGGCTGATAACCGTCCAACCAGATGTATTCGAGTTTGTATTTGGCCATGGTTGAGTGTGTGTGGTTCTTGCCTGGCAGGAGGGCGGAAAGGCTTCTCTTTGCTTTGGCGAGGAAGTAAGGGAGCACGCGGTATGCCAGATGCGAGATGAATTTTAAACGGAATGTTTTGGAAAGGTTGAGCACCCACCTCAATGTCAATCCACGCTAGCTTCACATGCAGAGACCTTGCTTAGCTGACAACGAGAGTGAAAGGTGTGTGCCCCAGCCATGCAAGAAGCCAAAAACACCCAACGCGCACTCGTCCG
>JANOBP010000607.1:0-1133 GCA_031411715.1 Verrucomicrobiaceae bacterium | reverse complement strand
AGCGCCAGCCTACCCAGCGCGCTGAACCCATACTTGCCCACTGTGAATGCCATCGCGCCAAAAGCTGCGATGGGTGCCACCTTCGTCACGATGCCGACAATGCCAAAAAACATCTGCGCCACCAAGTGCAGCAGGTCCGTGAGCGGTTTGCCATGTTCCCCAAGTTTTGCCAGAGCAATTCCGGCCAAGATCGCGATGAACAGCACCTGCAGGATTTCCCCTTCCGCAAAGGCACTGACAAAAGTCTTCGGAATGATGTGAATTAGATGCGTGACGACGGTCTGCTTCTCCGCTGACTGCTTGTAAGTGTCTAACTTCGCTGAATCGGACTGGCTGACGGCAATCTCCGCCGCATTCACATGCATACCGGTGCCTGGCTCCACCATCTTGGCCACCACGAGGCCAATGATCAGCGCCAGAGTCGTCACCACCTCAAAATACAGCAGCGCCTTCCACCCCACGCTGCCCAGCTTCTTCAAATCCCCCATGCTGGCGATGCCATGCACCACCGTGCAAAAAATGATCGGCGCGATGAGCATCTTCACCGCATTCACAAACGCCATCCCCAGCGGTTCCAATTCCGCCCCAAGTTCCGGTCGCACGATCCCCAACAAAACGCCGAGAACGATACCAATGAGCACCTGAATGTAGAGACTTTTAAGCCATTTCATAGCCGCCGATGCTGGCAGGTCTGGTGCAAAAGCCAAGAGGCTTTCTTGCACCCGCAGCGTGGCGTGCTAGCCTCGCATCCCTTCAAACCTCCACATCACGCACGCATCATGGGCAAAACACTCTTCACCAAAGTCTGGGAATCACATTCAGTCGGCACGCTCGATAATGGGCAGACGCAGCTTCTGATCGACACGCATCTCGTCCATGAGGTGACCAGCCCGCAGGCTTTCGGCATGCTGCGTGATTTGAACCTGAAAGTGGCCTATCCGCACCGCACGTTTGCCACGGTGGACCACATCGTGCCGACGGACAGTCAGGTGGCTCCTTTTGCGGATCCTTTGGCGGAAGAGATGATCCAGGAGCTGAACAAAAACGCGCGTGACTCGGGCATCGTGTATTTCAACCTCGCCAGTGGCAAGCAGGGCATCGTGCATGTGGTGGGACCTGAGCAGGGCATCACG
>JANOBP010000606.1:0-7413 GCA_031411715.1 Verrucomicrobiaceae bacterium | reverse complement strand
ACAGCGGGAACTTCTTCAAAGTTCCGATGTATTACATATCAAAGCAGGCACAGAAGAAGCAGGCTGAACGGTTGGGCTTTCAATTGGAGGCCATATTCGACGGGAACGGGCACCCTACTAGCACTGAGCAGCTTGATCCCGTCTCATCGTGGATTTTTTACGTCTGTCGCAAGCCAGCATGATGAGGGTGCGAATCATCACTGCTGCACAAGATCTCGATGGGTTGGCAACTGACTGGGATCGGCTTTGGCAAATGCAGCCAAGAAAGGAAATATTCACTCAACTCGCTTGGGCTAAGGTGTTCCTCGAGGTGTATGGAACGGGCCAAGGCCTATATTGTCTTGTGGCAGAGGAAAACACAGTCCGCGGCATTCTGCCCCTTCTCCGCGACTCAAAAGGGTGCCTTCGATTTATTGGCGATCCACGCTCCGATTACTCCGACATGCTATGCATCCCCCAAGATGCATCGGAAGTAGCAGCGGCATTTCTAGACAGTCTTCAAAAAGAAAAATGCATCGCCCTTAGTGCACTACCTGAGCACAGTCTGCTGTTCAACGCGCTTAAGCATATCAAGCACCCTCTTACCATCTCAGTCGAAGAACCGTGCCCGGCCATTGAGTTCGATGCTGATGGAAAAGTTGCCAGGGAACTCCTGAAGAAAGACAGCCTGCGGCGCCATGAGAAGAAGGTAGCGAAGCTCGGACTGATCAGCATGAGAAAGGCAGCAACTCAAGCCGAGGCCGTTGGATTTCTTCCAGACCTCTTCAGCCAGCACATTGGCAGATGGAAAACCACCAGCACACCCAGCTTATTCGAAAACCTAGATCATCGACATTTTTATGAACGATTGATCAACAACGAAGAGTTGTGGCCCATGGTCGATTTCAGACTTGTTTACGCGGGTGACCGAGTCGTTGCGACACATTACGGATTCTTCCACGACCGTCGTTTTATTTGGTATAAGCCGTCTTTCGATGCCGAACTTTCGGCAATTGGGCCTGGAGAGGTACTGCTAAAACTCCTCATTGCTGCGGCAGTTGAGGAAGGAGCGCTGGAGTTTGACTTCACTCGGGGGGGGGAAGGTTTCAAACAACGTTTTGCAACAGTAACGAAAAACAATTACCTCATAAGCCGACGTTCACTCGTACAGCGAATGCGATCTGCGGCAGGAAGCTTGCGGTCGACGATCCTTGGGCGAAATTGATTCTGCCCAATGGGATTCAAAAAAATCATCGCATCAATTATCGCAAACTCACCAGCACCCATGCTGGTGAGGCGGGCAAACAGGCGAAAGTTATCAATCCTAATGTTTCACGGCTTCGCTAGTGGCGAGCAGCAGGCTTTTGAGAAAATGGAGCACAAGCACTTGGATGTGAAGAAATGGCGGACGTTTGCTCACTGGCTATCGAGTAACCATCGCATACTGCCCATGGGGGAGGCAATTTCGTTTCTAGAACAGGGAAAATCACTGCCAAATCACGCAATGTGCCTGACTATTGATGATGGTTTCCGCTCCACACACGATCTAGCGTTCCCAATTCTTCAGGAACTTCAATTACCGGCGTCGATCTATCTTGCAACGGCTTTCGTGGATGAGAAAAAACCCATATGGGTAGATCGTGTCAGCTACTGCCTTGCCAAAGCTGGAAAGAGCCACGCTGAACTGCGCGCTGCCAAAAACGCACTCAAGAATCAGGACCAAGATAATATTGAAGCTGCGGTGAGTGCACTCGAAAATCAAACCGGATTCGCAATGCCATCGCGGGTGGATGCCCCCCTGCTGCCTGACACCCAGCGCAGCTTGGACTGGGACCAAATCACGAAGATGCGAGACAGCGGCTTGGTGGAATTCGGCAGCCACACGCACAGCCATCGCATCCTTGGACGCTGTAGCAGTGAGGTAGTCCTGCACGAGTTAAGAAAATCCAAATCGATCATAGAAGAGCACCTTGGAGGCAATTGCGATCTGTTTTGCTATCCGAACGGCACCCCTGGAGATTTCACAACTTTGACCGAGGCAATCGTGCGCGAAACAGGCCACCGAGCATCACTCACAACCAAGCCAGGCTGGAATGCAAATAATGCATCCCCCTTTGCCTTGCGCCGCCTTGGAGTGGACAACTCGCTCGATCTAACACGACTCAAACTCATGGTAACTGGTGTCATGGCGCGATGGGAGGGCTACCGTTCGATTTAGAGAGATGACTATTCTGACTTACATTCGTCTAAAGATACTGGTCGCTGTTGATGCATTGCGCTATTCGTTAGCGGCTAGAGAAGCTGCGGGCTGGCTAATGTTTTTTCACGCTATGCTCAGTCGTGATCTGCGCCTTCGAGGATCCCGGCTGGCACGCGCAATCGGCTTTTCATCCTCAGAGAGGCTCTCTTCACTTTGCATTTCACAAATTCAATCAAAGCCTGGAATTGAGGGTGCTCGAGAAGTTTGGAGCCAGATTGTTCTTAGCCTGCCTCGCTATCGAGACCTGCTGCGAGAGAAGCCCAAACTGGATCGCAGCATCATTCTTAAAGCCCCGTGTGAGGATGGCGAAAAGGGAATACTTCTCATGACCTTCGAATACAATTGGGCCAGACTGCTGCTTGGCCTATCCAATGAGGAGTTAATTTGGATGGACGAACACTACCACTTTGTGCTTTCGACAAGCTGGTCGCCCACTGATTACGCAGTGCTTGCACTCGCGCTTAGCAGCACTCGCGGAACAGTATTTGTGCAATGTTGCAACTATAGCGAGGTTGCCACTATCGAGCGTTTTCATCCCAGACTTAAGTGTCTACCAACTCTACCATGCGATTGGATCAATCCTGATTTATACGCACCCATACCAAAGTTTGAACGTACTACAGACATTGTGATGGTAGCGAACTGGGGAGAGTTCAAAAGGCATTGGGAGTTATTTCAAGCTCTCGCCAAAATGCCCCCTACCCTCAAAGTAGTACTCATTGGCCAGAAAGAAGGCGGCAGAACAATTGATACGCTGCGATCACTCGCAAAAGAGTTTGGTGTGCCACAAGTTCTGCATTTCATCGAGTCGGTCTCCATTGAGGAAGTAGCGCGTCAGCAATGCAACGCTAAAGTCTCCGTCATCATGACTCGGCGCGAGGGATGCTGCGTTGCTGCGGTAGAATCGCTTTTTGCCGGATGCGCTTTGGCGATGCGGAAAGATGCCCATGTGGGCCCGTTAGCCTACATCAATGAGCGTACTGGGCTGAGACTAGAGCCCCGTATGCTATCCACTGATTTAATGGAATTACTACAAAAGGCGGACCAGCTTGACTCCAGAGAGTGGGCGCGTGAAAATATTTCAGGAATGCGATCGCTTCAAAAAGTCGATGCCTTTTTCGAGGAACATGCCCGCAAAACTGGAGAACCTTGGACCCACGGCATCTTACTCCCGCAGTGGCGACCGCATCCGACTTTTTCACGCCAAGAAGATTTGGAATTGATGCGCCCAATCTATCAAGGACTTTATGAGCGTTTCCCGAAGGTTTTTGCAATCGACCTCATCACCAACAGCTGGCGATGAAGCGTGGTTGCAAAAACTTGTTCAATTGCCTAAGGGTGGATCTGCCGGAAGGCATACGACACAAAACGCAGAAATGAAGGAAGGGCGCAATCTAACTCAAGGGATTCACAACGGGCTAAACTCGCTCGGCACAAACCTACAGACTCATGAGGGACGTATAGCTATCTTGTGTGGCTGCATAGGCCTTCTGAAACGATTGCTGCGTTGGACATGCCTGGCGTATTTTGTTATCCTTATATCGATCTGCGTTCTAATGCGGTTTGTTGGGGAACAAAATGTGTTTTTCGCTTTTTGCGTCTATCTGCCACCGCTTGTGTGGCACCTGCCAACCTTTGTATTGCTGCCCGCCTGTGCACTGTTGTTGGAATGGCGAGGGTTCGTACTTGGGATAGCTGGCGCTTGTATTTCGCTCATCTGTTTTTTTGGGTACGAAATGCCTTGGAAAAATGATTTCAATTCGAAGGTCGGCAAGAATCAAGAGAACAACCTCGTCGTGCTCACGAATAATCGCGGGCAAAATGCAGGACAGAGTATGAGGGCCTTCAAGAATGACGTAGCACCGGATGTGATGCTTTTTCAGGAGTCGGGGAGTTATTCGGCGCGCTACCTTGCTGACCCTGGATATTCCGAATTCCAACACGGGAAGGATGTTGGGGAGTTTACCGTGCTCAGTAAGTATCCAATTTTGTCCGTAAGACCACTAACGGTGAGAGTGCGTTCCGTTCAGAGAGTTCCCAGCCCGACTGCTGCTCCATTAGCTACACCTGAAGAATCTATCGTTGTGGCCGGGAGGTTTGTAATCGACTTTCAAGGACGGCCCGTTGTTCTCTATAATGTTCATCTTCCAAGTCCTCGCGATACTCTGCGTTATCACATGAGGGGAGCCTTTTTATATGGTCTAATTGGCATTCCTGGCACGTCTCTGTCTGCGAAGCGGGCGGCAATCCAGCTGGGCTGGAATCAGAGAATCGAAATTGTGAGCGGCTTGCTAAAGTTAGCCAATGAAGAGGTCGATCCCACCATTCTAGCTGGCGACTTCAACATGCCTTCAGTGGGCTATTGCCATGGCTTGGTATCAGATCACTATAGAGACGCACATGAGGACGGCGGTTCAGGTTTCGGATTCACCTTCCCAGGCATTTCGGGAAATCCACTCTGGCTTGGCGGCCCCGGACTCCGAATCGATTATGTTTTCTTTGATCCTAAGCACTGGAAATGTGTTGGATCGCTTGCAGAACCAGACCGCGAATCCCAACACCGAGCGTCAGTGGCACGCCTGACCCTCACGGAATTAGAATGAACACAACACCCTCAAATCCAACTCGAACACGTGACCAACTCAAAAACCACTATGAAGTTGAGCGCGAATTAGCCTCAAAATTGCGCAATTCGACACGCGATGAGAGATCAAAGATGTACGGAAGCGTCTATGACGAACTCCTGAGCCGTGTGCCTGATCACCCTCGCTGGACGCGGCTAGAATCCGAAGAGATGCACCGTCGCAACGCCGCATCACAAATGAAGCTTCTAAAGGAGTATTTATCCCCAGGTTGCACCTTGGTGGAAATCGCCCCTGGAAATGGCTGGCTAGGGTATGAAGCGGCCAGTGTGGCTGGAAAAGTCATTGGAGTGGACATATCCAATCAATTGGATCCTAAGCTGCCAATGCCTGAAAACTATCAGCATGTCGTTTATGACGGTTATCACTTGGACCTGCCTGGCAACATTGCAGACGTTGCCTTTAGCTATCAGTTCCTTGAGCACCTTCATCCTGAAGACGTTGATGCTCATTTCCAAATCGTTCATCGCCTGTTGAGGCCGAAAGGCGTTTACGTGTTTGACACTCCGCACCGCTATTCGGGCCCGCATGACATCTCCCGCGAATTCTCGAACACTTTGGACTGCTTTCACTTTCAAGAATGGACTCACCGAGAAATGAGGCATCTAATGAAAAAACAAGGATTTACCAAGTGTTGGGTGTTCCGAATGGGGCGCACTCAAAAAAGCTGGGCGTTCAATGCACTTGTCGATGCCATCGAAGTGTTGCTGCTGCCCATTCCGCAGTCAATACGCCGGAAAATTTGCGCTCGTCTGTTCCCCGCAGTGACGATGGTGGCCATGAAAGGATAAACGCCACCTCGAAATAGCAGATTATCGAAGGCATTCTTGGATACTCATGAAAAAATTGACGCAAACTGAGTTCTCCCTAGAACTCAAGTAGAAATCAATGACACAAACTCCAAACAAAATCGGCATCATCGGTATGGGTTATGTGGGACTGCCATTATCCATGCAATTCTGTGAGGCTGGTGCCCATGTGATCGGATTTGATGTGGACACTGCTAAAGTGGCCAAGCTAAACGTTGGGGAGAGCTACATCCTCCACATTGAGTCACAGAGGATTTCCCAACAATGTGATGCTGGACGCTTTGAGGCGACGAGTGAATTCCAAAGGATAAGCCAATGTCAGGCTGTGATCATTTGCGTGCCAACGCCTCTGGGGCCTGAACGCACTCCCGACTTGAGCTACGTTTTGGCAACTGGCCGTTCTGTAGCCCCTTATCTCCAAAAAGGTGCCGTGGTGGTCTTGGAGTCCACAACTTATCCTGGCACCACGGATACAGAACTGCGTGAGGTTCTTGAACAAGGCTCAGGCATGGTCGCTGGTAGCGATTTCCATCTGGCATTTTCTCCAGAGCGCGAAGATCCAGGCAATCCAGATAGCAAAGTCGGAGAAATTCCAAAGGTGGTTGGCGGACTCACCCCCCAGTGTTTGGAGAAAGCCCTAAGCCTCTATCGAGTCGCGATCCGAACACTGGTGCCTGTGGGCAACTGCCGGGTCGCGGAAGCGGTTAAACTAACGGAGAATATTTTCCGTGCGGTTAATATCGCTATGGTGAACGAGTTGAAGGTCGTCTACGCCGCAATGGACATCGATATTTGGGACGTGATCGAAGCCGCGAAAACCAAACCGTTTGGTTTCATGCCTTTCTATCCTGGCCCAGGCCTTGGAGGGCATTGCATACCGATTGATCCCTTTTATCTAAGCTGGAAAGCACGAGAATACGGACAGGAGACCCGGTTCATCGAGCTAGCGGGGGAAGTAAACACCTCCATGCCGAAATACGTCATTCAAAGAGCCGGTGAAGCACTAACCAGCGTGCAAAAGACGCTCAGTGGAAGCTCTGTGCTAATATTGGGGATCGCATACAAAGCCAATGTGGACGACGACCGTGAAAGTCCGGCTTATGTGCTCTGGGAGCTATTGGAAAGTGCTGGGGCAAGCGTGGAATACCATGACCCGCACGTTCCAGTCATCCGGCCCTCGCGGGAACATTCGCAATTTGCCGGAAGACAAAGCATTGAGCTTACATCTGATAGAATAAGCAGTTTCGACCTCGTCTTGATCGCAACTCGTCACGTCGATGTTAACTACCCATTGATCGCCCAGAATGCAGCCCTTGTAGTTGATTCTCGCAATGCCTTGGCTGAGCTCATGAAAGGGCAGGCTAACTATTTCAAATCATGAAGGCTCTCATTACCGGCGGCGCCGGATTTATTGGCTCACACATCGCTGAAGCTCTGTGCCGCCGCGGCGCAAAAGTATTGGTATTAGATAATCTCAGCCTCGGCAGCCTTGCGAATCTTGACTGGAAGCAACCGGGTGATGAACTGGATTTTGTCGAAGGTGACATTCGAGATGAAACCCTACTGGGCAAGCTTATGGCCGGCATCGATTGGGTCTTCCATGAGGGCGCAATGCCTTCTGTTCCGCGTTCCATAGCGCTTCCAGTTGAGAGTAATGACCATACCCTTAACGGCACGCTTAAGGTTCTGGTAGCAGCGCGTGATGCTAAGGTGAAGCGCCTCG
>JANOBP010000605.1:0-3109 GCA_031411715.1 Verrucomicrobiaceae bacterium | reverse complement strand
CGGCTGCTTTGGTGGCTGCAATGGTGCGCGGTTTGCTGAACTCGCGTGTGGCGACGATGAGCACAGCGGAAGACATAAGTGTTTTGGCGAGTTGCTGGATGTCAGTCTCGGTGGTGGCTGTTTTGAGGTCGCCCGCGCCTTTGACCTTGGTCATCAATGTCGCCAGTGCCTGCGTGCTGATGCATGAGCCAAGTCCTGCCACATCGCGTGGGCCGTAATCCCCTTTTTTCGGGGTGCTTTTGCTTGTCGTCTGGTTTTGGAAATAGATGCCGAAGACGTCTCCTTTTTCACCGACAATGAATCCACCAGCGCTTTCCGGCGGCATGACGGCATCATGCTGGAAGTTGTCGCCACTCGTACTCAACCGACTGATGATGCCACGTGTGAGCGCGGGCTGTTTGACGAAGTCTTTGCGGGTCGAATTAAGCTCCAGGTTAAGTGCCATGATGTTTTGACCGAGTTCTGGTGGTTTTTTGGCAGCAAGGCGCGCAGGCTCAATGTCGAGGCCGGTCGCGAGCAATGCGAGATCGAGTTTGCCATCGATTGGAATCACGCTGGCTGGATGGTCTTTGCCATCGTGATGAACGCTGATGGTTTTGGCGTCTTTGATCAATGCTGGGTCAGTGACGACGATGCCTTTCTTGCCAATGACGATGCCCACGCCGCGAGTGGTGATGATCTGGATGTCGGGCTCGAGCAGTGGTGGGGCTTGTTTCGCCACATCATCCCCACTTTGTGCCATGACATCAGTCCAGACCTGCGTTGCGGTTTCCGCATTCAGGGAAAAAGCACGGATAGGAGAAGGATCACCGGTGAGAGGATGATACGTGCGGCCCCCAGCACCGTAGAGCAGCTGATTGATGACTTGCTCGTCCGCTTTGTGCTTGGCGGCATCTGGAGTAGCGAGAAAGAATACCTCACCCGTGAAGAGAGTGGGGCCGGTTTGTGTGGCCGTTTTCAAGGCCAGCCTGCAAATCCAACCTCCATCGGCGAAATGGCTGAACTCAAAGGATTGCGGCCCGAGTTTCGCTGCCGCATCCGCTATGTAGGCAGCGTTTTTTGCAAAGGTTTGATCCTCGGCACAAAAGGCAGCCAGTGGGAATGATGAAGGCTTACCCGCATTGACAAGCTCCAGTTTGTCTCCCTTCAAAGCAACGAATGCGGCCTCGAAAGTCTTCTTGCCGTCAGCGCTCTTCCATTCACGAGCGGAGAGCGTGCTGACGGTCAGCAAGATGACCGCGATGAATCGCGTGAGAGTGCGATGGTTCATGGGAAGTGAGCGTAGAGGCGGGGACTTTGCAGTGCAAGCACTGCCACAATCCTACTTTCTAGCCAGCACCCAATAGATCACCAACCAGATGAGTGCGACAGCGGGTAGCACCACGCGGGCGTCCGAAAGCCAACCCAGAGTTCCTTTCATCAACGGCACTGAGGCCATCGACTGCCTAACGCGCTGCGGACGTTCCTGCATCGCAGCCATCCTTGACGGCGCTTGTGGCTGGGGATTTCTGACTCTCCGGAGTGAGTCGTCATAATCGGCGCGCTTGACGGAATCTGAAAGGACAGCATACGCATCATTGATCACCTGCATCCGCCGCTGAGAGTGCGGACGGTCGCCAGTCTTATCAGGGTGATGTTTCAGTGAAAGCGCGCGGTATGCGGCTCGAATTACTTCCTCAGGAGCATCTTCGTTCACATGCAGGCTCTCGTAGTGAGTGCTCATGGCTCAAAGATGGCTTCCTGGTGAGGCCTATGCGGTCAATTATCCTTCGTCGGAGTCTTCTTCGATCTCGGGCTCGGCGGCAGCTTTCTTTTTGCCCTTCTTCTTGCCACCCGCATTACGCAGAGCCTTGGGAATCGGATCTTCTTTCTTTTGAAGAGCCCGACGCAGCTTGCGCAGCGCGATGTTTTGAAGCTGGCGGATACGCTCACGAGTGACGCCGAATTCCTGACCGACTTCTTCGAGCGTGCGTGGCTTTTGACCGACAAGTCCGAAACGAGCCTCAATGATCTTCAACTCACGAGCGTCGAGAACGGTGAGCAGGCCGTCGAGCTGGCCATGCATGTTTTTGTGACTCAGAAGCTCGAAAGGCGTCTGCGCATTTTCATCGCCGACGATTTCGCCGAACTCGGTGCTGTCGTCATCGCTTATTGGAGCATCGAGCGAAGCTGGTCGCATGGAAGCAACCTTGAGCTGGCTGAGCTTCGCGCGGTCGATACCGATTTCTTCAGACAATTCATCGTCCGTTGGCTCGCGGCCGAGTTCCTCAGACATCGCCATGGCGACGCGGCGCATCTTGCTGATCTTGTCCACCATGTGGACGGGCAGACGGATGGTCTTTGATTGATTGGCGAGAGCACGCTTGATGGACTGCTTGATCCACCATGCGGCGTAGGTTGAGAGCTTGCCGCCTTTATTCGGGTCAAAGCGTTCCACCGCTTTCATCAAGCCGATGTTGCCTTCGCTGATGAGGTCCAGCAGTGGCAGACCGTAGTTGGCGTAGTCCTGGGCGATTTTGACGACGAGACGCAAATTGGCGCGGATCATGTGCGACCGGGCTTCCGGGTCACCGCGTTTGATGCGTTCGGCGAGTTCGACCTCCTGGTCAGGCGTGAGCAAGTCGGTCTTGCCGATTTCCCTGAGATAGATCTTAATTCCTCCGTCGAGTTCCATGTTGAGCATTCTTGTAAACGATTACGTGCAAAGTGTTGATTTCTTTGCCCATCCGCCAAACGCGGAGGGCAAGCAGTCTAGATGAGAAAATTGGGTTGTGCGCGTTTTTTTTGGAGCATTTTTATGCGGTTGGTAGCTGAAACGATGCCAGCCTTGTAATTTGCGTCTCTGTTCAACAGAACTTTACGCAAACCGTCAATAATAATTACTGAAATCCATCAGTTTCCTGAATGCGGCGAGGTAAATCCTCACTTCACATCGGGTTAAAAACCTGACTAAGGTGGCCCAAGTGGCCTTTATGGCTCATTTTGCCCCACAGCTTGACACCGCCGTCTCCCTCCCCGATTTACATGCCCCTCTAAACTGCTATGCCCCGCCGATTCACCTACCGCGTCGAAATCCGTGAATCCCTCGATGAAGATATCGCCCGCGACC
>JANOBP010000604.1:0-2797 GCA_031411715.1 Verrucomicrobiaceae bacterium | reverse complement strand
CCTCCGCCACACGCTTTTGGCACTGCTCGGCCTGACGGTCGGGATGGTGCTGTATCTGCGTTGGCATTTAAAGTTCGACAAACGGGATAAGCTTCTTTTTGAGAACCTTACGCTGCGAGGTGGAAGTAGCCGTGGATGTGCGGATAGCCGCGGAAGTACCAGACCATGTCGGGACCTTCGATCTGCCAGGTGTCCCAGACTTTGTCGCTGCCGATGTCATAGGCACCGCCGTAAGTGGAGATGAAGAGCTTCTCGATGAGCTTTTTGTCTGCGATGGTCTTGATGGTGGCGGCCACGTCGTCGGCGCGGAAGCACACGAGCATTTTGCGCATGGTCTCGAGTAGCTTGGCCTGCTGGTCTTTGCTGAGGTCGGCGCCGCTGAGGCCGGGGAGGTCGGTCTTGCGCTTCTGAATGACAGTGGCGGGGCTTTCGTCGCGGGGTTCGCGGCCGACGAGGATTTTTTCCTGCTGCTTGCCATCGAGGGAGCTGATGAATTCGTTGAGGATGAGGCCTTGATACCAGAAGGGATTGCCCTCGTGGTCCTTGGTCTCGCGGAAGGCTTTGGCGAAGTTGCCGTAGAAGATGGGTCTGCCTCCGAAGCCAAGACCGGTGTCGGTGTGGGCATTGCAGCGGCGCGTGACGTGATGGCCGGTGTAGATGAACTCGAAGTCCTTGTCCTCCGGGGTGCCGAAGAAGCCAACGGAGGGTGTGTTCTTGATCTGGCCCATGAGATCCTTGTCCACCTGCCAGTTCATCTTCTCGCGATGGTCGGGATGATGCAGCGACTCGAAAATCTGCCGCACAAGGTCCTGCTGATCCTTGGTGTAAAAGGTGTGCAGGCGCTGCTCGGGGCAGATGTACCACCAGTTGCTGACGTATTGGCGCTTGGGGTGGTTGATGGGCAGGAGGATCTTGCCGCGCTGTTCTTCCGTGAGGCTCTTGTAGAACTGCATGGGCAATGAATCCTTGCCTGCCGTTGCTGCGCGCAAGGATGGAAAGGCGCTGAAGGCGGCAGTGGCACCGAGGCCACGAAGGATCTCACGACGGCTGAGGAAGGGCATGTTCGGTTTCATGCGGTCATCATCTCAGAAGCTGGTAAAAAAGGCCAGCGTGATTTTACAGGGGGCTTGGCGTGCTCAACCAGCGTTCATCCAGGGGATCTCGGGTTGCCCTTGGAGTTGCTTCCAATTGTTCATGGCCATCATGCCGAAGAAGATCAGCGTGAAGATGCCGCCGCCGATGCGGGTGCCTGCGTCGATGTCGAGCGTGCTCAGGATGCGATTCTGCATGCTATACCAAAGCTCGGACATCTGGGAGCTGAGGGCGACGGCGATGGCACAGGCAAGGCTGATCCTGAGAGCCTGGCGCATGTTGCCAAGGTAGGCGGCGCAGATGCGGCCGCCGTCGAGCGGGAGGATTGGGACGAGATTGAGCAGTGCCCAGAAGAGACTGATCACCGTGAAGGCATCGGCGAACTGATTGAGCCATGGATTGCTGATGGGCCAGATGGTGGAGGCCCAGCCGACGGCGAGACCAAAGGCGATCTGCAAGGCTGGTCCCGCAGCCGTGACCTGGATGTCCTGGCTGCGTGTGAAGCGCTGGCTGGGCTGCGCGTAGCCGCCAAAGGCAAAGAGCACAATGCCGACGCGCCTGTCACCAAAGCTGCGCATGGCGAAGGCGTGGCCCAATTCATGAATGATGATGGAGATGAGCACCGCGAGGATCCAGCCGATGACACGGCGAAAGGCGGCGGGGTTGTCAGCGTTGAGCGCACCACCCATGAGTGCGGTGTTGAGCCAGAACATCCAGTGGATGAGAATAGGGAAGCCGAAGAGTGTGAAGCGGAGCATTGGGATTGTGATGGGTGTTTAGGCGGCCATGGCAGCCTGCATGAGTTTTTCCTGCGTGGCCTCGTTTCGTGTGAAGGTGCCACCGATGTGGCCGGAGTGCAGCATGACAATGCGGTCACTAATGCCGATGAGCTCGGGCAGCTCGCTGGAGACGAGGATGACGGCTTTGCCGGCAGCGGTGAGCTTGTTGATGATCTCGTAGATCTCGATCTTGGCTCCGACGTCGATGCCGCGTGTGGGCTCATCGAGGAGGATGACTTGCGGCTCGGTGAGCAAGGCTTTGCCGAGGACGATTTTTTGCTGGTTGCCGCCGGAGAGGCGGCCTGCGGTGGCGTCGAGGCCGGTGGCTTTGATGCGGAGGTCGTTGAAGACGTTTTGATTCCGCCGGTTCTCGATGGGGCGGCTGATGAAACCACCGCGCGTGACGCTGCTGAGTGAGGAGAGCGAAAGATTGAAACCGATGGGATGCTCCAGCACGAGACCGTAGCGACGGCGGTCCTCACTGGCGAGCACCATGCCACGCTGAAGGTTCTGCTGCGGAGTGTTCGTGCCGAGGTCTTTGCCTGCGAGCTGGACTTGGCCGCTCAAGCGCTTTCCCCAGGCTCCAAACAGATGCATGAGCAACTCCGTGCGCCCTGCGCCCATCAAGCCGCCAATGCCGAGGACTTCACCGGCGTGGAGCTGGAGATGGATGTCATGCAGACGTGTGAGGCCGCTGTCGGCATCGGCCACGCTTAGGTCCTTCACGGTGAGCAATGGCGCGCCAGGCTGCGTGCTGCGTCGCGGGAAGAGATCGGTGATCTCACGGCCCACCATGTGACGAATGATTTCGGCCTTGCTGGTGTCTTGGGCCGCGAGCGTGGTGATGGTGCTGCCATCGCGCAGCACGGTGACGCGGTCGGCGATGGAGAAGACCTCATCCAGCTTATGGGAGATGTAAATGCAGG
>JANOBP010000603.1:0-4235 GCA_031411715.1 Verrucomicrobiaceae bacterium | reverse complement strand
GGCACTGCGGCAGGCTTACAACACGCTGGTGCTGGCGGCGCGGCGGTAAAGTAGGCCTGTTCCTGTGGAACAGGTTTCTCGGACACCCGTTGCACAGCAACTGGGCTACTTGGGCACAGCAACGGGGCTACTTTGCCAGAGTCGCACTCCGCATTCGACATTCGGCGTTGGGCATTCAAGTATGGGCGCTCATGCTTCCCTTCCTCATCCGCCGCACTCTCAGCAGCATCGTTGTGATGTTCTGTGTGGTGTCGCTGACGTTTGTGCTGGTGCGGATGATCAAGGGTGGGCCGTTTGATCGGGAGAAGTCGAATGCGCAGACGACGGCGGCGATGGAGGAGCGCTATCAGCTCAATGGCACGCTGTGGCAGCAGTACACGGCGTATCTGGGGAGGTTGGCCCATTTCGACCTGGGGCCTTCGACGAAGTACCGCGACTGGCAGGTGTATGAACTGCTGCAGCAGAAGCTGCCGAACTCGATTTTGATCGGTGGCATCGCGTTTGTCATCGCGAGTACGCTGGGGGTGTTTGCGGGGAGTCTGGCGGCGATGAAGCGGAACACGCTGATCGATCACGCGACGATGTTTGGGGCGCTGATCGCGATTTCTGTGCCGAGTTTCATCACGGGGCCGTTGATGATCGCGGTGATCGCCTTGTGGCTGGGATGGCTGCCGGTGGGCGGCTGGGGGAGTGCGGAGCATTTGATTTTGCCGTCGCTGTGTCTGGCGGGTCCGTATGTGGCCTACATCGCGCGGCTGATGCGCAACAGCCTGCTGGATGTGCTGCAGAGTGATTTCCTGCGCACGGCACGGGCGAAGGGGCTGAGCGAGACGAGTGCGGTGGCGCGGCATGCGGTGAAGATCGCGATCCTGCCGGTGATCACGTTTCTGGGGCCGCTGGCGGCGCATTTGCTGACGGGGTCGATGGTGGTGGAGAGTGTGTTCAACATCTCTGGCGCGGGCAGTTTGTTTGTGAACTCGATCCAGAATCGTGATGTCTTCCTGCTGGGTGGGGCGGTGATCGTGCTGTGCATCATGCTGGTGGTCTTTAACCTGATGGTGGACGTGATTTACACGCTGCTGGATAAACGCATTCGACTGCATGGCTGATGTTCCCGCCCAAATCTCCCGGCCTGATGGCTGGGCACTGCTGAAGCGGAACCGTCCGGCGATGATGTCGCTGTGGATGCTGGTGCTACTGGCTGGCGTGGCGCTGGTGGGGCCGCTGCTGCTGCCGGATAGCTTAAAGACGACGAGCAATGATCTTTTCCTGGCACCGCTGCAGGGCGGGCATGTGTGTGGGACGGACTTGAATGGGCAGGATTTGTTTTACCGGCTGCTGTCCGGTGCGCGGGTGTCGCTGGGGATCGGGCTGGCGGGTGCGTGCATCAGTTTGGTGATCGGTACGCTGTATGGAATGATCAGCGGCTACGCAGGTGGACGTGTGGATGGGCTGATGATGCGGGTGATCGAGGTGCTGTACTCGGTGCCGCGTATTTTGTTCATCATGATCCTGATCGCGGCGCTGGATGACTACGTGAAGGAGTGGCTGGATGGGCTGCGGCTCGGGTTTCAAAAGAGCGGCTGGAAGAGTGGCGAGGGCTTCGTGAGGGATCTGATCCCGTATTCACGCATGATGGTGATGGTGGTGTCTCTGGGGCTGGTGGAGTGGCTGACGATGGCGCGCATCGTGCGCGGGCAGGTGCTGGTGCTGCGGGAGATGACCTTTGTCACGGCAGCGCGGGCGATGGGTCAAAGCCCGTGGGGTGTGCTGTGGCGGCATTTGCTGCCGAATCTGAGCACGATCATCCTGACGTATCTGACGCTGACGATCCCGGCGGTGATCCTGGATGAGTCGTTTTTAAGCTTCCTGGGCCTGGGGATCGAAGATACGGCAGCGAGCTGGGGATCGCTGCTCAAAGACGGCGCGCAGGTGATCAACCCGATCGATAGCAAGTGGTGGCTGCTGGTCTTCCCAGCGCTGTGCATGTCGGCCAGCCTGCTGGCGCTGAATTTCCTCGGCGATGGGCTGAGAGATGCGTTTGATCCAAAGAGCGGGGATTGAGGAGCTACACTTCCAACTGAATGCCGAGCTCGATGACCTGGCGGGGCGGGAGCTCGAAGTAGCCGGTGGCGGGGCGTGAGAGGCGGGAGAGGAAGACGAAGAGCTTTTTCCGCCACAGGGCCATTTTGCCGGGTCGGTTGGTGAGGAGCACCTCACGGGACTGGTAGAAGGTGATGCCTTCACGCTTGACCTTACCTTTGGTGAGGAGGGCGGCGACGAGGTCCTGAAAGACGTTGGGGGACTCTGAGAAGCCGTAGTGGAGGATGACGCGGTAGAAGTCGTCGTGGGCTTCCTCGATCTGGAAGCGGTCCGTGGCGGCAACGTGCGGTTTTTCCTCGAAGCGAACGGTGAGGAGGACGACTTGCTTGTGGAGGGCTTTGTTGTGCTTCAGGTGATGGAGCAGTGCAAGCGGCAGGCCCTCGGCGGAGGCGGACATGAAGACGGCGCAGCCGGGGACGCGGATGATGCGGTCGTTTTTGATCTCATCGATGAGGAAGGAGACGGGGAGGCGACCACGGAGCATGGCCTGATAGAGGAGTCGGCGGCCATCCAACCATGTCTTCATGATGATCCACATGGCGAGGCCGACCATGAGTGGGAACCAGGCTCCATGGAAGAATTTGATGATGCTGCCGGAGACGTAGCCGATTTCAGGGAGGAGGAAGATGACCAGCGGGATGAAGGCTTTCCAGAATGACCATTTCCAAACGAAGCGTGCGACTAGGAAGAAGAGCAGGCTGGTGAAGGTCATGTCCATGGCCACGGAGAGGCCGTAGGCTGCAGCGAGATTGGTGGAGGACTTGAAATGGAAGACGAGGGCGAGGCAGGCGACCATGAGGAGGTAGTTCACCTGCGGCATGTAGATCTGGCCGCGCACGTCGGCATTGGTGTGGATGATTTTCAAACGCGGCAGGTAGCCGAGCTGGACGGCCTGCTGGGTGAGCGAGTAAACACCGGTGATCATGGCCTGAGAGGCGATGATGGTGGCGGCGGTGGCGAGCAGGATGACCGGGATGAGGGCGACCTTCGGAACGAGGCTGAAGAAGTGATGGTAGTCGGGCTGAAGCGCGGCATTGACGTCGGAGAGAACGAGCGCGCCCTGACCGAGGTAATTGAGCATGAGAGCAGGAAGGACGAAGATGTACCAACTGCGCACCAGTGGTGGACGTCCGAAGTGCCCGATGTCGGCGTACATGGCCTCGCAACCGGTGACGGCGAGCAGGACGAGGCCCATGAGGACGAAGCTGTCATAGCCGTGATGGAGGAGGAAATTAAAGCCGTGGTGCGGGAGCAGGGCACTGAAGATGGCTGGGTAGCTGGAGATATTGATGATGCCAAGGACGGCTAAGGTGATGAACCAGAGGACCATGATGGGTCCAAAGGCGCGTCCGATGCTGGCAGTGCCATGACGCTGGATGAGGAAGAGGCCAAAGATGATGGCGGCGGAGATGGGAACGACGTAATGGGCGAGATTGGTGCCGAGTTGAGTGTCGAGAAGCGCGAGTCCCTCGACTGCGGAGAGGACGGAGATAGCAGGAGTGATCATGCCGTCGCCGTAGAGGAGACAGGCACCGAAAATACCGATCAGGACGACAGCGCCCGTGGTTTGCGGCTTGAAGGCCCACTTGGCGGAACGAAACAGAGTGAGCAGGGCGAACATGCCGCCTTCTCCTTGATTCGTGGCACGGGTGATGAAAGTGAGGTACTTGAAGCACACCATGACGATCAAGGACCAGAACATGAGTGACAACGGCCCCAGGACATCTAGCGGAACCCCTGGAGTGGGCTTGGCATGATGCAGGCACTCTTTGAGCGCGTAAAGCGGACTGGTGCCGATGTCGCCGAATACGACACCCAGAGCCACGAGGGCGAGGGTCCAACTGTTTGAGTTTTTGTGTTCTGACATGAAGAGTCTCCGGGGATGCTCCAGGAGCCCTGTTTGATTGAGGGACTGACGTGGTTAGCTAGGGAGACAGGGAAGTCAAGAGATCAAGACTGGTCCAGAGGCCAGTCCAACTCCGTCTCCCCGTGCATGACCTCGGCTAAAACGGGCACATCCGGCAGAAAATGTCGCAGCACCATGCCGTTGCTGATGCTCGCTGGATCACGCTCATCTTGAACGTGATTTAAAATGATCCCGGCACATGTCATGCCGCGTGCCTGGATGTTTC
>JANOBP010000602.1:0-13230 GCA_031411715.1 Verrucomicrobiaceae bacterium | reverse complement strand
CGCATCAATAAACAATGCTTCGGCTGGACGCTTGGTTTTGCGTTGCCGTGGTGGCAGATGGCGGTGCTGACCATCGCGGTGATCGGTGTGGGCGCGCTGGTAGCAGCATTGGTTGGCAAATGGAGTTCTCAAATGCGATGGGAGGAAGAATGAGCTCGATACAATGGATCATGGCTATTTGGCTGCTGGCGAGTGCGGCGTGGTCGCAAACGACGACAGTGGATGGTTTTGCGATTCCACAAGCGGGGAGGGCGTTTGTGTTTCCGCGTGATCATGGGAGTCATCCTGTGTTCCGCACGGAGTGGTGGTATCTCACCGGGCATCTGGATGATGAGCAGGGTCAGCGTTTTGGATTTCAGGTGACGTTTTTTCGTCAGGCGCGGCGTGATGATCGTGGTGAGGTGACTCAGCTTCATCTGGCACACGCGGCACTGCTGGATGCGACGACGGGTAAGTTTTTGCACGAAGAAAAACTGAATCGTGAAGGCTGGGATGCTTCTGCATCGGAGACGACACTTGATGTCCGCAATGGTAATGCGTCGCTACGATTGGATGAGAAGACAAATCGACTTCATGTGGCAACGACGGTGAAGGCGGAGGCGGTTTTGAAGCTGGAACTTGAGGTGGTAAAGCCGCTGGTGGTGTTTGGCCAGGATGGTGTGTCACGCAAAGGAGCCAGCGCGAGTGCGGCGAGTCATTACCTGACGTTTCCACGATTGAAAGCGGCCGGGAGCGTGAAGATCGGGGCGCAGGAGCATCGTGTAACAGGTGAGGCATGGATGGATCATGAGTTCAGCAGCTCACAGCTCGATGAAGGGCAGGTGGGTTGGGATTGGGCCGCGATCCAGCTCAAGGATGGCCGTGAGATCATGGTGTACCGCATGCGCCACGCGGATGGCAGCACGGACGCGGCTTCGACACTGACGGTGATCGAGAAGAGCGGCGCGTTGCGTGCCTTGAAGCGTGACGCGTTCACTTGGAGTGCACTGGAGACTTGGCGCAGTGAGAAAACGAAAGCTGCTTATCCAAACCGAGTGCGGATCGGTTTTGAAGACAGCACGCTGGAACTGCGACCAGTTGCCGCCGATCAAGAGCAAGGCGGCAGCATCACGGGCCTGCCGTATTGGGAAGGCGCGTGCGATGTGCTGGATGCGAGTGGCGTGGTGGTCGGGCGTGCCTTTTTGGAACTGGCGGGTTATGCGGGAGACTTGAAGAAGCATCTCGGGCCGTGAGACCTTGCCAGAATCGTCCAAATGGATCACCGTGATGAACTATGAGCACGCCACCGCCACTTCCCTTTGGTGATCCTTCGAAAATTCAGCAGGAGAATTCCGCTGCCGTGCGCAAAGGAGTGGCCTTTGGATGTGGTGGTTGCGCGTTGTTGGCAGCTGCAGTGGCCGTTTTTGGTGCGTGCATCTTCTGGTTTATTATGTCGATGATTCGTGGCGCGGATGCCAGCCAGATGTCTCTTCAGGCTGCGCAGTCTTCCGAGGTGATGCGTCGAGAGTTGGGTGAGCCGATAGCGCTCGGTTGGCTTGTCACAGGCAATATCAGCATCACCAATGGTAACGGTAGAGCAGACATTACTGTGCCTATTTCAGGCCCGAAGGGTGCTGCGAGCATTCACACTGTCGGAAGCAAGAAAGCTGGAGGTCCGTGGACCTTCAGCACCATGAAGGCAACAATCGAAGCAGACGGGCAGACCGTCGATTTAAGAGCGCCCTGAACTGAGGCGCTTAGTAGGCGCACATGTTCCTGCCAAATGGGCTTCCGTAGCCGTATGAGTTGCTGAGGCCGAATGAATTGCCGTAGCCGAAAGGACTGCCGAAGCCAAAAGGACTACCGATGTTCATGGGGAAGCGCGAGTAGCTCCAGCCGCCGTAGTGGCTCATTGGGCGGCCGTAGCTAACAAGCGGGCTGCTGTAGTTGTTGTAGCTCGTGTAGCCGGGATTTCTCCAAGTCGATGTGTAGGGCTGGCGGTACCAAGTGGAGCCGTAGTAGGGACGACCGTAACCGTAGTTGGAGTAGTATGGGCGAGCGTAGTTTGGCGTGTAGTTGCTGTAGGCTGTGCTGGTGTATGACCTGGAGGTTACCGGCGCGTATGTCGCGTAGCTTGTGCTTCCGCTATAGTAGTTCCGGTGGATGGGCAAAGTCCGAGCGGAGTAGTAACTGGTGCGAAGCGGCGGGCTGGCATAACCGCGGTTGAGGCTACCGTAAGATGAATAGCCTGCGTATGGATACACACAGGAGCTGAGAACGAGGATGGCTCCACCGAGCAGGGCCATGCTGAGACGTTGAATGAGTGTTTTCATAGTTGGATGGGATGCTTGTGCTCCTATTGCGCATGAAAATGCTATAGACCGCAAGCATGAAGCCCGTCCGTGCCTCAATAAAATGAGCCGGATTTCCCACTGGTTTTATTCGTTATGAAAATACGAACTCAGAAGCCCCAAAGCTGAATCGGGAAGCTGTCTTTGGGCTTATCCAACGGGTCATTGCGGGACAGAAGCTCAAACTGCTCCGCCCACTCCCGAATCGCGTATCGAGCCTGGCCAGTAGGATATGCTTCTTGAAGCGGAATGATGATCAGTGATTTGGCTTCTTCTTTGTCCACGAATTCAAAGATAGGCTTGCCACTGCGCGGTTCCATGAGTCGGCCTTCGATGGCGATGACGCCGCGCAGGGGCTTGGAGATCAAATCGCCCACAGCAGGGAGGGTGAGTAAGTCAACAGCCTCACGAGCAATGAAGCCCGAGAAGGAATTGGGCTCCCATTCGAGGATATGCAATTCAAGCGTGAGCGCATCTTTCGCTGGTGCATCCACAACGGTAAAGCGTGGTTTTTTTTACTCGCGGAAGGCTTTGATAAAACGGGACCGTGCGTAGTCAGACAAAGCTTGCAGTTTTGTATCTCGCCGATCATTGCTGAATTCCAATCGCGAAAGGTAATTCTTCATGGGGCGCACAGCATCGATCTTTATCGGCGCGATGTAGATCTGCTTCATGCTGTCGAACGCAGTGTGGAGCTTCGCGTCGGTCGTCCACCAGTTGCCAAGGAATGGAGAGCGCTTGCGGTCCTCCTTTAATTCACCGCCGTGCTGGAGGAACGAGGACGATTTGACATTGGTGGATGACAACACGCTCTTTGCGCTGCGGCATGAGCTTAGTAGCAAAGCAGGAAACAAAAGGGTGATAAAGAAGAGGCGTTGCATGCAGAGAAAACGGCATTGGCCGACTTAAATAAGAGGCTGGGAGGGCTATCTATTCCAATTTGGTCATTTTTCCAGCTAAGTGAGCATCTTTCGTCAGGAAAGATGACCGTGGCGTTTGCGCCAAAGAAGGCGGGATGTTAGCTTTCCGGCCCCTTGCTTTCCGACCACCCGTAATCAACCCCTCGGCCGGATAGCTTCATACACTCTCATGGAATGGCTCTCATCACTCGGTACCTTTGGCGAAGTTCTTCGCTTCATCATTCTCATCTTCGAAGTGATCATCATTTTCAATTTGATGATCGTCGTTCACGAATGGGGTCACTTCCTTGCTGCTCGCTGGCGTGGACTTAAAGTCGAAAAGTTTTACATCTGGTTCGGAAAGCCGATTTGGAAAAAGACCATCAATGGAGTCGAGTATGGCATCGGCAGCATCCCCGCAGGTGGATTTGTTGCCTTACCGCAAATGGCCCCGATGGGTGGCCTTGAAGGGGAATCGAGCGGAGAGCAACTGCCGCCGATCACGCCGCTGGACAAAGCCATCGTGGCTTTCGCAGGGCCATTATTCAGCTTCATGCTCGCTTGCGCCTTTGCGGTCGCCGTCTGGAAGGTTGGCAAGCCACAGAGTGAGGCCTTTGCCACCACCACCATCGGCCACGTTGAAAAAGATAGCCCTGCCGAGAAGGCCGGACTCAAGGCCGGTGATAAAGTCATCGCCGTCGATGGCACTCCGGTGAAGCGCTTTGAAGGCTTGGTGGACAGCATTCGCTGGAGCGTCGTTGCTAGCGAAGGCGATAAAATTCCTTTCGATGTCGAGCGTGACGGTGCCAAGCAGACGATCACCGTTGATCCCAAAGCATGGCCAAAACTAGACAAACCTGTCGAGCCCGCATGGTGGGAGTGGATCTTCAAGCGCCCAGAGTTGCGCTCTGTTGGCCTTTCAGGTGAAATGACAGCCGTTATTGGCGAAGTGCAAAAAGATGGTCCTGCTGAAGAGGCCGGATTGCAAAAAGACGATCACGTCGTCGCCGTCGAGGGCACTAAATTGCACGGCCCAGGTGATCTGGCTGATTACCTCGACGCAAATCCCACCAAGCAGTCGCTCAACTTCGATGTCCGCCGCGACGGCAAGATGATTCAAGTTTCCGTCCTGCCACGCTTCCCGGATGTCACCAATTTAATTAAGCCCGAACGCCGTGTCGGGATCTTGTGGGATACCGATGGACTCCTCCAGGTCACTCACCCAGTACCCTATGAGCAGGTCAGTGATGGTGTGCGTCACATGGGTGCGCTCGTCCAGAAAATCCTGCCCGGTAAATCCGACCTCAGTGTCGCTCACATGAGCGGCCCAGTCGGAGTGGGTCGTCTCTATTATAAGCTCTTCCAGCATCCAGACGGCTGGCGCATGGTTTTGTGGTTCAGCGTCATTTTCAATATCAACCTAGCCATCCTCAACATGATGCCGTTCCCAGTGCTTGATGGAGGCCACATCACCATGGCCATCAGTGAGGCCATCCGCCGCAAGCCACCAAGTGGTCGCCTCCTTGAATACATCCAGACCGCCTGCGCACTCGCTCTCTTTGGTTTCATCATCTTCGTCACCTTCAAAGACGCAGGCGACATGTTTGTCGGCCCCAAGCCAGATGAGAAATTGAAGACCATCACGAAAGACGGACTCCCGCTCAAACAAGCTTGGCTCCCAAAAGACAAGCGCACGGCTTCAGCCAGTTGATTGGACTGGTCACGCGCAACATAAGGCATTCGACATTCGTCATTTCAACTGCCCCAGTGCTTCCGCGTGACCTCACAGCGTCCCAGAGTCCTCATTCTCGTCGAAAACCTCCCGGTTCCCTTTGACCGGCGGGTTTGGCAGGAGGCCTGCGCACTGCGTGATGCCGGTTACGATGTCACCGTCATCTGCCCGCGCATGCGCGGCTACACCCAGGCGGAAGAAATCCTCGATGGCATCCAAATTTACCGTCACTGGATCACTAGCGAGGCCAAAACCACCCTTGGCTTCCTCTTTGAATATACTTCAGCGCTTGTGGGGGAATTTTGGTGCCTGCTCAAAGCTTTACGTCATGGTCGCTTCGACATCATTCATCTGTGCAATCCGCCAGACCTGCTCTTTCTCGTCGCTCTACCGTTCAAGCTCCTCTGTGGCAGCAAAATCATCTTCGACGTTCATGATCTCTGGCCTGAGATGTTCGCGGCCAAGTTTGGTGCCCGCGGCATCTTTTACCATGCCGTAAAGCTCGCGGAGCGCTGCACGTTGGCCATTGCCGACGTTGTCATCGCCACCAATCAAAGCGTCCTGAACGCCGTCAGGCATCGTGGCCATCTTGATGCTGATTGCGCCTTCATCGTCCGCACTGCGCCTAGCAATCTGGACACCTCTACGCCGAGCGATGACAGCCTGCGCTGCGGAAAAAAACACCTCGTTGGCTACATCGGCGTCATGGGAGATGCGGATGGAGTGGATTACCTTCTCGAAGCCGCGCGCCACATTGTACACGCATCCGAACGCACCGACGTCCACTTTCTGCTCATGGGTTCCGGCCCAGAATACGACACACTCGTTGCACACCGCGACCTGCTATGTCTGCGTGACCATGTCACCATGCCGGGCCGTGTCAGTGACACCTATCTCTGCACCGCACTCCAAACTATCGACCTTGGCATCGCCTGTGACCCCATGAACACTTACAGCGACCATTGTACCATGAACAAGGTGCTGGAGTACATGTCCTTTGCCAAGCCCATCGTCATGTTTGCCACGGTGGAAGGCCGCTACTCGGCTGGAGACGCCGCAAGTTACGTTTTGGAAAACTCAGCCACAAAACTTGGCGATGCGATCCTTGCCATGCTAGACGATCCGGCGCGGCGTGAGAAAATGGGCCACGCAGGCCACCACCGCTTCGCCACAGAGCTGAATTGGCAAAAAAGCACCGAGCAGCTTTGCCTTGCTTACGCACGCTGTTTGCCCGCAAAATAAGGTGCAGCCCGAACTCTTGCATCTGCGCGGGGACTCGCCAGAGTGGCGGCCCATTTCACCCTGCCATGGCCTACCTCAACGAAAACTACCTCAAGCTCAAAGCTGGATACTTGTTCCCTGAAATCGCGCGTCGCGTCAAAGTCTTCACAGAGGCCAATGCGGAAGCCGCCAAGCGCCTGATCCGTTGCGGTATCGGCGATGTGACTGAAGCACTGCCACTGGCCGTGCGGGACGCCATGCACAAGGCCGTCGATGAACAGGGCGACCGCGCCACCTTCCGCGGTTACGGCCCGGAGCAAGGCTACGACTTCCTCCGCAACGCCATCGCCGAGCATGATTTTAAAGCGCGCGGCATCCATGTCGATGCAGACGAGATTTTCATCTCCGATGGCAGTAAATGCGACACCGGCAACATCCTCGACATCTTTGGCGCCGGAAACAAGATCGCCATCACCGATCCCGTGTATCCCGTTTACGTCGATACCAACGTCATGGCAGGGAACACTGGCGAAGCGGATGAAAGTGGTGCCTACGCTGGCCTCCACTACCTCAAATGCACGCCTGCCAACGGTTTCGTGCCTGAGATCCCCAATGAGCCCGTCGATCTCGCCTACCTGTGCTACCCGAATAATCCCACCGGAGCCGTGGCCACCCGCGCTCAGCTCGAAGCATGGGTGAAATACGCTTTGGCTAATGGCACGACCATCCTCTACGACGCCGCTTACGAGGCCTTCATCCGTGACCCCGAGCTGCCACGCTCCATTTACGAAATCGAAGGTGCGCGTGACTGCGCCATCGAGTTCCGCAGCTTTTCAAAGAACGGTGGCTTCACCGGCGTGCGTTGCGGTGTTGTCATCATTCCGAAGGGCCTCATGGGGAAAAAGAAAGACGGCAGCAAGCTCGCCATCCATCCGCTCTGGAGCCGCCGCCACAGTACCAAGTTCAACGGCACCTGCTACATCGTCCAACGCGGTGCGGAGGCTGTTTACAGCCCTGAGGGCAAAGCGCAGGTCGCCGCGCTCATCGAGCACTACATGGGCAACGCCGCGCTCCTTGTCGAAGCCTGCAAAAAGGCCGGACTCACTGTTTTTGGCGGCGTGAACGCCCCTTACGTCTGGGTTGGCTGTCCTGGTGGTCTGACAAGCTGGCAAATGTTCGACAAAATGCTCAATGAAGCCAACGTCGTCATCACACCCGGCAGCGGCTTCGGCAGCGCCGGCGAAGGCTACTTCCGCATCAGCGCCTTCAACAGCCGCGCCAACGTCGAAGAGGTCTGCCGCCGCATCGCCGCGCTATGATGAGCAGAGCCTGCGCCTAGGGGAAGCGCTGCAGTAGCGCGGCGCGCAGCAAACGCCAAGCCCTTGTGGCCTCAAGGATTCCAGTCGGAAGCATGCACTTAATGAGTGGCATCTTTTTCTCGGCATCAACGAAAAGCCCACCGACAACTTCGGCCGCCAGTGCCTCATGGCCCGCCGCCTCGTTGAGCAGGACGTGCGCTACATCCAGGTCAATTACGGCGACAACTCCAACAACCCCGCCTGGGATCAGCACTCCAACCTCCCCAAGCACGGAGACCACGCCGCCGCCGTTGATAAACCGATTGCCGGTCTCCTCGCCGATCTCAAACAACGCGGCCTGCTCGAAGACACCATCGTCTGGTGGGGCGGCGAATTCGGCCGCACCCCTTATGCCGAGAAAAACGGCACCGGTCGCGACCACAACCCGCTCGGCTTCACCGTCTGGGTCGCCGGTGGCGGCTTCAAATCCGGCTTCGCCCATGGCGTCACAGACGACATCGGCCACATGGCGGTCGATGGCAAAGTCCACATGCACGACCTGCATGCCACCATCCTCCATCAACTCGGCCTCGATCACGAAAAACTCACCTTCCGCTACGCCGGCCGCGACTTCCGCCTCACCGACGTTCACGGCCATGTGGTGAAGGAAGTCATCGCGTGAAGCGAGCCATTGGTCCCCGTCTTCGCTCTACCTAGAGCCGCCTCGGTATTGGCCCTGCGGCATCACCGCCCATACGAGCGCCGCTACCCAGCCTATGAGGGTCCAGCCAAAAAAAGTGGTGATGACTAAAATCGGCCATCGGTACGTATGGCCGCGACCGAAAGCGACCATCGCAGGAAAAAAGACAATCCCCAGAACACCGCAGGCTAGCGCTGCAATCAGTAGTAGGCCGATGAGTGCATTCTGGTCCATTCCTTGGGCTGCTGGTTCTATAACGGCAAGCAGGAGTTGCTTGGGGACAAAGCCGCACGGTGTCATCTCTGGGATTTGTAGGTTTTTTGGCTGAGAAGCCATTGCTTGGACAAGAAGCAAACTTCAAATCTCAAGGTAGCGCACGTTCCTTTGACTCCACTGGATAGCTTCGACACGCCGGAGAAGGTCAGCGTCCCGGATAGACCGCACGCGGGCAAACGTAACATCGACACGTGAGTGTCCGCGCTCAGCACCGGCGTTGGGAGGCGGGTGCTGTTGAATTGCTTCGATGTCAGCAATCCTCACAAACCCATCCCCATCGGTGATAACAATCCTCTCGCATGCCTGGACACGAGCGAGCTTGCCGATGAAGCCGACAGCTTGGCGTTGATCTGCAATTTCCTGCGCTGTAGGGAGATTCCTCTCTTCTGCGGCACGCACCGTCGGGCGAATCACATAAATTTCAGGCATGGCTCGTATGTGTGGCGGTTATTTCATGAAAAACTGCGGTGCGATGTGATCCCAAACGGAACGTTTCCTCAAATCTCCTGCACCGAAAGAAAGCGCAAGCCGCTGGCGCGGTTTGAGACGCTCCTCACGCTTGAGCACTGCTTCCCCATTCACGAAGGCACTCACTACCAGCAATTCTGCCTCGCTTCGGTTGCCCGTCAGATTAAAGGTCGTGGACCCTGGAACCGGATCGAAGCTCAACAGAAAGCTCACTCCTTTCAGTGCCTCATTGAGCTCCCTCAGTTTGTCGTCGTTCTTGGCGAGGCGCAATGCCAGCGGATGACTGCCAAACGTGGGGTCTTGAGCTACCAACTCAAGGAACAGCGGGACTTTCTGAAATTCCGGCAACGCCAACATCTTGTCTCGCTTGCCGAGTGGGATGAAGGTAGTGATGGTAAGTTTCTTTCCCATCGTTTCATTCGCCGTAGTGACTTTGGAATCGGGGGAAATAAACTGTTTCACAATGTCCGTGGCCTTGGCCAGAAGTCCCTCTTGGTCGTCCCCGAGCAGGCTAAAGACCAGCGTGGCTGGCACGAGGATAGGCGGCCCACTGCGGGCAGCCTCAATATCATCGGCAAACAGCTCGACAGTGAGTTCTTCTGGTGCGCAGCTCGCAAGCAGAACGATGCTTGTTAAAAAAATGCGATGGAGGGGCTTCATAGATAGTCCGATGTAAAAACCTATTCCTGGGTCACTGAATCTATTTCCCAAGAGACTGGGGGAGTACACGTGCCATTTTTGATCAAGTACGGAGCCTTTGAATCTTTAGCTCCGGCATAGGATAGCGATAAAATTCTTTTTTCTCCTGGCGTCAAAAATGGTCCTCCTACCACTGCAGATTCTAGAAGCTTCTTGATATCCGGTTTGCCTAAACCCTTACCCCCGCCATCAACCATCGTGGTGTTTCCAACCAGGAGTATGGGTGATGTATTTTCCGAGGAGGTGTTTTCCTCAACTATTGTAACAACTATTGAGTCACCATTCTTTACTACTTTGGTGACTGTGAGCGCGCACGCAGTTTGGCCGAGGGCCTTAGTTTCTACCCTGTCTCCAAGTTTTAACTTAGAACTCTTGCCACAGCCAGTTATGAAGGTTGAAAGCAGCACTGTCACAACTAAGAGAGAAAGCGCTTTCGTGAGCGCACGTGCAGTTGTCAAAATGGTCATTGCAGACATAGATATGTTTGGATAAGTGTACATAATATTGCGTTTATGTGGGATGAATCGCGGATGGTCGATCATCCGCCCACCACGATCTCCACGGTGTTGCTCCACTGGCCCACCTGGGCATCGCCCACGCGATAGATGGCGCGGTATTTCCATTTCGTGGGGGTGGCGGGCAGCGAGAAGGTGTCGGTGTAGTTCGGGGTGGTGTCGTAGGTGAGGAAGACCCAGCCTTTGCCGTCGCCGCGGTCCACCTGGATTTCCAGCATGTCGAGGAAGGCGCTGAAGCCCTGCCAGCCCCAACCGACCAACACGGCGTTGCCGACGATGGCGAGCGCGAGGATGGCCTGGATGATGGCCAGGTCCGGGCCGGTCTGCACCGTGCCTTCGATGCCGAGGGCCTGACCGATGGTGGGAGTGTAGTTCTTGATGGCTTTGAGGCGCTTCACCAGCTCACGGAAGCGCCGGACGATGCCGGCGGGCACCGCAGCGGGGAAGTCGGCGGGCAGCTCAGGCACGATCTGGCCGGCGGGGGCCGTGTCACCGCCATCGCGCTCGTAGTTTTTCTCGGCAGTCCAGCCCTGGGCGGCATTCTGCATGTTGCCGCAGAAGTCCACGATGGCGCGGAAGCGCGTGGCATCGGCAGCCTGCTGCACGATGTCGGCGTCGGTGGGGAGAATGCCAAGCGTGGCCAGATACTGGCCGACGTTGTCGCGGAAGAGGACGAACAGGCTGGCTTTGCCATTGTCGTCGGTGGGCATGAAGTCGGATTTGGGCATACGGTTACGTTTGGGTTTCTGAGTGGATGTGCTGGAAGGAAAGCCGGGATAGGGCACGAAACCGGGGTCGCCAGGTTCGAGGTAATAGGCGGGGTCGCCCCAGAAGAGGTTCGGATCGTCGAACGTAAACGGCGTGCCGGTGATGGGGTTGATGGCGTCCCAAAAGAGCGTCTTCATGGCTGAGCGGGGGCTGCGCGGTGCGCTGGAGGGTGCCAATGTGGCCTGGAGGCGGCAAAACCGCACCTTTCAGCCCTGCCACGGTGCGCTGGCGTGGCTGCGCGGGGGCGTGGAATGACTGCGCGGCATGCTGCGACGACTGAACGGTGCCATGGAACGGCGGCGTGGTGCGCTGGCGGTCTCCTTTGGGCTGCGACGCACGGCTGTAGCGCACCAAGCAGGCATCGCGCGGTGCGCTGGAGCCATTCTGCGGTATCGCCGAGTCACTGCGCGGTGCCGGGCGGGGAATCCAGCGTATCGCTGAACGACCGCAGCTCATCGCTCCATCCCTCCCGAGAATGCTCCGGCAGCCCCTTGCCTTGCCCTCGTTCTGTGCAGGGGCGCGACTTTTAGCCGGGGAGCCGGGGAGCCGGGGAGCCGGGGAGCGTGAATGCGGGAGGCTTCATCGGCGGCGTTTTTAACTGGCTCGGTCAAATCCTACAAGAATCTTTTTCGACAACCCTCCTAGGATTTGCTCGGGTTATTGATTCTCAATGGATTGCAGCTTCAGTTTTTCCGCTCTCCTAGGCATTCGGCCATGGCTGGCAAGACTCAGCCGCTGATTCGCGTCTCCTGCATGCAACGCCATGTACTGCCTTCGTTTCATCCGCGCCCTTACCCTCATGCTGTTCAGCAGCCTGAGCGTGGCATTTTCTTCGGAGGCGAAACTGCAATTCAACCGCGACGTGCGCCCGATCCTCTCGAACAAATGCTTTCGCTGCCACGGCTTCGATGAAAAGAGCCGCAAGGCCGACCTGCGGCTCGATCAACGCGGCGGTGCCATCGCCATGCTTCATGGCAAGCAGGCCGTGGTGCCGGGCAAACCGCAGCAGAGCGAGTTGATCGCCCGCATCGACACCAGCGATGCCGATGACATCATGCCGCCGCCGGAATCGAAATTTTCGCTCACGACGGAGGAGAAAGAAACGTTACGACGCTGGATCGCCGAAGGAGCCGAGTATGAGGCCCACTGGTCGTTGATCCCGCCAAGGAGCGGCGCTTTCCAAGCGCCCACGGCGGTTACAAACCGCCGCTCCTTGAATCCCATCGATCACTTCATCCTCGCCCGGCTGGAACAGGAAAAACTCAAGCCTGCCGCCGAAGCTTCCCGCGCAACGCTGCTACGTCGTGTCAGCTTCGATCTCACCGGCCTGCCACCGACTTTGGCGGAACTGGACGCCTTCATCGCCGACCAAGATCCGCAAGCCTACGAGCACGCGGTGGACCGCCTGCTCGCCTCGAAGCATTTTGGCGAACGCATGGCGGTGGAATGGCTCGATGCGGCACGCTACGCTGACACGAACGGCTACTTCGGCGACAAAACCCGCAGCATGTGGCCGTGGCGCGACTGGGTGATCGACGCCTACAACCGCAATATGCGGTTCGATCAGTTCACCATCGAGCAGCTTGCCGGTGATCTGCTGCCGAACGCCACCATCGCGCAGCGCATCGCCACTGGTTTCAATCGCAACCACATGGCCAACAACGAAAGCGGCAGCATTGACGAAGAATACCGTGTCGAATATGTCGCCGACCGTCTCGAAACCACCGGCACCACCTGGCTCGGCCTCACCATCGGCTGCGCCCGCTGCCACGATCACAAATACGATCCCATCACCCAGCGTGAGTTCTACCAGCTCTTCGCCTTCTTCAACAACCTGCCGGAGCAGGGCCTCATCAAAGCCGACAATCCACCGCCGCTCCTCTCGGTGCCATCCAAAGAACAAGAGCAGCAACTTCAGCATCTCATCGCAGCAAAACAACGAGCCGAGCTTGACTTCGCGCCGCTAGCCGATGCGTTGCGCCAGCAGATCGCACACTGGGAAAAATCACTCACGCTGACGGCGTCACCGAGCGAGAAGCTCGTTACGCATCAGGATTTCAACGAACGCATCGACGTCAAACAGATCGGAACGAACTTCGAGTATCCCAGCGGCATCCTCGGCCAGTCAGCCAAGTTCGATGCCACTCAGCATGCCGAATGGGACGGCCCGTTCGATGCCGATACCGCCTGGACCATCGGCGTCTGGCTGATGGCAGACACCTCGCTGAGTTGTGTGCTGTCCAAGATCGAACCCCAAGGCCAACGTCGCGGCTTCGAGGTGATCTGGCAGAAAGGCCGCTTTCAAATCAACCTGGTGAACCGCT
>JANOBP010000601.1:0-6488 GCA_031411715.1 Verrucomicrobiaceae bacterium | reverse complement strand
GCCAATGGTGTGCGTGATGCTGGCGGTGTTGTTGCTGATGGTGAGAGCGGATGTCAGAACCGTCGTTTGGGCGGGCAGCGTGGCTTTGGCGATGGCGGAACCGGCTGCAGCAGAGGCGGTTTTTTTGAACTCGATCCAGTTGAGGTTCACATTGCCGTCTTGGAACTCGATGCGGACGGTGGATGTGCCGTCGGCGGTGATGGCGAGGCCGGTTTGCGTGAAGGTGCGCCAGATATTCCAGTCGCCTGTGTTGGTGATGTTGAAGGTGCTGATGAGGGTGCCGTTGATGAGCATGCGCACGCCGAGTGGGCCTGCAAAGGCGGTGCCACAGCGCAGGCTGAGGTCGTAAGTGCCTGGCGTGAGCGTGGTGGTGTAGTGCAACCACTCGCCCGGAGCTGTCCAGCCGATGGAGGGCGTGGCGTCAGTGTCTTCGGAGTTTTCAATATCCACGCCGGTGTTGAGTCGGTAGGTGTTGCCGACGTTGACGGTGTCGGTGTCATGGTAGGCCACGCCTTCGACTCCTTGATTGAAGTCTTCAGCTTGGAGCCGGGTCGTGACGGCGACGGTGAGTGTGTAAGTGACGCTGAGTGTGTTGGCAGTGGTGCTGGTGTTTCCGGAGGCATCAGAGGCTGCTGCAGCGGGCATAGTGACGGTCACAATGCCGTTCGCTGTCGGGGTGATGAGTGCGCTGTAGGTCGTGCCACTGCCGCTGAGATTGGAAACGCTGCCATTGATGACGGTGAAGTCACTCAAAGCGACGCCCGTGACAGGCTCGTTGAATGTGGCGGTGACGCTGAAAGGAGCACCGACGTTGG
The DNA here is from genome assembly GCA_031411715.1 of Verrucomicrobiaceae bacterium. Lineage (GTDB taxonomy): Bacteria > Verrucomicrobiota > Verrucomicrobiia > Verrucomicrobiales > Verrucomicrobiaceae > Prosthecobacter. The sequence goes on along the minus strand of JANOBP010000601.1, from coordinate 5,673 downwards.
TGGAGGCAGTGGCGAGCGTGACGGTGGGCTTGGTCGTGTCTGGCGTCGCATTGGTGTTGATGAACTCGAGCCAGTTGAGGTTCACATTGCCATTTATAAACTCGACGCGCACGGCACTGGTGGCGCTGAGGGTGATGCCAGTCTGGGTGAATGTCTGCCAGGTGTTCCAGCCGGTGGTGTCACCAACACTGAATGTGGTGGCGGTGATGCCATTGATGACGATGCGGATCTGCGATGGGCCGATGAATGCGGAAGCGGCGCGCGCGCGGATGGTGTAGATGCCAGCAGTGAGTGTCTTGGTGAAGCGCAACCACTCACCAGGGTCAGTCCAACCGATGGAAGGCGTGCCGTCGGTGTCCTCAGAGAACTCAATATCGACGCCCGTGTTGTTGCGGTAGGTGTTGCCGACATTAACCGTGTCCGTGTCATGATAAGCCACACCTTCGGCACCTTGATCGAAGTCCTCGGCCTCAATTTTGATGGTCTGAGCCACCACGGCAGTGTTTGTCACGCTTAACGTGTTGGAAGCGAGGTTGGCGACGCCGAGTGAATCGGTCATCGTGCTTGCGGGGATGCTGATTTGCACCGCTGCGGCTGTGGGAGCCACATTGAAGCCAAAAGTGGTGCCTGTGAGTGTGAAACCACTGATCGTGCCTCCAGTGATCGAGATGTCGCTAACGACAAAACCGGTCGCAGCCTCGCTGAGCGCGCCGGTAACCGCGAAGGAGCCATTGACACTCGTGCTGGCCGTTGCGAGCACGATTTGGAGCGGTGCAGCTGCTGCGGTGGCGCTGTCGTCGATTTGGGAAACATACGCGGCGAGCTGATTCAACTGCACAGTCGTCAGTGTGAGTCCCTGATGCGCGGTAATGGCTTCCGAGAGAGTCGCAGCGCTGCCGTCGTGCAAATATGGAGCGGTGTTCCAAAGGCCTCGCAGCGTCGGAACATCGAATCCGGTCAGTGTGCCGTTGAGACGGTTGCCACTGACGGCTTTGATGGTGCCGATGTTGGCAAAGACGTTCAGCGCGCTGTTGGTGAGGCGTGTGCCGCTGTGGCATGCAGCGCAGTTTTGCGCTTTGAAGAGAGTTTGACCAAGGATGGCGTCGGCGGTGAGTGCGCCGGTGCTGGTGCGGTTGGGGCTGTTGCCAGTTGTTGTGAGCGAAGTGACAAAAGCGGCCAGAGCATCGAGATCGGCGCTGATTCCGGCTTTTGGGGTGCCGAGTGGTTGACTGCGCGTGGCGGCATTGAAGTCGGCATCGGCCATGAGGCCCGTGCCGCGTGCCAGACCGCGCAGTTGGCCTTCAAAGTCCTGAATCTCATCGAAGTTGCCCGTCCAGTGCGCGGGGCCGTGTGTGCCGTGACCTTTGAGTGAGATGTTGTTGCGCAATCCTTCGCCAAAACCAGTAAAGTCCCACACGCGGCCATCTTGACCACCATCGTTGTGGCATGAGGCACAGGAGATGTACTGCTCAAAGGCGATGCGGCGGTCTGCGCTGTCGTAGAAGTGCTTTTTACCGAGTAGAACGTTCGCGGTGAGGCGCTCGGTGGTGATGCAGTTGAGTGTGGAAGTGAGTGTGGGGACGGTGTCTTTGCCGTCGATGAGCGCGCCGACGTCATGCACAGTGATGGTGCGGTCCATGAAGTTTTGCACGAAGACGGTGCGGCCATCTGGCGAGACGGCGATGCCTTGCGGCGCACGGCCTGCGGTGAAGCGGCGCACCTCACGCTTGTTCCAAACATCGACGACGCCGACTTCGCGGCTGCCTTCGAGCGCGGTGAAGAGATAGATGCCTTTGGATTCGAAGGCGCCGTTGCTGGCGATGCCTGCGTTGTCGAAATCGACGCGATTGACGCTGTCATCCGTGCTAGCGGGCGATCCGCCGGTCAAAACGATGCGTGAGGCGATGGAGCGCACGGTTTGATCATGCGTGAGCTGCTGATTGTCACGCAGCAAGCCGCGTTTGATGTTGTCTTGCTTCGATGGCACCCAAGCGGTGAGTCCATCTGGAGAGATGATTGCAGGACCGAGGTAATTGGGAATGCCGCGGCCTGTGGTGAGTGTGTCGGTGCGCTCGCTGTGTTGCAGGATGGTTTTCTTTTCGATGCTGAGCGTGCTGGTGAGGACGCTAAAGACTTCACCGCCAGTGGTGGCGCTGGTGGTGATGATGGCCGTGCTTTCGCCTGGGAGTTTTGGTGTGATGAAGCGTGTGACGAAGACGCGTGTGCTATCCGCACTCACGGAAACGTGGCGTGCATCGCTGCCGATGTTCAACGCGGCGATTTGAGCACCTGAGGTCGGATTGAGGCGCAGGAGTTGGCCTGTGCCTTCGCATGCGATCCAACCATCGGTGCCATCTGGATCAAAGGCGATGCCAAAGGGGCGTGCGCCGCGTGCCAGCGTGATTGTCTGCACCACGGCGTAGTTGCTGCCACTGAGAATGGAGACACTGCTGCTCTCGATGTTGGTGACCCATACGCGACCATCAGGAGCGCGTGCGAGTGAGCGTGGTGCGGTGCCGACGGTGGTTTCGGCGAGGCGTGTGCGCGTGACGGCATCGAATACGGAGACGCTGTTGTTGTCCTGATTGACGCACCAGATGCGGTCGTTGGTGCCCGTTGGGCGATCTTCCAAAATGATGCTGCTGGATGCGGTGGGCTGGCGTGCCGTGATGGGCGCGTAGATGGCCTGGTAGAAGGTGAAAGTGGTGATGCGACCTGTGGAATCCGTTGCGGTGAGAGTGATCTGGTAGCGACCAGGCGATGCAAAGGCGTGTGATGCGAATGCGCTGCTGCTCAACGCGCTGTCGGCGGTGCCATCTCCCCAACTCCATTTGTATCGCACATTGAGTCCGCCGGTGCTGGAGGCTGTGTAGCTGAGTGCCGTGCCTGATGCGCCGGGCGGTGTAGCGGCGACTGGATTGAGCGTGAGTTGTGGCAGGATGGTCCAGACAAACGGGGCTGATGCGATGCCATTGGCCGTGAGTGTGACATTGAAAGTGCCCGTGGCTGTTGGCGTGCCAGAGATGACACCCGTTGTGGGGCTGATGCTCAGACCAGTGGGCAAACCTGTGGCACCAAACGTCGTGCCAGTCGGTGAACTGCTGATAATTTGAAGCGAGACAGGATTGCTGACGACGGAGCTTTGATTGCCGGGATTGGTGAGCGTGACAGTGATGCTGGCATCGACTTGGATGATCTTGGCCACGGAAAAAGCACCACTGGGCTGAATGCCGAAGAGCATCCAGTAACCGGGCGTCATGACGTTGAGATTGGTGTGTGCGGTGAGCTGATAATTGCCCGCAGTGGTCTCGGTGAAGGGTAGGGAGAGGTAGCGCTGGTCGGTGTTCACGCTGTGCGTGAGCGCGGCCATGCGGATGAGGGCGAACTTGGCCAATCCGCTCGTGCCAGTGACGTTGAATGCCATGCCTGGGCCGATTTTTGTCGGTGCGGCACTCAAGACGGGCCGCGTGGCAAGTGCGCCGGTGTTGGTGAAGAAACAAGGTGGGCTATAAAGCTGACCATCACGGTGATCTCCGCCTCCAAGGCCACCACCTGCTGACAGCACACGACCATCTGGCATCAAAAGCGCAAGGCTGTGATAATTTCGTGGCACGCTGATGCTGGCGACGGTACGCCAGGTGCCCGTGCGCGGATTCCAGATCTCACATGGCAAGATGGAGCCTGCGTCGCTGAATTTGACGCCGGGGCTGTTGCCTCCCATCACGAGCACTTCACCGCTTGGCAGGACGACGGTGTTGGCAAACTGACGTGCGAACTGCATGGAGCCTGTCGCAGCCACGGTGGGCGGATTGGTGGCCATGTTGACCGTGTAAGCAGCATTGCTACTGATGCCGATGCTGCCATCGGATGGACTTGAAATCGTATTGGTGCCACCACCGGCCACGAGCACTTTTCCTTCGTCATACATGACCCAGCAGCCTTCTTTGGGATAGTGCGCGCCAGGAACGGCGGCATTGGCATTCACGGAGGAACCCGTGCCGGTGACATTGAACCAGTGCATCGTGTCGGTAGGTCCAAAATGAAGCAGGCGACCATCTGGTGCGACACTGAGGAAGGGATGCCAATGCTTGAAGTAGCCTGCATCTGCGCCCATCACGGTTGGCCAACTGATGCCCGTGAGATTGGTCCAGCCCGTGGTGCTCCAACGTTCGGTGGTGTTGGCACCAGTGCCGCTCCCGGTGGCGGTGAAGACATTGCCATTGGCTAACGAAACACTGGTGTTATACCAGCGTCCGCCAGTCATGTTCTGAATGCGTATCCAGGAGTTCGTGCGCCAGTCAAATATACTGGTGGAGGTCACTTCATTGCGACCACCATTCACCATCACGCGGCCATCGGTCATCAAGGTAATGCCACCGCAAAACATGTCATGCGTACCATTATTAAACTCTTGGAACGCGCCTGTGACTGGGTCCCAAGTAGCCGCATAAGTGAACTCAGGGCCGACTGGGAATGACGTGCGCTGATTGGAGGCAAAGGTGAGGATGCGGCCATCGGGAAGGTTTGCGGCAGAGACTGGAATGTGCGGCGTCCAATTGATCACGCCGCCCCACGCGCCGACGTTGATGCAGTCTGCGGGATCGACGAGTGTGGCCTGTGCGGTGACGGCAGAGGCGGCTCCTGGAGTCGATGTGGAGAGTATCTGAGCTGCTGCGAGAGCGAGTTCATCATCCGCAGCGTGTCCGCCTGCGGCGAGTAGTGACGGCGAAGTGCTTGATAGCAAAAGGACGCAGAGCGCGAGGTGTTTGGAGTTCATCATGGTTCAGTTGGCGGCTTGGGAGAGTGTTTTTGGGGAGGAAGTGAACTTCTCATCCGTGAGGGTGCGGAGGAAGGACACGAGGTCGGCCTTCTCCTGTGCAGTGAGGTGCAGGCCTTCGGAGGGATGCTTGGCTAGATTTGGATCGAGCGTGTCACTGCGAGTCAGTCCGTGGTCGTAGTGCTCAATGACCTCCTCCAGCGTGGAGAAACGGCCGTCATGCATGTAGGGCGCGGTGAGAGCGACGTTGCGCAGTGAGGGTGTTTTGAATTTGCCGAGATCCGCAGGCGATTGGGTCACAGCCATGCGCCCGATGTCGTCTGCGCTGAGTTTGAGTCCGTTGTTGGCGAATTGCTGGCTGCTGAAAAGCATGCCGCCGTGGCAGTGAAAACAGTCCGCGCCACGCAAACCACGCTTTGGATCAAATTCGGTTACAAAGAGCTGCAAGCCGCGCTTTTCGGCCTCCGTGAGCTCGGTGAGCTTGCGAGTGGCCCGATCGAATTTCGACTCCTGTGAGATCAGCGTGAGTAAATACTGCTCCAGAGCCTTCGCGATGCGCTCACTTGTGATTTCAAGTGTTCCAAAGGCTTGGCGGAAGGTTTCGCCCGAGTCCACACTGAGTTTGGCGATGACATTGGGCAGTGTTTCATTCATCTCTGCCTTGTCCTGAATGGGCATGAGCACTTGCTCACGCAGCGTCGCCGCTCGGCCATCCCAGAAGAAGGCGGAATGCCAGGCAAGGTTGAAAAGCGGCATCGCGTTGCGTTTCCCCACTTGCTGCTGTGCTCCGAGGCTGAAACGTCGTGCATCGGCGAAGGCTTTGCCTTGCTCGTGACACGAAGCGCAGGATTGAGAGCTGCTGCTGGAGAGGCGCTTGTCGTTGAAGAGTTGTCTGC
>JANOBP010000600.1:0-15177 GCA_031411715.1 Verrucomicrobiaceae bacterium | reverse complement strand
CGTGAACTATCCACCAAAGTGCTCAAGACCAGCCCGGTCAAAGGCTCCATCCGCAGCAAACGCAAGCGCTGCTCCCTCGACCCCGCTTTCAGGACGGCATCCACCCAACACATTTTCCATGGTTTTGATGCGTAAGCCCTGTCCACTTCATGAAAGCTACTCCAAGTCCAGTCGAAGACGTATTCGACTTTGCGCTCGGCGGTCCAGGTGATGCGGACCTTATTTCCTGCAAGCGCTTCCCATTGCGGCGTTCCTTCGAATGGATAGCCGACAACGGTGTGGTCTGCGTAGAATTGCAATTCACCCTTCTCGGAGCGCCAACGGCTGTTGGGCAGCCATTTCGCCAGCTCAGGCGCATCCTGCGGGCCGTAGAAGTATTCGGGCAGCACGTGTTCATTCTCATAGCGGCGCACTTCACGGCGCACACCGTCCTTGATAAAGGCAATCCACAAGCTCTTGTTCCAATACGGAATGGGGTCGATACCAAGAGTCGGTGGATCGACGGCAAAAACCGTTTTCTTCACCTCCACGAGTTCCTTCAAACGCAGAGTGACATCCGCATTCCTGCTGCCACTGCCATACATGGCGTAAAGGATCTGCACAGGCCAGCGCGTTGGGCTGAGCATAGCTTTCGGTGCGGGTGGAGGCGTCGGTTTGACGGGATCGGGTGCCTTGATGACCTCTTTAACGGGTGTGACCTCGACGGATGGCAGCGTCGCAGGCTTGGCCGGCTTTTTGGGTGCCACATACTTGATCCACGTCGAGCCACCGCCGCCCCAGAGTGCTTTGCCCGGGAATCCAGCACCAGCATGCTTCAGGATCATCGCATCTCCATCCACCCATGGCTTGGCGATGACTCCGGCACGGATCTCGGTGCCTTCGTCACGCTGGCGGATGAAGTCGCGGACGCGAGATGGCTCATCGCACACGGACCAATCACTGGAGGCGGGGTCAGAGACAAAGCCGAAGTCGTTTGTGCCTTTGCAACCAGCCACAGCAAAGTATTTCGCACCACCCCAGCGCAGATGATTGTTCACGACGTGAAACACCAGCCAGTCACCAGGTCGCACATCCACATTCATGCGCTCGGCTGTGGCCCCATGGACTTCATTGAGCAGCTTGCGCTGATCGTCTTGGATGCGCACTCCATTTTTGTAAGCCTCCACCACAAAGTCGTCCGCCACGGTGATGAGATACGAGGCCAGTAAATGGGAAGTGGCTGAGGCCTTGTCCGTCTTGGGCAGCGTCTTAGGCTTCAGTTGCACTTTGCCATCGTCGGCGTGCTGGAGCAGTTCTGGGGGAATCGCGCTGAGTTCAGCCTGACCCGGCGGTTTCCACCGCACGGTGACACCGGCCGCTCCACGACCACCGACGAATCCGGCGCTCAAAATCCTAACCAAACCTTTCTTCAGCGAAATCGTCGCCACAGTTTCATCGCCGTCACCGAAGCCGCAGACCACGTCGTCATTGATCATGAGCAGATTGCGATCGTAAAAGCTGCGCGTGCTAAAGCGATAGTCTCCATCGGCCTCGATCTTCAGGAAGCCTCTCGCCACAGCGTTGCGCTCCTCATTCCACTTCCAGGGCGCGATGGACTCGATGATGAATCGTTCACCGATGTGCGGACCCAGCTGATCCACAGGAACGATGAAGCTATGCTTGTCATTGGCCTGCAACTCATGCCGCGGATACTCTGACACCACCAATCCTGGCGCGAGCGGCATGGGTGCCGCAGCGGCAAAAAGGGAGAACTGGCCAGCAAGGCCGAGTGATAAGACGAGTAGAATCGAGGCTTTCATGAATCGAAGGCTGGGTTGAAGGACGCGGCCTAAAATCTACCACCCGAACCACTTCTGGCACCAATTCATTTCGTTGGGAGCGCTTTGGTAATGCAGGGGATCAGCGGCGGTTCATGACCCATGCGCTCGGCAAGGCACGGAGCAGATCGTCGAGTAATTCCTCACCTCCACGCCAGGAGTCACGGTTCTTTTTGAGAAACACCATGGAAACCGTGCCGCCGTTCAAATAGTGACCGTCCAGCAGCGCGTGAGAGCCCTGCACACGCACGATGTGCTGCGGCACGCCAGCAGCTTGCGGCAGCACTTGCGACGCAGTTTCCGTCATCCCGTCCAGCGGTCCCAGCCAGCGCCACTGCATGGCCACCAGCCAGCTCAGCAGGCCAAAGCCGCGATGCACACGCGTCAGGCCGCCCTTGCCTTCCGGAATGGCCACCAGACTCACCAACCGGAGCCACGGCGTCAGTTCGCGCATCTGCGGTCGTTGCGACACTGCCCAAGGGTCCACGCAAATGGATCTCACATCAGCTAGCACTTCCTCGCCATGTTCGTCAAAGACACGAATGTAGCCCCGCGTCGTGCTCGGGACCGGCCCGCCAGCATGAGCCAACCAGTCCGCCACCGCCGAGCCGCGTAGCACGCCCGCAAAGGTAAGCATCAATCGGATTTTTTCCCGCTCTGCTTTTGGCAGACGATGCCCCTGCTCGGCAAACCAATGCATCCAGTCCAGTCCGCCTTTGGAAAAGCCGATAACAATGGCCCGGTCCAATTGCGGAAGGTGCTCGGCCAAAGTTGACTGGATTGCCATCGCATCCTCCTGCGAGGTTCGGTGTGGTGGCACCTTCACTAGATGAGCATGCCAGCCCTGTTCCTGAAGGTAGGCCTCCACATGCCTCACCACACGCTCAGACTGGCCGGAGGCGGTATGAAAGCCCAACAAGAAAAAGATACCGGTGCGCTGGCGCTGGGCCTTGGAGAGCTGCGACAGCGAATCGGGATATGAGAAGCGCTTGTCCGCGTTGGTGTGCCAGAGCCGCTGCTCCATGAAGCCATGGCCTGCATCCAGTTCCTTCAATGCCAGCGTCAGGTCATCACGAGCCGCTACCATGCCTTTCTCCCGCCGCCACTCACGCGCTTTGAGCACCAGATCACCCTTCTCCAGCGACTGCTGCATCTGGCTGCCACAGTTTGCGTTCAACAGCATGCAAGTCCATGCCGCCAGCCATCGTGCCAGCAGAGTCACAACACCATCTTGCCTCCTTGAAAAAATCATGCTCAAAATACTCAACCAAGCGCAAGTACAGCCTACCGACTCAGAAAAGCAAACCTTCTGACCCATTCTCGGTATCAGAGAAACTCCGGAACGACTCACAGTCTACGCAGAGGCTGAATTTCAGAATCCAAGAAGTGGAAGGCTGCGAGATGGCACGTGACCTCACAAATGCCGCTGCAGCTTTCAAAACGGCTGAAAGCAAAAGCAAAGCATCCGCCTTGCACCCTCGCGCGCTCTTGCCACGATGACTGACAAACCCGCATGACAGATTTCGCATTGTTCAGGCTCCCCGATGGCCGTGCTTGGCTCGGAGAAGCCCCCTTCACATCACACGCAACCGCACCCGCTGGCGGAGGTGCTTTCTACATCAACGACTTCGATTTGACCGACCCGCAGCCGTGGAAAGTGCCAGCTAGGCTGCACGCCATCACACCAGAAAACCACAGCTCCCTTCTGGCTCTCAACGGCGCTCAGCACCCGGTCGTTAATTGGGCCAAGCCAGCCACCGACCGCTTCAAGATGGCCTTCCGACGCATCCGCCGCGAGGTCCAAGCCCAACGGCTCGAAAAAATGGTCCCCGTGCTCACAGAGATCGGCGCGTTGGTCAGCGGCAGCCCCATGCGGCTTATCGAGCACATCTTGACTGCTCCAGCCAACATGTGGGGCTACGCCTCCAGCCAAGGCGACCAAGGCTTTCTTGGTGCCACACCCGAGCTGCTTTTCCGTTTACATGGTGGCGAGCTCGAAACCATGGCGCTCGCTGGCACCGCCAAGCCTGGCCACCAGGACGCCTTCCTCAGCGACGTCAAAGAAATCGACGAGCATGAACTCGTCGTGCGCTATCTCACCGAGCGCCTGGCCACACTCGGCACCGTCACACGTGAGCCACGCAGCCTCTGCCAGACCTCCGGCCTTGTTCATTTTCAGTCCAGCATCCGGGTCAAACTCACGCACCCGGCTGACCCCGCCACCCTCGTCCCATTCCTGCACCCGACACCCGCCGTCGGCTGTCTGCCGCGCAACGAATCGGCCCTCGCTCGTTTGCGTGACTACCGCCAGCAACTGGGCGTGCCCGGTTTCTTCGGTGCTCCCTTCGGCTTCATCGAAAGCGATTCCACCACGCACCTCGTCGTCGCCATCCGTGGCATAAGTTGGCAGAACAATCACATCAGCCTGCCCTCCGGCTGCGGCATCGTCGGTGGCAGTGCCTTTGACCACGAGTGGCGTGAGCTACGCCTCAAGCGTGAGGCCGTGCTGCGCCTGCTGGGGTTGCAGGCATGAGCCAATCAATCAGTGAGACAAGCCCTGCTAATCAGCATCCTTCGCTAGATTCTCTCCACGCGATCCGTTTGCCCTTTCCCTTTGACCTCCACCCCGGTCACCGCCAAAGAACCCTCCCCCCAATGCTGGAGAAAATCATCAGGCTAGAACACACGCACCGCATCTTGTTTACGAGAGAAGTCTTTGCGCCCCGGAACACCACAATACGTGATCTCCTCACGCTCGATCAGCCGCATAAGCTACCGCGTGTGCTTATTTTCGTCGATGAAGCCGTCGCCACGGCCAATCAAGACCTCATCGACGACATCACCTCTCACGCCACCATCAATGCGGATGCATTCACCCTGGTGGATGATCCCATCGTCATTCCAGGTGGCGAGCCCTGTAAAAACGACTTCCGCCTCGTGGAATGCTGCTGGGATGCCATCAATGAGGCCGCCCTGGACCGTCATAGCTACATTTTCGTCATCGGCGGTGGTGCGGCGCTCGACCTCGTCTGCTTTGCCGCCTCCACCGCGCACCGCGGCATCCGCCACGTTCGTTTCCCCACCACCACGCTCAGTCAGGGAGACGGCGGTGTCGGCGTGAAGAATGGCGTGAACTACTTTGGTAAAAAGAACTGGGTCGGCAGCTTCTCCGTGCCCTTTGCCGTCATCAACGACTTCGCCTTCCTCGAAACCCTCCCCGCCCGTGAGCGCCGCAACGGCATCATCGAGGCCATCAAAGTCGCGCTCATCCGCGATGCGGCATTCTTTGAGCAAATCGAAGCCAACGCCGACGATCTGGCGTCTCTGAAGCAAGCCACGCTCGAGCCAATCATCCAGCGCAGCGCTGAACTTCACGTCGAGCACATCGCCACCGGAGGAGATCCCTTTGAACTCGGCTCCGCACGTCCGCTAGACTTCGGCCACTGGGCTGCACACAAGCTCGAGCAGATCTCCCGCTTCGAAGTCACTCACGGCGAGGCCGTCGCCATCGGTATGGCCGTCGATCTTGTCTATTCACGACTCGCGGGCATTCTCTCAGCCGACACCTGCGAGCGCATCCTCACGTTGATCGAGCGCATTGGTTTTGAGACCTTCTCTCCGCACCTCCAAAATACCGGCCGCAGCGGCAACGCCATCATTCTGGAGGGACTCGAAGAATTCCGCGAGCACCTCGGGGGCGAGCTCACCATCACCCTCGTTCCCGAGATCGGCCAAAAGCTTGAAGTTCACGAAATGAACCGCGTGCTCATCCTCAAAGCCCTCGATGAGCTAAAAATGCGCCGCACACCAGCCTGATTGAATTCACGGTTGCATGTGGCGTCTGAGTGGCGCTAACTTCCACTATGCCACGCCACCATCGCCTCACCATCAGCCTGATCGCACTCATCGCGATCAGTTGGGCGCAGGCGTTTGGACTTCAGCGCGGCTATCTGTGCGACTGTGGCGGCGTGGAGAACCTCACTCAGGTGGATCACTGCCACGGACCGCATTCAACGGCATGCCACGACGTGGAAGATCACGACATCCCGCATCAGCATGATGAAACAGATGAGGACACGCATCAGCATGCAGCGGTAATAGACTCCCTCTTGGCCAAGCAGCAGAGCACCGTCGGCTTCGACATCGTCGCACCATCGCTGGCGGTCATTGCTGAAATCACCTGGGACATCGCTCCGCAGCGTTATTCCACACCGCTGGTGCTTGTGAATCGAAGTCACAAGCCGCCGGACTGGCCGCAGCGGTTATCGCAGACGATTGCATTGAGGATTTGAGAGGCACGCACAGCACCGGACACGATTTCCGGTGCCAGATGACCCATGGGTGGCGATTTGAAATCGCCAAACACACCGCCACGTCATCCCGCATGCCTCCACCTTCAATCCGCATTCTCATGTCACGTCTTTTAATCTTCCTTTCCATTCCCGCACTCAGTCTCGCCGCAGAGTTTTCACTCTCCGGCATCCCCGCCCGCGTGCGCACTCATCATCCCATGCTCAAGGCCGCCCGCATGGCCGTCGAGGAAGCGCGTGCTCGCCAGCTTGGTAGCGGTAGGCTCGCCAACCCGACGTTCGAGACCAGTTTTCAAAACGAAAGCCGCACCAGTCCGCGCACGATGATCTTTGGCATCGATCAGTCGTTCCCCGTTACCAAACGCCTCACGCTCGAAAAGCAGCTCACCAGCCAGCTCGTCACCGCCGCTGAACTGGAGGTGCGTGATGCGGAGCGCCGCCTCATCGCGGAGGCGCGTAAGCATGCGGTCCGCGTGCTCGCGCTCGACCAGCAGCGTGCGCTGCGTCAGCAGCAGACCGCGCTCGCAAAAAAGCTCTCCGAGTTCGCCAAGAGCCGCGCGGAGAAGGGTGAGCTGTCACCACTCGATGCCGCCCAAGCCCAAGTCGATGCACAGCGGCTCATTTTGGAAGGGAAAAAACTCGAAACCGAGCGCATCAGCCTTCTCGGCCAGTTGAAGCCCATGCTCGGCGTCGGCACTCAGGATTCACTCACCATCAGCGGCGTGCTTCCCGCACTCAACATGCCCGGCATCACGCCCTGGCAGCAGCGCGCCGACTACCAACTCGCACAGACCAAAATCACCGCCGCACAAACCGACACCGCGCTGGCTCACTCAAAGCGCATCCAGGATGTCAGCGCCGGATTTTTCGCCGCCCGTGAGAATCAAGGCCAGCCGGATAACCGCCGTGAGGACACCGGCTTCGTCGGCTTCCGCATCACCATCCCGCTCCCGTTCTGGAATCGCAACCAAGGCGAGATCGCCGAAAAACAAGCCACCGCGGAGCGCCAGCGACTTGAGGCCGAGGCTTTGGGAACACAAATCGCCAGCGAGGCCGACACCGCACGTCGCGAGATGCAAGCCAACGCCGATCTGGCTCATGAAACTCGCGATAAACTGCTGCCGCTCGTGCTCGAACAAACCACGAAGCTCGAAAAAGCCTACGAGAGCGGCCAGACCGATCTCCTCACCGTTCTCCGCGCCCGCGATCAACGTCTGCAACTCGAAGCCGCCGCGCTGGATGCCGTGCGGGACTTTCACCTCGCCCGCATCCGCTATGAAGCCGCCACTGGAGCCACTAAGCCATGAAGATTTTCTTTCCAATTCGCACACGTCCTATCGCATCGCCACCAAGTGCTGAGTGCTCAGTAATCAGTGCTCAGTCCCGAGCGCACAAACTCCGCACTCAGCACTCAGCACTGAGCACTTATATCACGCTGCTCCTTTGCGCTCTATCCCTCCACGCCGCTGATCCGAAGCGGAAGGAAAACACTGTCATTCTTGAAGAAGCGGCGGTGGCGAATCTTCAGCTTGAGTTCACCGAGGCCGAAGAGACGACCTTTGAAGAAACCATCTTCTCTCTCGGCCACATCGAGGTGCTGCCAGGCAAGAAAGCCATCGTTAGCAGTCGCATTCCTGGCCGTGCGTTCTCAGTGCTCGTCATTCCGCATCAGGAAGTCGATGTCGATGCCGAAGTTGCTTGGATTGAAAGCCGGCAGCCCGGTGATCCACCGCCGGTGATCAAACTCAATGCCCCCATCAGCGGCACTGTTTCCAAAGTAAACATCGCTCAAGGCCAACCCGTCACGCCGGATCAGGAATTGATCGAAATTCTCGATTTGAGCACCGTCGAAGCCACCGCCAGCGTGCCGCAGCATCTCGCGGGCAAATTGACTCCCGGCGTCAAAGCTCACATTCGCCTCAATGCGCTGCCGGATCGCGTGTTCGAAGCTAAACTCGCCCACATCGCCGCCGTGGCGGATGAAACGACTGGCACCATCGAAGCCGCTTTCCATGTGCCAAATCCAGACAAGCTGCTGCGCCCCGGCATGAAGGCTGAGTTTAGCATCGTCGTCAGCACACGTGAAGGTGTGATGTCCATCCCACGTGCCGCTGTGCAGGGCGATGCAGCGGAGCGTTTCGTGTACATCAAAGACTACGAACTCAAGAATGCATTCGTGAAAGTCAGCGTGGTACTCGGCACACAGAACGATCGCTTCGTCGAGGTCATCAAAGGTCTATTTCCAGGCGATGAAGTCGTCACGCGTGGAGCCTATGCACTCGGCTTTGCCGGCAAAGGCAGTGTCAGCCTCAAGGAGGCCATGGACGCCGCACACGGCCATCCTCACAACGAAGACGGCAGTGAAATGACCAAAGAGCAAATCGCAGCCGGTGGCAAAGAGCACGGCGACCATGAACACGCAGGCCGCTCAGGCTGGAACATGCTCACCACCTTCTTCGCGGGGAGCAGCGGCTTGCTGCTGATTCTCCTGATCGTGGCGATGCTGAAGCGCAAGGAGGCGCAGTCATGCTGAACCACCTCATCCGCTTCTCGCTGCACAACCGGCCCTTCATCCTGATGGCGGCTTTGTTGGTGCTGCTGTTTGGCTATCAGACACTCACGCAATTGCCGGTGGAAGTGCTACCGGACATGACGAAGCCGACGGTGACGATTTTGACGGAAGCGCCAGGCTTGGCACCTGAAGAGGTGGAGGCGCTGGTCACGCAACCGCTCGAAAGCGCGGTGCAAGGCGTCAGCGGGCTGGATCGTTTGCGCTCGAACTCGGATGTCGGGCTTTCGCTCGTCTTTGCGGAGTTCGGCTGGGGCACAGACATCTATCGTGCGCGGCAGCTGGTGCAGGAGCGCATGCAGTCGGTGCTCAATTCATTGCCGAAAGGTGCCAAGCCGGGCATGACGCCCGTTTCGTCGCTGATGGGGGAAATTTTGCTCGTCGGTCTGCGCAGCAAGGATGGCAAAGTTTTGCCGGTGGAACTGCGCACACTCGCGGATTGGACGATCAAGCGTCGCCTACAGAGCATCAGCGGTGTGGCGGAGGTGCTGACCATCGGCGGCGGTGTGAAGCAGATTCAGGTGCAGCCGAATCCGCATCGTCTCGAGGCTTATGGCGTCACATTTGAAGAAGTTGAGACTGCGGTGAGCCTTGCCGCAGGGAATGCGACCAGCGGTTATCTGCAAGCCGGGCCACGCGAGATCATGGTGCGCAACCTCGGCATGACGACACGTCTGGAAGACATCGCGCATACCATCGTCAAGACCGTGGGCGACCGTCCGGTGCTCATCAGCGATGTGGCAGAGGTCAAACACGCGGTGCAGCCGATGCGTGGCGATGCGAGTGTGAATGGTACGATGGGCGTGGTGCTCAGCATCGACAAAGCGCCCGGTTTTGATACGCTGAAGCTCTCTCGCAGCATAGAGGCCGCGCTGGAAGAGTTGCGGCCCACTTTGCCGGCTGGAGTCACCGCAGAGATCATGTTTCGTCAGGGCGATTTCATCGAGCACGCCATCGGCAATCTCAAAGAGGCCATACGCGACGGTGCCATCATGGTCACTGTCATTCTGCTGCTCTTTCTGCTGAATTTCCGCACCACAGCCATCACGCTCATGGCCATGCCGCTGTCTTTTGCGGTGACGATCATCATTTTCAAAGTCTTTGGCATCAGCGTGAACTCCATGACGCTCGGCGGACTCGCCGTGGCCATCGGCATGGTCGTCGATGATGCGATTGTCGATGTGGAGAATGTTTGGAGACGGTTGCGCGAAAACCCCACCAAGCCAGCGCTCGAAGTCATCGCCGCCGCATCCAGCGAAGTGCGCAATTCCATCCTCTATGCCACGGTGCTCATCATCTTGGTGTTCATGCCGCTTTTTGGGCTGGAAGGCATCGAAGGCCGACTTTTCACGCCCATAGCCATCGCCACGATCACCAGCATGGCGGCGTCGTTTGTCGTAAGCCTCACGGTCATCCCCGTTTTGTGTTCCTTGCTGCTCAAACCGGCCGCAGGAGGTCACGGTGACGGTTTTCTCGTGCGAGGCATGAAATTCATCGTCCAGCACACCTTACTGCGTTTTGCCCTTGGCGCACCGCTACTCGTCATCGCGCTGGCTGGCATGCTTCTCATCGCATCACTCATGCTTTACCCGATGATGGGCAAAGAATTCCTACCAGCGTTCAATGAGGGCAGCGCCACCATTTCACTGGTGAATGCGCCGGGCACATCGCTTGCGCAATCGAACGAGATCGGTGAAGTCGGCGTGCGATTGCTGCAAAGCATCGACGAAGTCAAAAGCGTGGGTCGCCGAGCGGGACGTGCTGAAAAGGACGATCACGTCATGCCGGTCAGCGTGAATGAATTTGATGTCGAGTTTAAGGAGACAGGTCGCTCACGCGAACTCGTCTTCGCGGATATTCGAACCAAACTCAAAGCCATTCCCGGCACCTTTCTCAATGTCGGCCAACCGATTGGGCACCGGCTCTCACACATGCTCAGTGGCGTCTCCGCTAAGATCGCAGTGAAGATTTTTGGCCCTGATCTCGAAGTGCTGCGCGAGAAGGGCGCACAAGTTCGTGATCTCGCCAAAACGATTCCCGGTTTGACCGATGTGAACCTCGAAGCGCAGGTGGCCATTCCACAAATAAAGATTGAAGTGAATCGCGAGCGTGCCGTCGCATACGGCGTGCAACCTGGCAGGCTCAATGAACAAGTTTCGACGTTACTCGGCGGTAAAACGCTGGCGGAACTGCGTGAAGGTCAGCGCACCGTCGATCTGGTGATGCGCCTACCGGAGTCTTGGCGTGATTCACCAGAGAAGTTGGGCGAACTGCTCATCGAGACCGATCGTGGCCAGCGCATCCCACTTCGACTCGTTGCCGACATCCGTGAGGGCAAAGGCCCAAACGTGATCAATCGCGAAAACACCCAGCGCCGCATCGTCATCGGTGCCAACACCGCCGTGCGCGACCTCGAATCACTCGTGAATCAATGGGAAGCCGCTGTGCGTGAGAACGTGAAGTTGCCTGAAGGTTACTCGCTCCGTTTTGAAGGCGAATTCCAAGCGCAGCAGGCCGCAGCCAAACGAATCGCCTTCTACTTCAGCCTCGTGCTGCTCGCGGTGGCTGTATTGCTCTATGGCTACTTCCACAGCATGTCGCTGGCCTTGCAGGTGATGCTCAACATCCCTCTCGCGCTCATGGGTGGCCTCGCGCTGACCTGGGTGCTCATTGATAAAATAAGCATCGCCACCATCGTCGGATTCATCGCCGTGGGTGGTGTGGCCGCGCGCAACGGCATCATGATGATCAGTCATTACCTGCACCTCATGAAGCACGAAGGCGAAAAATTCACGCGCGAGATGATCGTGCGCGGCACGCTGGAGCGCCTGGTGCCCGTGCTGATGACCGCCTTGAGCGCTGGCATCGCCTTGATCCCGCTGCTACTGGCTGCGCATGAACCGGGTAAAGAAATTCTCCATCCCGTGGCCGTCGTCATCGTCGGCGGACTCATCAGCAGCACCTTCCTCGACCTAATGGTCACACCCGCTGTCTTCTACCTCTTTGGCCGCAAGGCCGCACTCCAACACACACAACCCACACCATGAAAACCAAACTCATCCTCCTCTCACTCATCGCCTCCATCACCTTCGCGCACGAAGGCGTCGAACTCGGCCCCAACAAAGGCCGCATCCTCGAATTCAGCAAAAATGAAACCATGCACGGCGAAGTCACTGTCAAAGGTGACAAGTTTCACATTGCCCTGCTCGACAAAGACATGAAGCCCGTCGCCATGGCCGAGCAAACGCTCACCGCCACCACTGGTGAGCGCGATAAGCCAACCAAGCTCGCCGTCGAGAAGGACGCCAAAGGCTTCGTTATTCCTGTCGTCAAAGCTGGTGAGTGGCTGATCCTTCAGTACAAAGACTCGGCTAAAGCCAAAGCCATCACCGCACGCCTCGAATACAACACCGCGATCTGTGAAGAGTGCAAAAAGGCCGAGTGGGTCTGCGAGTGCAAGAAAGCAGACGAGAAGAAGTAACAACCAACATGACCGACATCACCCAGCTCATTCAAAGCGGTAGCGCCCATGTGTGGCTCTACATTCCCGTGGCTATTTTGCTGGGAGCTTTGCATGGGCTGGAGCCGGGGCACTCGAAGACGATGATGGCCGCGTTCATCATCGCGGTGCGCGGCACGGTGTGGCAGGCGGTGCTGCTCGGGCTTTCGGCAGCCATTTCGCACTCGTTGCTAATCTGGCTGCTCGCTGGCTTGGCGCTTTATTACGGTGGGCAGTGGAATGTGGAGCACACAGAGCCGTATTTTCACCTCGTCTCAGCTGTGATGATCCTAGCGCTAGCTGCGTGGATGTTTCTGCGCACGCGGCGTGAGGTCGCAGAAGCTCATGCACATACACATGAGCACGCCACACCACCTGCAGCCGCCAAAACGGATGAGCCGGACCAATGGCAGGCCCATTCACACTCACATGCCGAGGCACCGCGACTGCTGGTGGGCGAAACACTGACGCCAAGCGGTCTCATCCTTCCTGCGGGCATGGCTGCGCCAACTCGCAGTGCCAAACAGGGGCCGCATGGCGGCATGTTGCTGGATACGGGTCACGGTTGGCTGGAGGTGTCCATTTTTGAAACAAACGTGCCTCCACGCTTCCGCATCTATCCCTGCAAAGCCTCGGGTGA
The DNA here is from genome assembly GCA_031411715.1 of Verrucomicrobiaceae bacterium. Classification (GTDB taxonomy): domain Bacteria; phylum Verrucomicrobiota; class Verrucomicrobiia; order Verrucomicrobiales; family Verrucomicrobiaceae; genus Prosthecobacter. The sequence goes on along the minus strand of JANOBP010000600.1, from coordinate 2,342 downwards.
AACGGTGCCACTACCCAAAGGCACACAGCTTGGCATTGAAACCGCACGCCTCGATGGTCGCACGCAAAAATTCGTCTTTGAAGCACGCGACACCTTTTGGGAAGCTACTAGCGAGTTGCCGGAGCCGCATGAGTTTCTTGCCGTCGTGAGCTTAGGGCACAGCGATCACGCTCACACCTATCGACTGCGCTTCACCGACGATGCGGATGTGGCCGTCGAAGAACCGGAAGAAGACGGTATCGAATACCAAGACGCGCATGAGCGTGCGCATGCACAAGACATTGCCAAGCGCTTCGCCAATCGCGCTGTCACCACGCCTCAGATCGTACTTTTTGGCATCACCGGCGGCCTCATGCCCTGCCCTGCGGCCTTCACCATCTTGCTGGTGTGTCTTCAGGTGAAAAAAGTCGCGCTTGGCTTCTCACTCGTCGCCGCATTCAGTTTTGGCCTCGCTTTGACGATGGTCGTGGTCGGAGTCATCGCCGCATGGAGCGTGCAGCATGCAGAGCGCCGCTACAGCGGCTTCGGCGAGTGGATGCGCCGCGCGCCCTACATCTCATGCGTGCTGCTCGTGTTACTGGCCGCTTTCATGGCGTGGCAGGGCTGGCAGGGACTGTCTCACCCGCATAGCCATTAACCGTGAGTTGCCCTCGCGTGATATTCCGCCCTGATCAATCTTCCAGACCACAGGGGCCAGATTAAGTGTGGCAATCATGAAACCAAGCAGGCTCTCCGCATGGAATCACTACATCCGTAGTTGACATAACACTACGTTTGTAGTAATCCGAGCCGCGTTATGCAACCACCTGACATTTCCGAATCCGAATGGGTCGTGATGGAGGCGCTCTGGGAGAGCGCTCCACGCACTGCGGCGGAGATCAGCAAAACTTTGCGGCCCGCGACCAACTGGGCGGACAACACGGTGCGCACACTGCTGACGCGCCTGGTCGAAAAGGGTGCGCTGAAGACGGCTGAGAACGCCAGCGGCACGCGGGTCTTTGCGCCGGCGGTGAAGCGCGAGGCCTGTGTGGGCGCGGAGAGCGAGTCCTTCATGCAGCGGGTGTTTCGCGGGGCATCGAAGCCGCTGCTCGTCCACTTCGCGCAAAATGCGCAGCTCACGTCGGACGAGGTGCGCGAGCTGAAGAGGATGCTTGATCAAACACTCAAAAATCAAAGTTAGCCAACTCTCCAGTCCTGATGAGCACACTCGATACTTTCCTTCAATGGCTGCTCGCCACCAGCCTGCGAGCGTCAGTGCTCGCGCTCGTCGTGCTTGGTCTGCAACTCGCCCTCGGTCGCTGGCTGCCTGCGCGGTGGCGTCATGCGTTGTGGCTGCCGGTGGTGCTGGTGCTTCTCGCACCGATGCTGCCTGCTAGCCGGTTCAGCATGGAGAATCGTTTCTTGGCAGAACCGGTCAGCACCCAAGCCGTTGCCGTGATGCCACCGTCACTTGCCGAAACTCCGACGATGACACAATCCACATCGTGGCAGCCGAGCGGGTTGCAATGGACCTTCACCACATGGCTGCTGGGTGCTTGCGGCGTGCTCCTTGTCGGTGGCTTGGGGTATCGGCGCAGCCTGCGCCGGATCGCGCGTGGAACGGTGGTCACAAGCGCAGAAATCCATGAGTTGGTGGCCTGCGCCGCGCAGCAGCTTGGCTTAAAACTTGTGCCACAGGTGATCATGTCCTCAGCCGTGGACAGCCCAGCCGTGGCGGGTTTGCTGCGGCCTGTGTTGCTGCTGCCAGTGAGTTTTCCAGCCGGATTCTCGGCCAATGAAGCGCGCATGGTCCTGCTGCACGAACTCACTCATCTCCAACGCCATGATCTGCCGCTGAACTGGCTGCTCTGCGTGCTCCAGGCGCTGCATTGGTTTAATCCGCTGCTCTGGCTGGCCTTTGCACGGATGAGGGCGGATCGTGAGTCGGCGTGTGATGCGCAGGTGCTCGGAGCCGATGCGGAAGACCGGCGTGCGGACTATGGTCATGCGTTGCTGAAGCTGCAAAACTCCGGGCCGCACTCACGGCTGAGCCTGGCCTTCGTCGGCATCTTCGAGCGCGCCGGGATGCGCTCGCGCATTCGCGCCATCGCCATGCATCGCCGCTCTCATCCTGTGTGCGGCTTTGCGGCGGCATTGATGATCGCAGCTCTCACCGTGGTGGGTGCGACGCGCGCGCAAGATACCAAAGCCGACAAAGCGAAGGATGATGCGAGCAAGGTCGAACAGGCTGCTCCAGCGCCGGATCACATCGACCAGAAGGATAAGTTTGGCTGGGGCAGATTTGTGTCCTTCAAGAACGGCACGCTGACGGTCAAAGGCAATGCGGGCGGCCTGGTCTGGCG
>JANOBP010000599.1:0-1283 GCA_031411715.1 Verrucomicrobiaceae bacterium | reverse complement strand
GACCAAGTGGATCACCGGGCGGACATCTATGCGCTCGGGGTGATGATTTACCAGATGCTCACTGGCGAGCTCCCGCGCGGCGTGTGGAAACCACCGACACAGCACACGATGTGTGATCCGTTTTGGGACGAAATCGTGAGCCACGCGATGCAAACCGACCCAAAGGACCGCTATCAGGCCGCGAGTGAGGTGAAGACGGATGTGAGCCAGATATTGGATGGCAGGGCGGCTGCTCCGTCAGCCGCCCTACCCAAGTCCCGCGTGCCGCTCGTGATGGGTGTTCTCATCAGTGTCATCGTACTCGCCACAGGCGCGTTCTTTGCGCTGAAGAAGCCACAAGAGTGGTCCGCACAGTCCTCTGTGCGGTCAGAGTCCGGCGATCAAACGAGCACCACCGCACAGGGGACTTTGCGGAGCACCTTCGCTGGCCACCGTTACGAATTAGTGCCCGGCGAGCTATCGTGGGAGGATGCGAAAGCGAAGGCCGAGGCGATGGGCGGGCATCTGGCGACGGTGACGAGCCAGGAGGAGAACGAGTGGCTCCAGGCTACGTTTGCTACCCAGCTTGATCGGAACGTCATGGCCTCCAGCTTCTGGCTGGGAGGTTTTGCGGACACCAACGAGGGGCCGTGGCAATGGGTCACTGCCGAACCCTTCACCTTCGCGGCTTGGGCCAAGGGCCAACCTGATTTCATCACCATTGTGGGCGAACCGGCGCAGGGGCCGCATGGCATCGTCTTCAAGGAACACCCGCATGGCTGGCACGATTTCCCAACATACCGCACGCGCTCCAGTGTCGGCTTCATCGTCGAGTGGGACGACGGCGCCATCGCGATGCCCGCACCATTCGCATCCGGCACCGTGGACCTTCTCGCCTTAGTAGATGTCGTCAAAGATGCCGAAGGCGGCATGTGGCGTCGCGAGGGAATGGATTTGACCACTACCGACGATCCAGCCAAGCCCCGCGTCAAGAGCTCTGGCACCCGGCTCAGTCTCGCGCTGCCCGTGCGGGTGAAGGGCTCCTATCGAATGGAGGTCGAATTCACAAAGCACGGCCCGAAAGAAGCCGTGAGTTTGCTGCTCCCGCTCGCATACGGTCGAAGTGTGGCGGCGAATTTCGTGGAGAGCGCTGATTTCGCTGGGCTGGCGTCCGTGCGTGGCCTGCTGACCAAGGACGCGGACAACCCCACCCGCACTCCCCACCAGTTGGAGAACGAGCGTCGTTACCGGGCTGCTGTCGAGGTGCTCTTGAAAGGCGATCAAGCCGACATCACCGCCACCTT
>JANOBP010000598.1:0-2651 GCA_031411715.1 Verrucomicrobiaceae bacterium | reverse complement strand
ATGCGGAAAGTGTTCTTCATCCCTCCTCCTCTGTCAAAGCATGACTTCTTCCTTCCATGAAACCCGCTGGACTCTCGTTTCACGCTCTCGTGGCAGCGACGAGCAGTCGCGTTCAGCACTCAGTGAACTATGCGCGGCCTACTATGCTCCGGTGGTGGCTTTTTTGCGGCGTGATGGTCGTGAAGAAGATGCGTCGAGAGAGTTGGCGCATGATTTTTTTGCCAAACTGCTCAGCGGTGGAGCCATCGAGGGTGCCGATCCGCTGCGGGGACGGTTTCGCAGTTACTTGCTCGCCGCGCTGAAGCATTTCGCGGCGGATCAGCGGGATCGTGCGCATGCGGCAAAACGAGGCGGTGGACACATACATGCGATAATCGAAGCAGAGTCCGATGCGACCGGCGCAGGACTGCAAATCGCCGATGCGAGTGTGGAAGCACCCGATGCGGCCTTTGATCGCCAATGGGCACTGACCTTGCTTGCGCGTGCCTTGGCCACGTTGGAGGCCGAAATGCGCGACAGCGGCAAGTCAGCCTACTTTGATGCTTTGAAGCCCTGGTTGACCACCGAAGCGGATGCGATACCGCAAGCCGAAGCCGCTGAGAAACTCAGTATGAGCGTTGAGTCCGTCAAAGTGGCCATTCACCGCCTGCGGAAACGTTTCCGCGATGCGGTGAAGGCGGAGATCGCTCAAACCGTGAGCGATTCCACCACGGTGCGTGAGGAACTTGATGCGCTGATGATGGCGCTGAGAAAGTAGGCCTGTTCCTGTGGAACAGGAGGTCCTTGTTGCGCAGCAACAAGGCTACTTTACGCTCACGCATGGAATTCCGCTTTTTTGATCCTTCTGCGAAAACAGAAATCACTCACGGCAACCTGCCACACTGGGAGCAGTTCAACGCTTTTTACTTTATCACCTGGCGCACAGCAGATTCGATCCCAAAGGAGGTCTTTAATCAATGGCATGCGGAGCGGCAAGCCTGGCTGAAAGCACATGGGATTGATCCTGAGGCTGAGGATTGGCAGCGTGAATTGGAGATGCTTCCGGAAAATGAGCATCAAGAGGTTTATCGTCTTTTCACTGCCAAGTGGCATGGGATGCTGGATGAGTGCCACGGGGAGTGCTTGCTGCGCCAGCCAGAGCTGAGTCAGATCGTTGCGGATAGCTTGCGACATTTTGACGGTGAGCGGTACTTGCTGGAAGCCTTCGTGGTGATGCCAAACCATGTGCATGTGCTTGCTGGCATCGCAGGACGTGGGGAGATGAAGAAGCTATGCCGAAGCTGGAAGAATTTTACGGCGACGCAGATCAATCGGGCGCTGAGTCGCAAGGGGCAGTTCTGGCAGTGGGAGAGCTTTGATCACTTGGTGCGCAGCCCGGCGAGCCTCGCGAAATTCAAGGAGTACATCTTGAACAATCCGACCAAGTCTCGCTTGCGAGAGGGGGAGTATCGAGCGTGGGCAAAGTAGTCCAGTTGCTGTGCAACTGGACCCTGAAAACCTGTTCCACAGGAACAGGGCTACTTTGATGCCTGTTCCGCAGGAACAGGGCTACTTTTCTCCTTCCAGGTGCTCTGGATGTAAATCTCGCGCAGTGTCTTGAAGTCGATGGCGGTAGGGCTGTCGGTCATCAAATCGCTGCCCTTGTTGTTCTTGGGGAAGGCGATGACTTCGCGGATGCTGTCCTCACCGCAGGCGAGCATGGCGACGCGGTCGAGGCCCAGGGCGAGGCCGCCGTGGGGTGGGGCACCGAAGCGGAAGGCGTCGAGGAGATGGCCGAATTTGATGGCTTGCTCTTCTTCGTTCACGCCGAGGACGCTGAACATTTTGGCCTGCAAATACTTCTCGTGGATACGGATGGAGCCTCCACCGAGTTCGTAGCCGTTCAAGACGACGTCGTAGGCTTCGGCACGGACTTTGGCGTATTCACCAGCATCGAGCAGCGGTACGTCTTCGGCTTTTGGACGTGTGAAGGGATGATGCACGGCCACCCAGCTTTGGGATTCGGCATCGTGAGCTAGCAGCGGGAAATCGACGACCCAGAGGAAGTTGAAGGCGGTGCTGTCCTTGGTGAGTTGCGTGATGTTAGCGATCTCAACACGCACGCGACCGAGAATGTCGCAGGCCTCCTGCCAGGTGCCGGCATAAAAGAAGACGATGTCGTTTTCCTCGACCTTAAGCTTGGCGATGAGTGCTTCCTTCTCTGCCTCACTAAAGAATCTCCACAGCGGGGACTTGTATTCGAGCACTCCATTGGCATCGCGCTCCACCTTGATGAAGGCGAGTTGCTTCACCTTCATGCCCGCCTGAGTGGCGATCTCATTAAGACGGATCATCTGGCCAGTGGTGATACCAGCGAAGCCTTTCACATTGATCGCACGCACGACACCACCGCCCTCGAGCGTAGAACGGAATATTTTAAATTCAGATTGGGCGAAGACATCAGCCATATCGACGATCTCGTTGCCATAGCGTGTGTCGGGCTTGTCGGAGCCGTAGCGGTCCATGGCCTCTTGATAGGTCATGCGCGGGAATGGCAGCGGGATGTCGCGTCCGGTGCCTGCTTTGAACATGCTGACAAGCAAGCCTTCGACGAGCGTCAGGATGTCATCGCGCTCAATGAAGCTGGCCTCGATGTCGATCTGGGTGAACTC
>JANOBP010000597.1:0-10522 GCA_031411715.1 Verrucomicrobiaceae bacterium | reverse complement strand
TGGCGGCAACGGCGAGCTCACCGGTTCGGTCAATATCGACACTGAAGATGGCTTTGGGGTGTGCGAAGGTGCGCGCGGGCTTCTGCGGCTCCCGCAGATCCCATACATGGCAGAAGCCCTGGCCATTTTGTGCCACGACGGCCTCGCTGCCGGCGATGAGGGTGTGGCCGTCACCGGAGAAGGCGATGCAGAGCACGGCGTTGGGCAGTTGTGGCTGGAGCATGCGACGCTTGCCGTCCTTGAGCGTCCATAGCTCCATGGTGCCGTCGTCTTTGGCGATGACGGCTTGCTGGCCGTCACGCGTGACTTCGAGACAGGTGACGAGGATGCCCTCAGGCAGCGGGCTGTCGATGCGCGTGCCTTTTTGCGTGTCCCAGATGCTGATGACATCATGGGTGGGCAGGCGGATCGGCGGCAGCGGTGCCTGGAGTTTCTCTGACATGATGCTGCTCACAGCGAGTGCCTTACCCGCGCTGCGGCTGATGGCGGTGAGGCGTGCCTCATACGTGTGCTCTGGCAGACCTAGGCGACCCGTCATGGGCCGAATGAGATGCACGTTGGCGAGGAGTGAGAGCAGATTCGTCGAGGCGAGCTCGTTGCGCGGCTCGGTGCGGAGGGAGCGCGCGAGGTAGGCGGTGGCATCGTGAAACTGGCCGCGCTCGGCGAACTGCCGCGCCATCTGCTGATCTCCCTGACTGTCGGATTGGCGCGCTTTCTCTTCGTTTTGCTCGGCTTTGATGCGGTTCTCTTCCGCCTCGAAATACAACGCGGTGCTGGTGATGCCGCCGCCGAGTACCGCTAATGCGATGGCAGCACTGGCGGCCACACCGATGCGGTGACGACGCACGAAGCGGCTGATCAAATAGGTGCGGCTGGGCGGATGCGCCTTGATCGGCTGATAGGTGAGATAGCGGCTGATGTCCTCCGCCAGATCATCCGCGCTGCCGTAGCGGCGCGCGGGATCACGCTCGAGGGCCTTGATGGTGATCCAGTCGAGATCGGCTGGCACGCTGGGCTCATAGGTGGAAGGGCGCGGCGCATCACGCTCCGCCAGCTCACGCAGCAGCACATGGATGGGCTTGGAGGCGACGTCGGAGGCGGTGACGAGTGCCCTGCCGGTGAGTAGCTCGAACAAGATCGCCCCGAGCGCGTACACATCACTGCGTGTATCGACATGGCTGCTGCCATGCTCGATCTGCTCTGGGCTGATGTAACCCGGAGTGCCGACGAGTTGATCGACGCCCGTGAAGTCTGCCTGTGAGGCATCACGACCCTCTAGAACCTTGGCGATGCCGAAGTCGATGACCTTGGGGATGATGCTGCCGTTTTCATCCGCAACGAGGATGTTCGCGGGCTTCAGATCCCGATGGATGATGCTTTTTTGATGAGCGTGGTGCACCGCCTGACACACGGGAATGAACAGCTCAAGGCGGTGACGCACATCGAGTTCGTTTTGGCGGCAGTAGCTGGTGATGGAGCGGCCCTTGACCAGCTCCATGACGAAATAGGGCAAACCAACATCCGTTTCGCCCGCATCGATGACACGGGCGATATTGGGGTGCTCCATGAGCGCGAGCGTCTGCCGCTCTGCTGCGAAGCGGCCAAAGACCACTTCGCTGTCGATGCCTGATTTGAGGATCTTGATGGCAACGAGGCGCTGGATCGGCTTCACCTGCTCCGCACGATAAACGAGCCCAAAGCCACCCTCGCCCAGTTTATCGAGCAAGCGGTAGCGGTCACCGATCCAGCCATCTTCACCGGTGATGAAGGCCATGGATGACTTCGACTTCGAGGTCGAGGCCGAGCCCATGGAAGACATGGAATGTGCCGTCGCCGCTGGCAGCGTGCGGCCCTTGGTGTCCACCGCGATGGTGACGTCATCCGGCATGGTGGCCACCGCGCTCGGCATGGCCCCCGTGCGATGCGTGAGAATCGTCGGCGCATCCGGCGGCGTCTCTGGCATCTCCACCGCACGCTGGGTGATGATGGTGGGTGCATCCGGTGGCAGGTCCACGCTGGATGGAGTCGATGGGCTGTCAGAGTTGTTTTTCACGCGGTTCGGGAATCTGGACAAACGTCACGGGGCGGTCTGTTTCCGCAACCGTCCCCACACAAAGAGGAACGGCCAAGTGATCGCCACAATGAGCGCGCCGACGACAGCTGCAAAGAGATTCATCGGCAGTAGCAGCACGGCCAGCAATGGATTGAGCACTTTTTTCAGCCAGGCATATCGTGACCACGCGATGGTGATGGTGGTCAGGATGAGGATGCCGGCGAACTTCCACAGCTTCAGTTCCGTGGGCGACATGCTGTGGAAATATTCCTCAAACTGCAACTCGCTGAGCAACAGCAGGCCCACATAGCCGACCAGGATGAAGGCCGTGTGCTCCAGCACCGGGTATTTCTCGATCATCTTTACCGCCACACCCGCGATGAGCCGCAGCGCGATGATGCCGATGGTCACGCCGACGTACACTGGCCACAGATCCTTCGGGCTCAGCGCGATGGCCGCGACGACGTTGTCCACGCTCAAGCTCAGGTCCATGAGCGAGATCATCATGATCGTAGCACCAAAGGTGCGGTGATGGATGTTCACGGCATCGCCCTCATCCTCCTCGACGCCTTTTTGGCTGACAAAATGCGCGCACATCAGCCAGACGAGGTAGAGCGCGCCAATGAACATCACCCAGTGGTTGGCAATGATCCAGCTCGCCACCAGCAGGGCGAGGATGCGGAAGCCGTAAGCACCGATGTAGCCGATGTTCATGGCTAGAGCGCGCTTCTTCTCATCCAGATGCCGCGCCATGGCCGCGATGGCCAACGCGTTGTCCACGGAGAGTAAGCCCTCGATAACGATAAGGGAAAGCACGACCGGGAGGCCGTCTTTGAGCATCTGCCAGGTTTCAGGGGTAAAAATGTCTGCAATCATGAGCGGCCCACCATGCCTATATCAATAGGACACGCCACCACGAACTCCTTGGTAAATCCGAGCATGGACGCCGCTGCTGCCCGGCCAGAAGTCCCGCCCAGCCCATGACATGCCGCTTGCCAAGCCAGAAACCGCCCCCATATTCGCGGCTCTTTTCCCCTCCTCATTATGCTTATTGGTATCCTCACCGTGGTCGAAGTCCTCGTCTGCCTGTTCCTCATCCTCATCGTCCTCATGCAGCGCCCACGCCAGGAGGGCCTTGGTGCCTCTTTTGGTGACTCCATGACCAGCCAGGTCTGGGGTGCTCAAACCACCAATGTCCTGCAAAAACTCACCGTCTGGCTCGCCGTCATCCTTTTCGTCCTCACGCTGACACTCGCCGTGCTGACCGCACGCGCTCAGAGCACTGGCAAAGCCAAGCTCTTCGGTGAAAAGCTCCCCGAGCCGCCGCCCGCTCCTGCCGCCGTGGTCACCCCGACGCCTGCTGCCGCTGTGACACCCACACCAGCCGCACCGAAAGCCGACGCCAAGTCCGATGCCGCGCCAAAAGCTGACGATGCCAAGAAATCCGACGCCCCAAAGGCAACGATCAACATCCCCGCTCCTGTCGCTGCACCAGCATCAGCCAAATCCACCGAGGCACCTAAAGCACCTGCCCCAGCCCCTGAGAAGCCCGCCGAAGCCCCGAAGCCAGCACCTGCTCCTAACCTGACCGTTCCTACACCTGCGCCAACTCCAGCACCTGCCGCAGCCGCTCCTACACCCGCGCCTGCAGCTCCTTCCACGCCGAAATAAGCGTCCATAACTCTTCATCCAATCACCCAACGAGGAAGGCATTTGCCTTCCTCGTTTGTTTTTCACCCGAGAGACCAGCAGTGATCTGATCAAATCCGAGCTTGCCGTTTATGGGGCTTCCTTGTGCAATCACAAATTGACCGCCGTGCCGTGCCGCCGCAGCATGCGCCGCGCATCCATGAGCACGCCCTCACCTCAGATCATCGCCTGTCTCGGCCCGGACGGCAGTTTCTCCCATCTCATCACTCAGATGCGCTTCCCGCATGCCAGCGTCAGCTTGCGTGAGAACATCACCGACATCTTTGACTTCATCAGCACGCACCCGGACGCGCGCGGCATCGTTCCCATCGAGAATTCCTCCGGCGGCTTCATCATCGATACCGTGGACCGCCTCATCGACGCGCGCTGCCAGCTCAGCATCCTCGAGGAACTCACGCTCGACGTGAAACTCGCCCTGCTCGGCCGCACTGGCGAAAAAGTCGCCACCATCCACTCCCACGCCATGCCTTTCTACCATGGTGATGAATGGCTCAAAACCCACTACCCGGACGCCAAACGCATCATCGAGCCCAGCACCGCCAAAGCCGCCGAAAACGCCGCCGCCACGCCCCACGCCGCCGCCATCGGCCCGCGCCAGAATGCGCAGCGCCATCACCTCGACATCCTGCACTTCCCCATCGCCGGTGACGTGCCCAACATCACCCAGTTCTTCCTCCTCGGCCACACGCCCAACACGCCGGACGCCACACACAATCGCACCGCCCTCGTCGTTGAGCTCCCCGACCGCCCCGGCAGCCTCTGCCGCTTCCTCACCCCGCTCAGCGACTCCAGCGTGAACCTCAAGCGCCTGGAGTCCCGCCCCCTGCGCGGCCAGCCCAACAAATACCGCTTCTACATCGAGATCGAAGGCTCCACCGCCGACCCCCGCGTCCAGTCCGCCCTCGCCCAAACCCACACCGACGGCGCCGTCACCCGCAGCGTCGGTTCCTATCAGTCTGGCGCGCGGTTTGAGTCCTGACAGGATGGCATTCAATGCTGTTCCGCGAGCTGTGGCAGGGTAGGCCTTCCGCTGCTCACTTTGGTGTGCCAAGGACACACGAGAAGCATGCCTGCCCAGTGGTGGATGGTTTTTTTGGGCAGACACGTCCGTGTGCGGACCCCAACAAGAGTCGAAAGGTGCTGGCACGGCCGTGTGCGTGCCAAAATAGGATCCTGAGGCCCTGACACTTCCGTGTCCGTTCCAAATAAAGTTCCTGCGGTCCTGCCACGCCCGTGTCCGTGCCAAATATCGCTCCCGCGGTCCTGCCACGCCCGTGTCCATGCCAAACGACCTTCGTGAGGTGCTGACACGGTCGTGGCCAGAGCAAAATAGGCGGGTATGACCCTGGCCAGACAGCCGCCAACCCACCGCGCGCCTCCCCAGCCGTCCTGAAATAGTCACACCGTCGAGCATCCCCCTTTGCGCGTGCCAACCGACGTTTTGGTTGCCTGAATACGGCATAGGCGTGTAAAACGAGACCCATGAGTCCTCCAGCCCGTGATATTCCAACAACACATGCGGCTATAAAGCTGCTGACAACCCTCACGATCTATCAACCATCCACACCGTTCGGCTCAGAAAACATGCAAAAGCACCGCGTAGATGGACGAAGCCTCAGGGACTGGGATGCCTTCCATGATTTCTTCGCATCGGAGTTTAGATTCCCAGATTATTACGGCCGCAACATGAATGCTTGGAATGACTGCATGAGCGATCATTGCTACTCTGAGGGTCTGGTTTCCCTACGCATCGACAACGCTTCCGAGTTCAAGAGGATGAATGAGGAGGCATTCAACGCCCTTGTCGAGTGCAGTGCTTTCATCAATTGGCGAGCGACGGAGGATGGTGCTGACCCTTTGCTTGTTCTTTCTTATTATGTTTAGCCCTGTAATCCTCACACAACCCAAACGGCCGAACAAGGCGCGGCTGGACAACCACTGGGGCTGCTCTGTCGGCCATGCTTTACGTAACCTTAACCCGCCGTCGCGTCTCCACGCTCACCCCTGCCCCAGCGGTGCCAGCGCATAGACGTTGAGAGCCATCATGCTGCGGCGGAGCGTCAGAACGATGGGGGCTTGTCAGAGCAGGCTCAATTTAAAGCATCCCCGCCAAATCCGCCGCTAGCTCGCGGGCTTCGTTGACGGGCCTGCTTGTGGCTCTCTCCAGCGGAGTTGCGCTGAGATTGGCTTCATCAAACACGCGCACGGACATGTGCAGCCGCCCGGCGGTGATCCAAGTGTGGGCACCGACGCACGGCAAGCGTCTGAGCCTGCGGCCTTTACGAATGGCTCGGGTCGCGTATCCTCCGGCAGATGCAGACGGTTTACATAGAGACGACGATCCCAAGCTACTTGGGTGCTCACCCGAGCCGCCAAGAACCGATGGCCTCACACCAGAAGTTGACGCACGATTGGTGGAATCAGCACAGGTATCGCTTTCGCCTCTACACCTCTGCGTTCGTGCGCGGCGAGGCCGCTGGTGGTGACGCCAATGCAGCGCAGCGACGAATGGTTTATCTGACACCCCTGCCAGAACTGGATGTGCCCGAGGAACTTGATCAGCTTGAAGCGGACTTAATAAGACTGTTTCAGTTGCCGCCGAGGGCGGCGACAGATGCCTCACACTTGGGCATGGCGATGCTTCACAAAATGGATTATCTCCTCACCTGGAACTGCACTCACCTTGCCAATGCCACATTGCAGAAAGAACTTCACGAGTATTGCCAGTATCACAGCCTGCACTTTCCGATTGTCTGCACCCCTGAAACCCTCATCCAACTCCAACCATGAATGACACCATCGTCCAAGAAGTCAGAGACATCCGCGCCGCGATAGCGGCTGAGTTTGGCTATGATCGCACGAAGCTCATCGCCTGGGCACGAGAACAGACCAAACAACGCAAGGCACTGGGTAACGTACACCCAAACAAAAAGCAGGAGACAACCGGCGTGGCGGCGAAGTCTTCCGTGATTCGGAAGCGCCGCGTCCGTGTCCCAGCCTAGACGTGCCATCCTGCGGCGGCGCGCCGGCAAAAGGATGGAGGCTTGCCATAGCCGACTCGGTTTAAAGCATCCCCGCCAAATCGGCTGCCAGCTCGCGGGCTTCATTCACGGGCCTGCTTGCGGCTTTCTCCACGGGCTGGGCGCTGAGATTGGCTTCATCAAACACGCGCACGGACATGTGCAGCCGCCCGGCGGTGATCCAGGTGTGGGCGCCGACGGGGGTCTGGCAGCCGGCGCCGAGGATTTTCAAGAACTCGCGCTCGGCGATGACGCGTGACTCGGTTTCTGAGTCATTGAGCGCACGGACGGCTGAGATCGTTGCCGCATCATCGGCGCGGCATTCGATGGCGATGGCACCCTGACCCGCCGCAGGCAGAAACTTCGTGGCATCAAGCGTCAGTGCGCTCAAAACGGCTCCTTCAATCTCAATCTGCTCGTTCTTCATCAATCCAAGACGGATCAACCCAGCGGCCGCCAGCAGCACCGCATCCAGAGCTTGCTCGCCGAGCACTTTTTTCACGCGCGTAGGCACGTTGCCGCGAATCTCGACAATCTGCACATCGGGCCGCATCCACTTGAGCTGAGCCGCGCGGCGCACGCTGCTGGTGCCGACGCGGGCGCCTTGTGGCAGAGTTTCCAAAGTGCATGGCTCACGAGTGATGAGCACGTCTTCAATGGCCGCGCGTGGGAGCACCGCCGCGATGGTGAACCCAGCCGCGAGATCGCTGGGCACGTCCTTCAGGCTATGCACCGCCGCGTCGATCTGGCCGCCTGCGAGCGCGATTTCGAGTTCCTTGATGAAAATGCCCTTATCGACCTGCGCCACGTCACTGAACTCGGAAAAACGCAGATCCTGCCGCTTGTCACCGCTGGTCTGAATGATCTCCCGCTCGACGCGCAGGGAGGCATGGGCACGCTGCAGCTCTGCCGTGACCATGCGTGTCTGTGTGAGGGCTAGCTCACTGCCGCGAGTGCCGAGGATGATTTTTTCGAGGGACATTCCCGCAGGTTTTCACGCAAAGACCGCCGGTGGCAATGAATTCGTGCGGGTTTCTCTCAAATCCCGCTGATCTCGCCATCCTCGCTCACCTGGATACGCTCCGCAGCGGGCACCTTCGGCAGCGCGGGCATGCGCATCATCGTGCCAGTCAGCGCGACGAGGAAACCGGCCCCATTGGCGATTTCAAAGTCACGCACCGTGATGGTGAAGCCGCGCGGCCGCCCGCGCTTCTTCGCATCATCAGAGAGTGAGTCCTGAGTCTTGGCCATGCACAGCGGCAGTTTGTCAAAGCCGCTGCGGGCGAACAGCGCGAGCTTGGCGCGTGCTTCATCCGTCAACTGCACAGCATCCGCGCCGTAGATCTTCGTGGCGATGGCCGTGAGCTTGGCTTCGACGCTGTCGCTATCTTGGTAGAGCATCGTCAGTGGCTTGGACTCCTGCGGCAGCGCGGCGAGCACGGCCTCAGCCAACTTCACGGCACCTTCGCCACCTTGACCAAAGACATCCGCCGTCGCGCACGCCACGCCACGCGCCTGGCAGAACTCATGGACCAGCGCCAACTCATCCTCATGGTCATTGGTGAAGCGATTGATCGCGACGATGACCGGACGGCCAAACTGCGCGGCACTATCGAGATGTGCGGCGAGGTTTTCCAGCCCGCGGCTTAGCGCTGCCGTGTCCGTCTGCGTCAGTTGGTCCAAAGCGGCACCGCCGTGCATTTTCAGCGCACGCACCGTCGCCACCAGCACGATGGCCTCTGGCGCGAGGCCGCTCTGACGGCATTTGATGTGCATGAATTTCTCCCCGCCCAGATCAAACGCGAACCCCGCCTCCGTCACCGCAAAATCCGCATGCGCCAGCGCCATGCGCGTGGCCAGCACCGAGTTGCAACCGTGCGCGATGTTGGCAAACGGGCCACCGTGCAGGAAGGCGGGCACGCCTTCCACGCTCTGCACTAAATTCGGACTCAGCGCGTCCTTCAGCAGCGCCATGAGCGCTCCCGTGATGCGGAATTCCTTCGCGAACACCGGCTCACCTTCCGGCGTGAAGCCCACCACGATGCGCTCCAGCCGCGCGCGCAGATCGGCCAGCGATTCGCTCAGGCACAGGATCGCCATCACTTCCGAAGCCGCCGTGATGTCAAAACCGGTCGCCCGCTCCGTCGGCTTGCCCACGCTGGTGCGCAGGGCGCGCAGCGCGCGGTCGTTCACGTCCATCACTCGCTTCCACAGCACGCCATCGGGCTTCACACGCGCTTCACCATTGAAGAGCTGATTGTCGATCACCGACGACAGCAGATTATTCGCGCTCGTGATCGCATGGAAGTCGCCGGTGAAGTGCAGATTGATCGACTGCGCAGGCTGCACCGTGCTTTTGCCACCGCCCGTGGCACCACCCTTGCGTCCAAACACCGGCCCCATCGAAGGTTGCCTCAACGCCAACGCCACGCACTGCCCGATCTTCTTCAAACCCTGCGACAGGCCGATGGAGACCGTCGTTTTGCCTTCGCCCGCCGGTGTCGGCGTGATGGCGGACACCAGGATCAGTTTTCCGCGTTGCGGCTTCGATTTGAGCGCATCAACACTGACCTTGGCCTTATCGCGTCCATAAAAGCTGAGGTGGTCCGGTGAGATGCCAAGCTTTGCAGCGACGTGGGAGATATCAGATGTCATGGGAAATAAAAGGTGTGCCATGATGGCAAGCCATGCCGCAAAGCAAACCCGATTTGATCGCCGACATTGCCGAAATCGAATATCGTGGCAAGCACCCACCACATTCACACTCCAAACATGAGCGCTCCAAATTACACGCCCGGCTCCAACATCGCCATGAAGGTGCCTGCCAACGTCTTCGAGGCGACAGTGGCATTTTATGAGACTGCGCTTGGTCTCCGCATCCTGGAAAGAATAGCTGAAGACAGTGTCGTTTTCGATTTCGGCGGGAAGAATCTCTGGATCGACCGAGTGCCACAGTTGCACCAAGCGGAGATCTGGCTCGAAATCTACACCAGCGACTTGGCTTCCGCGTCTGAGCATCTGAATACACAAAATATCATCCGCTGTGAGGATATTGAGCCGCTGCCATCTGGAATGCGCGCGTTTTGGATCAAGAATCCTGCGGGTGTCGTTCATCTGGTAGCAGAAGGCGGAGTATGATTACCTAACAAAACATCACTCCAGACTCCTCGTTGTAAAAACTGCTCACGGTGAAGGAGTCTTATGGGTAGAGTCGGTGTGGGAACGTATGCAGGATGTGAGGTAAACCGCACGTTCTCCTCGCCATGAATCCGCCCACCAATGTTTCTCGTCGCAGTTTCATCCGTCTCGGCACACTCGGCGTGACGGCGACGAAGGCGCTGGCAATCGAAACAGCGTCAGGGCCAGCATTGCATCCATTCCTAACGCCAGATGCGGACTTCAACGACGTCTCGCGCGGCAGTCCTAAGCCTCACACACTCAAAGGAGCGGCACAAATCGCCGCGCGGCTCACGCCGGAGACGTGGCGGCTCGAAATCACGGCAGATCCGTTCATTGAAGAGCCACACACGAAAGCCCCAGCGACGCTTGAGAAGCCACTCACGCTCGATGGCGGCAACGCGCTGGATTTGCCGACGCTTCTCGCACTCGGCAAGAAGCATGAGGTTCACTTCCTGAAGGCCATGCAGTGCCTGAACATCGACACACCACTCGGTCAGGGTCTTTGGACCGGGGTGCCGCTGCGCGAGGTGCTAAAACTCTGCGGCAAGATGAACAACGT
>JANOBP010000596.1:0-2408 GCA_031411715.1 Verrucomicrobiaceae bacterium | reverse complement strand
GCGACACTGACGCTGACGAGGACAAGCAGCGCTGTGCCGACGATGGGGCCGAGGATGCCACCACCGGAGTAGGGGACGGTTTTTTCGCTACGGAGGTTATCACCGAGCTTGAGCTTGATGGCATCCGCCTCAGTGGGATTGGCTTTGGTGATGTGGCCTTGCTTGTCCTCGATGACATGAAGTGTGGAGGGCAACTCAGTGAGGAAGGATGTCTGGATAAAAGGAAATTCGGGCTTTAGCAGCACGGGTAGACCTTTGAAGGTGATGTGCGCAAAAATGGCGACGGTGAGCAGAACGACAACGTAACTGCCAGCACGCAAGAGCCAGCGCATGGCCGTCTCACGCCTTTGAATGCGTGAGTTGTTTCCGGCGAATGGATTTTCTGTGCTCATGCTTTGGGATGCTCGAAGCGGCGGGCAATGGTGCGCGCACACCAGTTCACACTGAGAGAGATGATGAATAAAAGGATGCCCACCATGAAGAGAGCCTGCCAGTGCGCACTACCGCGTGAGACCTCACCGAGTTCTTGAGCGATGATGCCCGTGAGTGTATGCGCTGGCTGGAAAACGGCTCCAAGGCCCTCACTGAAGTCTGGAATGGCGATGCGGTTGCCAGCGACGAGGAGGACGACCATCGTCTCGCCCACCACACGTCCGAGGCCGAGCAGGATGGCGGCCAAGATGCCACTGATGGCGGCGGGGACGATGACGCGGAAGACGGTTTGCAGCTTGGTGGCACCGAGAGCGTCACTGGCCTCCGAATAAGAGCGCGGGACGTTGTTGAGGGCATCTTCTGCAAGGCTGAACATGGTAGGCACGGCCATGAATGCGAGAAGGCAGCCAGCATTGAAGATGTTGAGCCGCTCTTGAATAGGGAAGCCGGGTATCCAGCTCAAAATCTCCCATTGGCTGAAGCCTTTGATCAAATCACCCACCACGGCGATTCCGATGAAGCCAAGCACGACAGATGGAATAGCTTGGATGAATTCAATGACAGGCTTGATGATTTCCTTTTCGCGATCCGAGGCGAATTGGTTGGTGTAAATGGCAGCAGTGATGCTGATGGGAGTGGCGAGGAGGAGTGCGACGAGGGAGATGCAAAGCGAGCCGCTTAATAGAGGCAGCACTCCGTAAAAATCCTGCCAAGAGCTGTTGGTGATCCACTGACTGCCGAAGAAGAAGGAGCGCACGGCGCGGAAGTAGGAGACGGGCTCATCCCATTTCCAAACGCTGAGATCTTTGGCGGCTTTTTTTATATCGGTGAGGTGCTTGGGGATGGCTGTGCGCACTTGGGTGACGAGTGCGGTGGCTTCGGCCGTGTTGCTGCGCTCAGGCATCTCTTTGAATGCCGTTTCCAAGGCGGCTACGTAATCGGTGAGCTTGGTGGCCAGCTCTTCTCGGCGCTCAAGCAGGGGCTTGATGCGCTCGCTGAAGTTCACAGCATCGACTTTCGAGGCCTCGGCTTCCTTGAGCAGTTCAGCTTTGCGATCGGGGTCTTTAGCGCTGGCTGCAGCATCGAGGAGCTGGCGGCGTCCGGTTTCGAGTGTGTCGTATTCAGTGGCGAGTTCCTTGGTTTCCAGCGCGTGCTCTTTGAGCTCGTCGATCACCTCCGTAACGGGCTCGGTGGCTTCCTCGAAGGTCTCACCAGTGAGGATAATACCGGCAAATTGCTTTTTAGCCTGTTGATCCTTAGTGGTGAACTCAGCGGCGAGTTTTAGCAGCGTTGGAGGCAGGTCACTGACTTCAGGTGTCAGCGCGGAAAGCTCGCTCTGGAGTTGTGCTTTCTCTTCGAAAGTGAAAAGCGGGCTGAACTCGGCTGCTCTGGCCACTTCGGTGGTTTTTTGCTTCAAAACGTCGCGCAGCTTCGGCTGAGCCTCGGGTGCGGCTTTTTCGAGATCGGTACGTGGCGTGGTGGTTTGCTCCTCAATGGTCCGCTTCAGCAAAAAAGCAGCATCACGTCGCTCGCGGGCGGTTTTGGTGATGGGATCCATCTCAATGCTCAAGGCGCGACGGAGGGCGCTGGCGAGTGCTTGCTGGTCCTTGAGTGGTTGATCGGCAAGGTCACACAATTCGAGGCCGGATTTGCGGTAGGTTTCCAGCTCATGATGGTAAGTGGAGAGGAATCCAGCCCCCTCACGCAACAGGAAGGCCATGATGAGCACGAGCACAATGATGGCGATGCTCGAGTTGGCCCCAAAGAAGGCCTTGATCAACTGCTGTGGGTCCACACCCAGTGCAGAGCGCCGCCCCTTTCGCAGCAACTTGCTGCCAAGTGTTGGAGGTGGTGTGGACTGGGTTGGATCCATGCAGGGTAAAAAGAAAAATCCGGCGGAAGAATCACCTTCTTGCGCCGGATGTGTGGACTGGTCAAACAACGATTTAGTTGGCCTTCGAAACGGGCACAAAGCC
>JANOBP010000595.1:0-15097 GCA_031411715.1 Verrucomicrobiaceae bacterium | reverse complement strand
ATGCGGGGCGGTGCTTGAGCGCGAGATAGTCACCGAGTGCGGCACGCCAGTCACGCGGTGTGATGCCGGTGAGTTGGATGAAGCGCTGGTTGCTCATGGTGGTGTGGGGTGGGCGCACGGCTTTAAAGAAGGTGAGGCTGGCGAGGGCGGTGGGTGTGACGCGTGTCGTTTGCACGGGAAGGCCGAGGGAGGAAGCGATTTCGAGTGCGGCCTGTGCCCAACCATGCCAGGAGGTGCTGCCGCTGTTACAAAGGTGAAGCGTGCCGCTGTGGTCGGGATGATGCAGGATGAGGTGCTCGATCCAACCACAGAGATCTACGGTGAAAGTTGGAGCGGAGGTTTTGTCAGCGACGGCGGAGATTTCGGCACTTTGCATGGCCTTGGCGATGATTTGATCGGGATGGCTTGCCTTGTCTGGACCAAAGAGCCAGGAGACCCGGGCGATGAGCGCGCTTGGATTGGCAGCGAGAATGTCGCGCTCGCCATCGAGCTTGGTTTGACCGTAAATGTTGATGGGGTCGGTTGGATCATCTTCGCGCCATAGGTTTTGGCGACTGCCGTCGAAGACGTAGTCGGTGCTGAAGTGGATGAGGCGTGCCTGAAGCTTCTCACAGGCGGCGGCGAGGAGCGAAGGCGCGAGGTGATTGCTGAGCTTGGCCTGCAATGGGTTTTCTGCACATGTGTCAGGACTGGTGAGGCCAGCGGGATTGAGTAGGACATCAAAAGGCTGATGACGCAGCTTGGTGAGCATGTCGTCTGGCTTGTTGAAGTCCAAGTCGGCCCGAGTCCATGCGGTGACGGGAAAATGGGGTGAGAGATGGCGGACTAGAGCACGCCCGAGGCCACCGTTGGCACCGAGGATGAGGAGACGTGGCTTGGGGGGACTCATTTTGCTATGTGTGGACGGCATGGAGTCTGCTTCAAGTGTGGATGCAGCCTTGCAATGCTTGGACGAGCGCCCATGATGATCGCCCGCAATTTTCCGCATGAGTTCCCCACAGCCCAAAATCGTGATCGTCGGCGCCGGCCTGTCCGGCTTGGCATGCGCACGTCTATTGGCCAAAGCGGGGCTGCCCTTCACATTGGTGGAGGCTTCGAGTGGTGTGGGAGGTCGCGTGAGGACGGACGTGGTCGATGGCTTCCAGTTGGATCGTGGCTTCCAGGTTTTTTTGCCTGCGTATCCTGAGGCGCGGCGCGTGCTGGATTATACGGAGTTGGATCTGCGGCCGATTTATCGTGGCGCGGATGTGTTTGTGAAGAATCGCTTTCACCGAGTCGCGGACCCGGTTGGGCACCCAATCATGGCTTTGAAAGGCCTGCGGGACGAGGCGGTCATTAAGATGCGTGATCGCTGGGTGACGCTGCTGCTGCGCAAGGAGGCTTTTGGCATGAAGGAGCCGCCGCTTGAGCTTGAGGACATGGAGACGGAGAAATATCTGCGCGCGTTTGGTTTTTCCGAGCAGATGATCGATCGCTTTTTCCGCCCGTTTTTTGGAGGCATCTTTTTGGAAAAGGATCTGCGCACCTCGGCGCGCATGCTGTTGTTTTTGTTCGCCATGTTTGATCGAAGTGGCAGTGCGCTGCCTGCGCGGGGCATGCAGGCCATTCCAGATCAATTGGCCGTGGCTTTGCCTCCCGGGAGTCTGAAACTTAACTCGCCGGTGACCAGTGTGCGGGCTGGTGAGGTCACTCTGGATAGCGGCGAGGTGATCCACGCGGATCAGATCGTGCTGGCGGTGAGTGAGGAGGCGGCCTTCCGCCTGCTGCCACCGACGGGTGCCGCAGCCCCGCTACCGGCGCGCTCGACGACATGTGTTTATTATGCCGCGGATGAAATGCCACCGGGTGATCCGATCTTGTATCTTGATGGCGATGGGCGTGGACCCGTGAACAATGCCTGCGTGATGTCGAGGATCGCACCGGAGTATGCACCCAAAGGCAAGCATCTGATCGCAGCATCGATTGTAGGCATGCCGTCCAGCACCGAATTAGAGCAAGTGGTGCGTGAGCAGATGACGAGTTGGTTTGGATCAGGCGTAAAGAAGTGGCGGCACTTACGCACCTGCCAGGTGCGCTACGCACAGCCAGAGGGTCGGCAACTCCGACTTGGCACCGGGCCATTGAGCGCGTCGATCGAACCGGGGCTGTATCGCTGCGGTGACTACTGCGAAGACGTTTCGATCAATGGTGCCCTGCTGAGTGGTCGCAGGGCTGGTGAGGCACTGCTGCGTGCCGTGGGCGAGCCTGTTTAGTTCACCAGCTCAGAGTTTGAGGAAGGCTTTTTGACGGTAGAGCCAGAAACAGATGAGCCAGAGAGCGAGGAGGACGTAGCAGCGCTCGAGCAGCGGAGCGTATTCGACGGGGAATGCGGCTGCGGGGAGATGCTTGTGAAGATTGTCTTTGAACCAACCGCCGCAGGCATTGTGCAGGATGTAAATCGTGATGCTGTTCATGCCGACAACGACCAGCGGAAAAACGATGCGACGCTGGCCCGCGATCTCGACCAGCCAGTAGAAAGCCGCCAGCATGAGCAGGACCCAACCGCCGCTAAAAATGGCCCACGAGGGCGTCCAGATGCGCTTCACGATGGGCATGGCAAAAAGCCCGAGGATGGTGCCGATGAAGAGCAGCAGCACGCCTGCGATGATGAGGCGCACACACTTCATCTTGTCGCTGTGAATGCTGTTCATCAGGAAATGGCCAGTCATGGCACCGCCGAGCATGGTGGCGAGAGCGGGGACGAAATTGAGCGTCTGATAACCGCCTTGATTGTACACGAAGGGTTCAGCCTGTGGCAGGAGGTTGAGGAACCAACGGTCGAAATTGGCAGCGGCATTGAGGTGGATGCTCCAGTGACCGAAAAAGCCGTCCAAGATGGCTCCATCAGTGCCCTTCATGCCTTGGATGCTGGTAAGTTGCTCGGCGTTTGGCAGCGGAAAAAGCACGAAGAAAGCTGTGTATCCGACCAAGATGGCGATGATGCCTGCGATCATATATTCCCAACCGAGGCGTGAGATGATGAAGAGAAAAACATAACCAAAACCAATCTGCGCGAGCACGTTGGCGAAGGTCCAGTTGGTCATGGATGCCTTACCACCCGTGCTGAGGATGACGGCGAGCAGAATGAGCAAAATGGCGCGTGTGAAAGCATGAAGGGTCATTCCAAGCATGGTCTGCCCAGCCTCACGCCTCTTCAGGCATGAGTATGGCACGGCGATGCCGACCATGAACATGAAACTCGGCTGAATGAGATCCCAAAGTGAGCAACCCTGCCACGCACGATGCTCGAATTGCGGTTTAATGAACTCCCAGAACGTTCCCTTATGCAGCACCGCCATATCCGCGACCCCGAAAGCCGATGAGGCCATCAAGAGCATGATGAAACCTCGAAAGGCATCAAGAGAGAGGAGTCGCTGGTTGGGGGCGGCGTTCATGGGCGGAAATGAACGCGTTTCACTCGAAGGAGCTTTCTTGAAGAAGGGTAATAGGGCTAAGGGGCCTCGAATCGCAAACGTCACTTACCGTGCTTCACGATGATCTTGATGAAGTCTGGAAGATAGGTCTGCGCTTTTTTGTGACCGACGCCGCGGATGTCGCGGCCTTCGGCGATGGTTTTGGGCTTGAGACGAGTCATGAACTCCAAGGTTTGATTGTTGAAGATGAGATAGGGCGGCACGCCTTCGGAGTCGGCTAAAACGACGCGGTGTTTTTTGAGCTTCTCGAACAGGGCTTCATCGAAGCCAAGTTCACGAGCGGCGAGTTGCTCGTTTTGAGCGGTCTTGGTGAGCTTGGAACTCTTGGCTGGCGTGCTGAGGTTGGGCCAGCGGAGTTGGATGTTTGCACCCGTTTTCATCACTTCCGCACCGCGACGTGTGAGGGTGACTTTGGGGTATTCTCCGGCTGTGGACTCGATGAGGGCTTGTTTTTCGAGCTCGGTGAACAGCGGGTGCAGCACCTGCGTGCCGAGGTGCCTGAGCAGGCCGTAGGTGGTGAGTTGGTCGAGACCGGCATCGACGATGTCTTTCGATTTGGAGCCGACGAGCATGTTGATGATGCGACCTTTGCCGAATTTGCCTTCCCAGGTGCCATCGGCATGTCGCGTGGACATGCGGGCGATGCCGCTGAGAGCCTGACGGAGCATGGTGACCTCCTCGGCTGTGCCATCACGTGGAGGCTGGATGCCGCCTGCTTTGCAGACGTCGCATGTCCCGCATGGCGTGCTCTCGGTCTCGCCAAAGTAGTGCAAAATTTGCTCCTGGCGGCAGGTGTGATCGTTGTAGCAGAGATCGACGATGGCTTTGAGTTTGGAGCGATCACGACGATCTTTTTCGGCCAGTGCTTTGAGATCAAGCGGCAGATCACGCGCCAGCAACGTGGGCTGCAGAAGGCGTGTTCCGCGGATGCGCTTGCCGGGGATGTCATAGCGCTCGATGACGTCCATGCGGTTGAGCTGGCTAAGCGCCGAGCTGATGGCCATGCTGTTTTTAGCGCCGGTGAGGTCGGTGATGTCGTCGATGGATGCGGCGACTTCGTTTTGATCATCAGCACGGTTGAGCAAGGCCTGGTAGGTGGCGCGGATGATGTCGGGACCAGGGTTGTTGCCCTCGATGAAGAATTCCTGCGTGCGGGTGTCGGCAAAGTTGAAGTAAAGATCGCACTGCGAGGGCTCGCCATCACGGCCAGCGCGGCCTGCCTCTTGATAATAAGCTTCCACGGAGCCTGGAATGTCAAAGTGGGCCACGAAGCGCACATCCGAGCGGTCGATGCCCATGCCGAAGGCATTGGTGGCGACGGCGACATCGGCTTTTTTCTCGATGAATTTGGTTTGGCGGGATTCGCGCTCCTTGTCGTCGAGTCCTCCGTGATATTCGATGACTTTGATTTTGCGCTCGCGGAGTTCGCCACCGACTTCATCGACTTTTTTGCGCGTTGAGCAGTAAACGATGCCCGTTTTGTGCGTGGCGATGAGTTTGATCAGGCGCTGGTATTTATCATCATTGGTTTTCGTTGGGATGATGTTGAGCGAGAGATTGGGACGCTCAAATCCACGGATGGCAATGAGTGGATCCCGCAAAGCGAGCGTGCGCTGGATGTCGTCGCGCACCTCCGGCGTGGCGGTGGCGGTGAGTGCGACGACTTGTGGCCGATCGAGGCGCTCCAGGGCCTCACCAAGGCGCATGTAATCAGGGCGGAAGTCGTGGCCCCATTGGGAGAGGCAATGCGCTTCATCGACGGCAAAGAGCGCGATTTGGACCTGCTTGAGCGCATTGGTAAAGCTGCGACTGCGAAAGCGCTCGGGCGCGACATAAACAAGCTTGTACTCACCATTGCGGAGCGCCTCAATGCGCTGCTGCTGCTCGGCGAGGGAGATACTGCTATTGATGACGGTGGCGGGAATGCCGCGACGCTCCAGCGCATCGACCTGGTCTTTCATCAGGGCGATGAGTGGACTGACGACGACGGTGACGCCATCCATGACCATGGCGGGAAGTTGATAGCAAAGTGATTTACCACCGCCAGTGGGCATGATGACCATGGTATCCCGCCCACCGAGGATGCTGGCCATGACGGTCTCCTGGCCGTCGAGGAACTCGCGGAAGCCAAAGTGCTTCCGCAGGGCTTCGCGGGCGTCATGGATGGGCGTATCGAGGGAGTCTGGCACGTTGCTGGGTAATTTATGATGTATGATTCGCGAATTCTGATTTATAAATGGGACACGCCATGCCGATTTACGAGTTCTACTGTCCAGATAACAACAAGCTGTATTCTTTTTTTGCCAGAACGCTGGCGATGCGGGAGAAAGTGCCCCTTTGCCCAGATGGGGAAAATTTCAAAATGGAAAAGCGAGTATCCAAGTTCGCCTTCATCGGTAAGGCGAAGGAGGACACTGGAGATGACCCCTTTGCAGGCATGGATGAGGACAAGATGGACCAATTCATGATGGAGATGGAATCCGAGATGGGTGGGATCGACGAGGAGAACCCAGACCCCAAGCAGCTTGGCCGCTTCATGCGCAAAATGACCGACGTCATGGGTGACAAAACGCCTCCCGAGCTGCGTGAGATGGTGAAGCGGCTGGAGGCAGGTGAAGATCCGGAGAAACTCGAAGAGCAATTCGGCGGCATGGATGAAGGCGGCGCAGGCGATGCGATGTTTTCGCAAATGCTGAAGCGAGCGAAAGCCGCGAAAAAGGAGCCGGTGCGGGATAAGAAGCTCTATGAGATGAGCGACTTTGTCAGATAGCCTCACGCGTCCGCGAATAAGACATCCATTCTTCGCCGTAGTTGCACAGCGCTATTACCCCGCTCTATCTACCGCGAACCTCACGCCCCACGCTTTGTCCTCTCCTGCCACCATCCTCTATTGCCGCTGCGCCTACGCCCAAGTCGTGCCCACCGGCGTCAAAAACGACGTTCTTCAGCAACTATGCGCCTCGGACACCAGCTTTGAGACCGTCTCCGACCTGTGTGAAATGGCCGCCCATCGCGATCCTCGGCTCAAAGCCATCGCCGCCTGCCAAAACCTACGCATTGCCGCGTGCTATCCCCGCGCTGTCACCGGTCTCTTCCATCAAGCCGGTGCACCACTCCCCGAAAACACCGAGATCCTCAACATGCGCACTCAAACTGCCACCGAGATCACCGAATCACTTCTCAAATCATAATCCAATCACCACCTCATGATCACTCACACGCATCGCCCCCTCCGAGTCGTTCTTTATGAAGGCACAGGTAGCATCCAGCTCCCAGCTGAGTCCCGAGCCAAAGTCATGATGGCCTTGCTCGACAAAGGCTACACCGTCACACGCAGCGGCCAGGGAGCGAGTGCGGTGCCACATGATGACCGCAGTCTCCTGGTGCTTGGTGCCTTTGAAGGCAAGGCACCGACCTTGGAGGACGCCACTGGCCTAGTCTCCATCGACACGCGTGACATCACCGGCCTTGAGCCCGACGCCATCGTTTCGCTCGTCGAAAAGACCCGTGGCGACAAACCCATGAACGAACCCGGCAAATGGAAGCCCTGGTTCCCCGTCATCGATTACTCACGCTGCACCAACTGCATGCAGTGCCTCAGCTTCTGCCTCTTCGACGTCTATGGTGTCAGCGACGACAACAAGATCCAGGTGCAGAACAACGACAACTGCAAGACCAACTGCCCCGCCTGCTCACGTGTCTGTCCAGAAGTCGCCATCATGTTTCCCAAGTATCAGGCAGGCCCCATCAACGGCGACGAAATCAACGAAGCCGAAGCCGGGCGCGAGAAAATCAAAGTCGATATTTCCTCCCTCCTCGGCGGTGACATCTACTCCGTGCTCAAAGACCGCAGCGCCGCTGCGAAAAGCCGCTTCGGCAAAGAGCGCAGTCCTGACAAGGCTCTCGATGAGCGCAAAAAATGCCTCACCAAGCTCGTCGGTGACGGCTTCATCCCCGCCGACGTCCTCGCCAGCCTCCCCAGCACCGAGGAGATTCTGAAAAAAGCTGAGATCGCCAAAGCGAGAGCTGCGGCTGCTCTGGCGGCTCAATAAGCCGCACGCTCAGTCCACAAAGACAAACGCGTTCGAGTTCAGCACGGCCAGGCAGTAATCCTTTACCGCCTCCGTGAAGCTGCCTGCTATGCTCGTTTGCTTCTCCAGGAACACGCGGCCCATCTCACGCTCCGCATCGGTCGCTTCGCGGTTCAGACAGCGCAGCGTGGCTGCATCCACGATCTTGGCGGCATCGGATCCACACTCGGTCGTCAGCTTCGCAGCCACCTTGCTCGCGATTTCGTTCACAAACTCGGAGTTCATCATGCTCAGGGCCTGTGGAGCGGTGGTGGACTCGTTTCTGCGGCTGCAACTGCTCTGCGCATCAGGCCGGTCAAACAGATCAAACAGCGGCAAGCGCAGATTCCGCCGTGCAAAGGTGTAGATGCTCCGCCGCTGGTGCTCGCTCACGTCCGTCGTCGCTTCCGCCTGCTTTTTCAGCAGCGTGATGCTCACCTCCTTTGGCAAAGGCAGCCGCACGCTCTCGCCGCCGGTTTTGACGTTCAACTCGCCTGCCACGCTCAGCAGCGCATCCCGCAGCATCTCACCCGTCAGCCGTTTGTGCGGTGCCTCTGCCTGTTGATACGTCTTCGACATCACGATGACCTTATGCAGCTTCTTGAGGCTCCAATTCTGCCGTGACAGCTCCGCCGCGAGCCAGTCGAGCACTTCAGGCTGCGTCGGCGCTTCACCTTGATGCCCCAGATCACTCGGGTTCCCCGCCAGCGGTGTCCCAAAGTGCTGTTGCCAGATGCGGTTGGCCATCGCACGCAAAAACAGCGCGTTGTCCTTGCTCGTGATCCACTTGGCCAAAGCCACGCGATCCAGCTTTTCATCAGCCATTGGCTTTGTCTTCGCGATACGCGGAAAACTCGGCTGCACAGCAGGTCCAGGTCGATTTGACTGTCCGCGCACAAACACCACACTCGCCGGCACACCTTCCACAAACACACGCACCGCCGGCCCCACCTGCTTGCGTTCCTTGGGCAGCACCGTGTTGTCAAAGAAGGCCCGCAGCCGGTAAAAATCCGCCTGACTGATCGGGTCATACGGATGCTCATGGCACTGCGCACAGCCCACCGTCAGGCCCAGACACACCGCGCCCACCGTCGCCGTCATGTCATTGAGGAAAACATGCCGGCGCTCGTCTTGATTGTTCACGTCCGGCATATCCGGCCCCGCCAACAGAAAACCCGTCGCTACCTCAACTCCCATCAAATCACCCGCGAGCTGCTGCTGCACAAAAAGGTCCAGCGGCATGTCCACATTCAGCGCCCCGATCACCCAGTCCCGATACTGCCACGCCCGTGTCCGCTCTGCATCATACTCAAACCCATCCGACTCGGCAAAGCGCGCCAAATCCAGCCACCACTGCGCCCAGTGCTCCCCATAGCGTGGAGAGGCCAGCAGCCGATCCACCAGGGCTTCGTACTTTTTGCCGGACAGATCTGACAAGTCGGACATCGAAGGCGGCAGGCCGGTGAGATCAAAAGTCACTCGGCGGATCAGCACCGCAGCATCCGCACGCGGTGCTTTGCTCTTCAACAAATCATCCAGAGCACCATTCGAAACCGCAATCGGCTTAAAGGCCCAATGCTCACGATCCTTTGCCGTAATCGCCCGCTCATCCTTCACCGGATCGCTCGATGCCCGAATCGCCGCCGCATGGGCTTCAAAGCCACACACCAGCATCACGAGGCTCAATCCAGCCAAGCACAATCCACTCGTCATTCGGCATTCGATATTCGTCATTTCAACTCAGCACTCCTTTCACCACCGAGCACTCCACCACGCCCGTCAGCTTTTCCTCCAGCCCGTTGTGCTTAAAGGTGAGACGATCATGATCCAGGCCCAGCAGGTGCAGGATCGTCGCATGCAGTTCATGCACATGCACTTTGTCCACTGCAGCACGCAGACCAAACTCATCCGTAGCGCCATGCACATGGCCATGCTTCACGCCCGCGCCGAAAAGCACTGTCGTGAAGCCCCAGGGATTGTGATCACGACCCACGCCCTTCTCACTCATCGGCATGCGGCCAAATTCACCGCCCCAGATCACCAGCGTGTCTTCCAGTAGCCCGCGCTGCTTCAGATCACGAATCAAACCGGCCACAGGCTTGTCGGTGCGCGCTGCATAGTCCGTGTGATTCTTCAAAACATCGTCATGCGCATCCCAACCATTCGTATCACCGGAATAAAGCTGCACAAAGCGCACCCCGCGCTCGATCATCCGACGCGCTAGCAAGCAGCGAGTGCCAAACTCCGTCGTCTTGGCTTCACCGATGCCATACATCCGCTTCGTGGCCTCAGACTCGCGGGAAATGTCCACCGCCTCCGGTGCGGCGCTTTGCATGCGGAAGGCCAGTTCATAGGCCTTGATCCGCGCATCGAGAATGCCATCCGCCACACGCTGCTTTTGATGCACCGCATTCATCTGCTGAATCAAATCCAGCGTCGAGCGTTGCCGCACGCTGCTCTGCGGGCTTTGTAGATGCAGGATCGGATTCGCACCCGCGCGCATGGTTGTGCCTTGATACGTCGCTGGAAGGAAACCACTGCCCCAGGCCGGCGGTCCGCCCTTCAGGCCACCACCCGGATCAGGCATCACCACAAACGACGGCATGTCCGCATTCTCCGATCCCAGCCCATACGACACCCAACTGCCCAGACTCGGCTTCCCCATCAAGATGGAGCCCGTATTCATCTGATACACTGATTGCGGATGATTCACGCTGTCTCCATGGCAACTGCGGATCACGCACATCTCATCCACGATCCCCGCCATGTGTGGCAAGAACTCGCTCACCTCGATCCCGCTCTGCCCATGCTTTGAAAAAGCCTTCACGGGAGCCAGCAGCGGATTATGCGCCACCTTCCGCCGCGTCTCCACCGCGCCATAGCTCTCCGGCAGCGGCTTCCCGGCGTGTTTGACGAGTTCCGGCTTCGGATCCAGCAAATCCACATGACTCGGCCCGCCATGCATGAACAGCCAGATCACCCGCTTGGCCTTCGGCGCAAAATGCGACTGCGACTCCGCCATCAAATGCGTCAGCGCCACACTCGACAGACCCACACCCGCGCCAGTCAGAAACTGGCGACGTGAGGTCGTGGAAAGATAGTCATGCGGCACCCCAAGAAGACGCACAGACATGTGGCAATCTAGCCCGCTTTTTGACAGCGATCTGGAGACGGCATCGCCAATCCCCATCCGTTTTCATCGCAGTGCGAATTCAATGCGGAGCATTTTACCTTCACTTTACGGACATCTGAGAGTGAGACGGATAGGATCACAGAGCCATGAAGCTTCTCTCTTCCCTGATCATCCTGCCATTCGGCGTCCTACTTGCTGCCGATCCCCTCTCGAATCCAAAGATCGACTATGCGGGCTTTGCGGCTCTGACGTCCCAACTGGCCTCTACCCGCGAGGCGAACCGTGTGAGCGAGGACGAGTTCATTCGACTCTCCAAAGAACCCGGAACCGTGATCCTTGATGCTCGCAGCAAGGACCGTTACGAGGCTCTCCACATCAAGGGCTCCATCCATCTCGCCTTCACTGATTTTACCGAACCCGCGCTGCGGAAACTGATCCCGAACACCGCCACGCGAATCCTGATCTACTGCAACAACAACTTCAAGAATGAGCCGATCAATTTCGCCAGCAAGTCGGTCAAAGTTGCTCTGAACATTCAGACTTTCATCAACCTCCACGCTTACGGCTACACGAACGTCGTCGAACTCGGGCCGCTGCTTGATGTGAAGACGACCAAGATCAAGTTCGAGGGGACAGATGCGGTTCCATAGGACTGATCTCTCCACTTTGAGCCACTCGCAGCCGAACACTTGAAGTTGACTCAGAGTTCCCAGCCGCCGGCCTCAGCCTCGGACCACGATGCGCGCCTGATCGTCTGCAGGGGCGTGCAGTTGGCCAATCGGACGCGTGAATTCTTGCAGGCCATGGTCAGTCAGCAGTGCGGTGACTTCGGCCTGCGCGCTCGGATCCACGGCGACCAGCAGGCCGCCGCTCGTCTGCGGATCGGCCAAAATCATGCGCTGGCGGTCCGTCGTGAGTTGGACGTGGTGCCCGTAGCTTTCCCAGTTTCGCTTGGCACCACCGGGGCTGAGGCCTTGGTCGAGGTAGGAATCGAGATTGGCAAGGAGAGACACAGCGGGAAAGTCGATCTCGGCGCGCACACTGCTCGCGGCGCACATTTCACCGAGATGCCCGAGCAGCGCGAAGCCCGTGACATCCGTGAGCGCGTGAACGCCGCTGATGCCTGCGAGCTCGGCACCGATGCGGTTCAGCTTCACCATGGAGGCGGTGGCTTTGCCTGCGTCCTCAGGCTTGAGCAGACCTTTCTTCTCGGCGGTGGCGAGGATGCCGACGCCGAGCGGTTTGGTGAGAAAGAGCAGATCACCTGCCTTGGCACCGCCATTGGTCTTGAGCTTGTCGCGCGCGACGAGTCCGTTCACGGCGAGCCCGAAGATCGGCTCGGAGCTGTCGATGCTGTGACCTCCCGCAAGCATGATGCCAGCCTCCGCGCAGATGCGACGCGCTCCGGCGATGACTTCGCGCGCGACCTCCGCAGACAGTTGATCCAATGGCCAGCCGAGCACGGCGAGCGCTAGAATGGGGCGGCCACCCATCGCATAGACATCGCTAATCGCATTGGCGGAGGCGATGCGGCCAAAGTCGAAGGGATCATCAACGATGGGCATGAAAAAGTCAGTGGTGGAGAGCAGCACGTTGCCGTCATCCAGCAGCCACGCAGCGGCGTCGTCGCGGTTTTCATTGCCAACGAGCAGCCGCGGGTCCGATGGCGCAGTGTCTGTGAAGGCTAGGATTTCGTCGAGCACACGTGGCGAGATCTTGCAGCCGCAACCGCCGCCGGAACTGAACTGGGTGAGCTTGGGAGACATGAGAGTAGTGGTGTATTGGAGTTAGGTTGCAGCACAGAGAGTCTCTGCCATCGCAGCGGGGTCGAGGAGATCAAAAGAATATCTTCGCACTCGCCCAGGCGGCACATTGCCCGCTGACTCGCGGTAGCAGCGGTCATAGTAGGCCAGCACCAGCCTGCACGCCTCCTTAGTGTCGCCAGCATGCACGGAGGCGATCGCGGCTGAGGTGCGCTCACCGCCGAGTCGCTTGCGGATGCTCTCGATGCGTGCGGTGAGCACCTCCGGCGGGTGGCCGCTGTAAACCTCGCAGAGATGCATGAGCCGCGCCTCCTCTGGCAGCTCGATCACGTGGAAAATGCCCGCCTGCTTGGCCTGCCATAGTGCCTCAGGCAGGCTACAGCGCCCGATGTTGCGGCTTTCATCTTCTAGCCACACGGGCGCATTCGTTGGTTGCGCACGCCACTCCAGCGCCAGCATGTTTTCGAAATGCTCCTGCGTCGGCTGTTTTGCCTCGCCCAGATCGCCAAAGGCGCTGCCCTTGTGACTCGCGAGTTTTTCCAAATCGATCACACTCTCGCCATGTGCCGCTAAAGCCTGAATCACACATGTTTTACCCGTGCCGGTGAGTCCTGCCACCACATGAACCCGTCGGCCATGTCCCGTGGACTCGATCACCCAGCGCCGGAAATATTTGTAGCCACCGTAGAGCGTCGCCACACGGACTCCGAGCGTCTCCGCCAGCCACGCCGCACTCGCGCTACGCATGCCACCGCGCCAGCAATGCATGAGCAACTCGCCGCCTGAATCATTCGCCAGCGCGGTAAGCCGCGCACCGAACTCCGCCATGCGCGGCCCGATCCGCTCCAGCCCCAGCATCACCGCCACCCTTCCACCCTGCTGCAAATAACACGTCCCGATCTCCGCCCGCTCCGCATCCGAGAAGAGCGCAACATTCACCGCGCCGTGAATGTGTCCCTGGGTAAACTCTGCTGGAGACCGCACGTCCACCACCGTGACGCCACGCGCACGGTCCAGGAAGGTTTCGATGTCGAGAATCTCGGGCATGAACTTGATGAAAAATCGCCCTACTTAGTCAGAGGATCACTCTCTACTCGCCCGGATTCTTCGAAGTGTCCTTGTAGCCCGTCTGCTTGTCTCGGATGCGCTCAATCGGCCATCCGGTGAGTCGCGCGGCTGTTTTGGCTTCTTCTTCGAAGCGTCCAGGTAGTGTGGCGAGGTATTTGCGGGCGTAGTCATTCTTTACCTTGCCTCGCCATGGATGATTGATGATGTAGCGGCCTTGGATGAACACCTTGTCGCCGGTTTCCTGAAAAACGATGTCCTCAGGGAAGTGCTCGCGGTCGTAGCGGATATGTAGGCGGGTGATATAGACGTCTCCCTCGGTTGGGCGGGCGTTGTTGTCGCCTTTGAGCCACTTGCAGCCCAGTTCTCGAAGTTCATGCAGCGGCACGGGATCGCTGCTGCACGGATCACACCAGCCCATGTCCCAATAATACTCGGTGATCACCGACGACATCTTCTCGAGCGTCACCGCACGATCAAACATGGCGCGATAAAAGTCGGCGAACTCGCCCTTGATGAACTCGGGCACGTTTTGATCCGTCCGCATCTGCACGGTGCGGTAATTCGTAGATTCGACGCGGCCATTGCGGTTCAAAACGTACACGATCATGTCCTGCGGGCCTTTGGCGTTAACCGTGCCCAAACGCACGGGCAGCATGAACTTACGGCTCGTAAAAGTGACGCGGAGCGGTCGCAGCCACGTGCGGCCTTCCTTGGCCTGACGTTCGAGGTTCACCTTGGCCACGAAGAACTTCATCCCCTGCCGGATGTAGCTATCGAGCACCGGCTCAGCTCCATCGGGCATCTTGTAGCCGTTTTCATTCAGCCAGAGCAGCAGGCCATCACTCTGCTTGGCGGAGAGAACGAGGATGTCGTATTCACCAGCGGTGAATTGCTTTTCGATGGTCACGCCACGGGCACGGGCACCGTCGCTGCGTTTGAAGTCGGCTGGTGCTCCGCCTGCTGACTGGACTGGTGGTGCAGGCATCATCGGTGGATCGTTCGGATTTGGATCCCAATACTCCACCAGCCTCGGGGCGGTGTAGGCGTCCAGATGATCGAGCAGCGCCTTCTCCACGACCTTCACATCGTCTTTATCGATCACCGTCGGCACCGGAATGACCAGCGCGAAATCCTTCACATCTCCCTGGAAGTCACTGGCCATCGTGATGGAGGTCTCTTTGCCATCACGCGTTAGCGCGACCTGTGAGGACTGGTTGTAGAGCTTGCTGTCAGCCCGTGCGACGTAAAAGCCGCAGAAGGCCGATGCGCTGGCAGGCAGCCAAGCGGCGGCCAGCAGGAGGAGCGTGTGTGTTTTCATGAGGAGGCGAGGTTGGATTGAAATTTCGGCGCGGATGTCCTTTGAGACCATTCGTAGCGCCGCGCGGGGAGTAAGTAGTCAATCAATGGCGTGAGCATCGAACACACCGCCAGCGACCACAGCGGCCCGTTGGTGCCAAACATGCGAAATTGCCACCACCAGCCGCCCACAGCCACCAGCACGGCAAAAACGACACGTCCCGCCCGCGAATCAGGCGTGGTGCGCGGATCGGAGATCATGAAAAACGTGAATAGCAACAGCGCGCCGTTTTG
>JANOBP010000594.1:0-4938 GCA_031411715.1 Verrucomicrobiaceae bacterium | reverse complement strand
CAGTTCTACCAGATGGCCGCATTCACCTACCCGCTGGAGACCAACTTCACCGGCGTCTCTGACAAGGGCGTCTTGATGGATTTGAAAAGTGCTGCCGATAAAAAGCCCGAGATGGCCGTCGCCACACGCCACATGGGCCGTGTGTTCGAGAACCTTGGCGACTTCGTTCGCTACAGCAAAGTTCAGGCACTGCCCACGCGTCAGCTCAAACTCCCCCACGACTATCAATATACCGACAAGACGCCCCACGATGTCATCGCTCCGTCTACAATGCTTGGAAAGCAGACCACGGGTGATTTAAAAACATTCGCGGAATGGATGACCTCGCCTGAGAACCCGCGCTTCACCACGGTGATCGCGAATCGGCTGTGGAAAAAGGTATTCGGGATCGGCTTGATCGAACCCGTCGATGAACTCATGGACAGCACCGTGGCGATGAATCCCGCGCTCATGAAGCACCTGGAGCAACTCATGATCGCCAGTCGTTACGATATGAAGGCCTTTCTGCGCGTGCTCTACAACACGCAGGCCTATCAAAATGAGGTCACACACACCGAACTCGTCGCTGGCGAGGCTTATCACTTCACCGGACCCGTTTTGCGCCGCATGACGGCGGAGCAGATCTACGACAGCTTCGTCACGTTGATCCATCCCACGCCCGATCTGCCACGCCGCAAGGGTGTCGATAGCGAAATGGCGCAGAAGCTCGTCTATCGCGGCAAACTCAGCGACGCGCTCGACCTGCTGACTCCGCAGGAAATCTTCGATGGTGCTGCCAAGGCCTCCGAAGGCTACGAGGCCGTCTCCGCACGCTCGAAGCCGCTACGCGAAGCCTACACCGCCGCGCAAAAGGCCAAGGACAAGCCGCTCATCGAAAAACTGAATCTCGAAATCCGCAGCATCGAGTTCGTCGCCCGCACCGGCATTCACGATCATGTCGTCGTTCCCGCCGTAGCCCGGCTCTACACGAAGAAGACCGGTAAAACTGCCCCACCGCCGATTCCCGTGAAGAAGCCAACGATGGAAGAACTCAAGAAGACCGGCCAAAACCGTGCCTACATCGACGTGCCAGGTTACGACATTGACCAGGCCATCCCACGCGAGGAAAAGATGGCCGCGGACGCCCGCGACGCCGTTTTCCGTGATGAAGCCAAACGTTTCGGCATCACCGATGTCGATGCCTATCTCAAATCACGCCAAGCCCAGACCAAGGATTGGCCTCGTGCTGCCGACCTGGAGTCTCCAGCTCCGCGCGGCCACTACCTCCGTGAGTTCGGCCAGAGCGACCGCGATTTGATCGACAATGCGAACGCCGACGCCTCCATGCCGCAAGCGCTCGTGCTGATGAACAGCGAACTGTTTGAGAGCATCCTCAAACCGCACACGCAACTGCGCCTCAACCTTGCCGCCGCGAAAGATCCTGAGAATCAGCTTGCCGCTGTTTATCTCACGTTGCTCTCCCGCCTGCCCACCACCGCTGAAAAAGCCGCCTGGACCAACTCTGGTCTCAACAGCATTGAGGATCTCGTTTTCGCACTGATCAACACGCAACAATTCATTTTTGTCCGCTGATCTGAATGTGTTTAGAGGCTGTCCAACGTCTCCGTAAGCAGCTTCCAGAACTTCTGCACGGAGGAAATGCTGCAGCACTCTTTCTCTGAGTGGGCTTCGTGGATATTGGGGCCGAAGGAGATCATGTCGAGGTCGGGATAGGCGATGGAGATGACGCCGCATTCGAGGCCGGCGTGGCAGGCGCTAACTTTGACGTCGTGGCCAAAGAGTTCGCGGTAGAGCGCCTTCATCTTGTCCAGGATGGGCGATGCGGCGCTGGGGCTCCAGCCGGGATAGGGGTCGCCAGAGCGGACGTGGGCACCGATGAGTTCTAACGGCGCGCGAAAAGCACGGGCCACGTCGAGCTTGCTCGACTCCACGGAACTGCGCTGGAGGCTGCCCCACTCGGCTTTGCCGTTGCCGAGTGCGATGGTGGAAAAATTTGATGATGCTTCCACCAGTCCGGGCACGACGGGACTCATGCGATAGACTCCGTTCACGACGGCCTGCATGGCGAGGATGAGGTGCTTCTGATGCTCTGGGCACATCGCTTGTATGTCGGCACTTGCGACACTCACAGGTGACGTGGCGATGTTCAGCCCGGGTTCAATCAGGCTAAACTCTGCGCGGATGCCAGCGGCTTCGCGTTGGAAGAGTTCATCAAAGCGCGACTGATCTAAAATCACCACCTGCGCCACACATTGCGCGGGAATGGCGTTGCGTGCGCTGCCGCCACGCATCGTCGAGAGAGCTGCGACATCCTCGCCACAGGCATGGAGAAGGCGCGTCATGAGTTTGATCGCATTCGCACGTCCTTCGTGAATTTGTAGGCCGGAATGTCCGCCACGCAGACCTCTGATCTGGATGGCGACCACGGGCGCGGTGTTTGCGTGGGCAGTTTGGTTATATTCATAACATCCCGTCGTGTCGATGCCGCCCGCGCAGCCGATGGTGAAGGTGTCGTCTTCCTCCGAGTCGAGATTGAGCATCGTTTTGCCCGTCAGCAGCCCAGGTTGCAACCCCAGCGCACCGCCCATGCCCTGCTCTTCATCCAAGGTGAATAGCGCCTCGATGGGTGGATGCGAAAGATCCTTGGAAGCCAGAACCGCGAGGATTGCAGCCACGCCGAGGCCGTTGTCCGCGCCGAGCGTCGTGCCGTGTGCGCGCACCCAGTCGCCATCGACCCACATGTTGATGCCTTGCGTGCTGAAGTCGAATTTCAGCCCATCGGCGGCCTTGTGAACCATGTCCAAATGCGCCTGCATGATGACCGCTGGCCTGTCCTGCCGATCCGGTGTCGCAGGCTTCTTGATGATGACATTGCCAGCACTGTCGAGCATTGAAGCTAGTCCGTGGCTCTTCGCAAAATCGCGCACAAAGGCCACCACACGCTCCTCACGTTTCGAGGGTCGCGGCACGGCATTGAGATCGGCGAAGCAGTTCCAGAGAGTATTGGGTTCGAGGGCGCGGATGTCGGCAGGCATGAAGGGAAGGTTTAAACTTAACCAGCATTCAATGCCAGCGCGTACATTCCATTTTGACGGGCAATCGCCAACTCGGGATCCGTTGTCACGCTTCCGCGTAAGCCTCGCCCAGCTTGGTGAGTGCACCGCTCGCATCGCACAAGGCGGAACATCCGGTGGGTGTGTTTCCTGGCGCGGTTCCGAACCACGCGTAGCGCTCCACATCGTTGGACCTCTCGAGGCGCGGCAGCGCATCTTTGATGAAACGCAGCACGTCTTTCTCCGCGTGCTGATTCTTGCCCGTCTTCGAGGCGCTCCAGTCGGCAGGGCAGAACTCGGTGATCCACAGCGGCCGTTTATACAAGCGGGAGATCTTGTCCAGGTGGGACATGAACTGCGAGGCGTTCGGGTCGCCATACCAATGAATGGTGATGAAATCGATGCGGTATTTCCGCTTGAGAGCCTCCTTCATGAAGCTCTGCATCCACGGACTGTCTGCATGCACGCCCGCCGGGCTGCCAAGTGGCAGATTGAGCTCCTCCAGCTTCGGCCAGACCGCCAACGCCTGCTCGACGGTCGTGTTGCCTTGGTCTTTGCCCTCAGGTTCGTTGAAGCCGAGTACTGCAGACGGTTTGTTTGGCAAATCCGCGCGGATTTCCTCCACTGCCTTCATCGCGAACTGATTCTCGTTGTCCTTGAAGACCATTGGCACCCACTCAACGCCTTCCGGAAGCCCCACAGGTCGCTTCGAGGTCCAGTTGTAAATCCATCGCACTTTCAAGTCTGTCACACAACGTGCCTGCTGCGGTGACTTCAGCCCCGTGGCATAGCCTTTCTTGATTTCTTTTTTGCCTGCAGACTGGGCTCGCAAAGCGTTCGGGACTAGCAGCGAGGAGAGGGACAAGCTGCTCTGAAGAAAGTGTCGGCGCGATTTGAGTGTCATGATGGCCTCGTT
Source organism: Verrucomicrobiaceae bacterium (assembly GCA_031411715.1). GTDB lineage: Bacteria > Verrucomicrobiota > Verrucomicrobiia > Verrucomicrobiales > Verrucomicrobiaceae > Prosthecobacter. The sequence continues at coordinate 969 of JANOBP010000594.1, read as the reverse complement.
TCTATCACGTCATGGCGAAGCCGGTCAATGACCATGTTTGCTCGGTCCTTCACGCACACTCGGCCCAGCCACCCACTGCGGAGGGATCATGATCTGGCGTGGCACATCGGGCACGCCGTGTTCGTGCTGGGAAAGCTGAGTGACGACTAAATCGACGGCGGCAGCGGCGAGATGATCGCGTCTTTGATAAATACCGGCGTAGTCGGTCATCTTCGGCGTCCAGTCATGTACCACGAATCCAATGTCTTGCGGCACTCGAAGACCGAGGCGCTTCAGCCAGCCGGGAATGTGTGTGACAAAGGTAATGAGCGCATCGGGCTTATGCTCGCGCATCCATTTGGCGAACGCGTCATAGCCTTTGCTGATGTCGTTGCTCGGAAACAACAGTAGCGGCACGCGATCATCTGGCGGCAGGCCGTGCTGCCAGTGAAACAAGCCGCCGCTGTAGCCGAACTGAGAGCGGTTCACGATCCACTTCGTCACCGCCACGCCGATGCGTTTGTAACCGCGAGCCGCGAGATGCTCCGCTGCCATGTGAATGCCCAGCGTCATGTTTCCCGCGCACATGTGAAGTGCGGGCGAGTTCATCGCATTGCCAAACGTCACCGCCGCGAAGGACGAATAGTCGAGTTTGCTGCAAGGCAACGTCATGCTCTGCGGTGAAACGATCACGCCCTCAATGCCACGCGCGTGCAGGATCTTTTGCAGCTTCTTCGGCGTGAGGCCGTCCTTGCCCAAATAAAACTCCTCCACCGCATAACCATGCCCGTGCGCACGACGGCGGATGTCTTCAATCGGCACATACTGATACGAAGGTCCCAGCAACCCATCCTGCGGCACATGCTCACGGATCACCGCGATCACCGCCCGCACGCGAATCTCCTTCTTGCCCCGCACCACCTGCATCATCCGCGCCAGATGCGGATCCGGCTGGTAATCGAGCCGCTTTGCCTCACGCAGCACCAGTTC
>JANOBP010000593.1:0-15511 GCA_031411715.1 Verrucomicrobiaceae bacterium | reverse complement strand
CGACGCTCGCCCCCATCGAGGACGCGTCGACGCCGACGACGCGCCGCTGGCTCATGACGTGGACCGCGCCCGTCGCCACGATCACGGCCCAAGCGCTCCCGAGCGCCGCTGATGCTCGCTTCACCTCCGGCTACTCATAGGATAGCCCTGCGGGCTGACGGAGGTTTTGCAAGTGGCTCACTGCTCCCGTAGCTAATGCAATGTCAGGCAAACTTACACAGTCGATTTTGCCCAAGTGCAGAAGATCCAGAGGGCATCACTCCAGCTTGGCAGTGTGATTCAAATCGTCCAAATCTCCGATGTTCTCCGCCATTTGATGCGTCCACGGAACGAAATTCTTTGAGAATCAGCACACTCTTATTACAAGAATCGCCTTCATCATTCTGCCTTTTATAGTGAGATTGGATCATGGCAAATCCACTCCACTTCGACGTCCTGAAACAAGGAGTTTACTCTTGGAATCTCTATCTCCTCGAGGAGTCCGTCTCCGCACCGAATCTTGCCGGAGCTAACCTCAGTGGTGAGAATCTCCGCCGCGCGAACTTCGCCAAGACGGACCTCAGCTTCTCGAATCTTAGCCTTGCGGATCTTGCGGGTGCGGATCTCCAGTTGGCGGATCTCACAGGCTCTGATCTTCGAGACACCAACCTCAACGGCGTGGATTTGCGTGGTGCCAATTTAACGGGTGCCGACTTGCGGCGTGCAAAGTTCACGGGTGCCAATCTGTCAGGTGCGGACCTTAGTGGCGCAAATCTCAACGATGTGGACCTCCGTCGCGCGAACATTGCAGATGCCAACTTGGATGGAGCGAAAATGGATGGGACAAAGCTTGCCTTCGTAGAATCCCAAGTCGCAATCGAGAAGCAGTTTGCGTAAGCGCACCATCTGAAAGGCATCAGGCACGCGGGTCGTTTTTCTCGCCATGACCTCTCGCTCCATTCTCGTCCTTGGCGGCGGTTGTTTTGGCCTCACGGCGGCGCTGGAACTCCGCGCACGCGGTTGGCAGGTCACTTTGATCGATCAAGGTGCCATCCCACATCCCGATGCCGCCTCCACCGACCTCAGCAAGGTCGTGCGCATGGACTACAGCACGGATAAGCAACACACCGCCATGGGTGAGCTTAGCATCACGCGTTGGCGTGAATGGAACCGCCGATGGGGGCGCGATTTGTATCACGAGGACGGCTTTTTAGTCATGTCACATGCCCAATTGAGTCCCGGCGGCTTTGAGCATGACAGCTATCACTTCCTCCAGCCTCGCGGACACACGCTTCAGCGGATGGACTCGGCACAACTGCATGCATGTCATCCCATCTGGAATCATGAGCACTACATCGACGGCTACTTCAATCCCAGCGGTGGTTGGGCAGAAAGTGGCCGCGTCATGGCTCAACTCGCCACGGAGGCTCGCGCACTCGGTGTGACCATCATCGAGCACGTCCCACATCCTCAGCCTTGTTTTGAAAATAATCGCTGCACGGGCATCCGTGCGGCAGATGGCCGCTCATGGTCCGCAGACCTCATTCTCGTCGCCGTTGGTGCTTGGACGCCCATGGTGCTGCCGCATCTGCAAAACGTCATGTGGGCCACCGCACAGACGGTCTTCCATTTCAAGCCCACCGATCCGAACCGCTTCACCGCACCACAATTCCCCGTCTGGGGTGCCGACATCGCGCGCACAGGCTGGTATGGCTTCCCAGCCAATGCAGATGGCATCGTCAAAGTCGCCAATCACGGCGCTGGCCGCCGAGTTCTCGCCAGCGACCCGCGAGTGATGCCAGAAGGCGAGGAAGAACGCTACCGCACCTTCCTGCGCGAAACATTTCCTTCCCTCGCTGACGCACCCGTGCACAGCCACCGCGTCTGCCTCTACTGCGACACCTTTGATGGAGCCTTCTGGATCGATCACGATCCCGCACACGCGAATCTCATCGTCGCCGCTGGCGATTCCGGCCACGCCTTCAAGTTCACACCCGTCATGGGCGGAATCATTGCCGATGTCGTCGAGCAAAAGCCCAACCCATGGGCACCGCGCTACCGCTGGCGTGAGGCGACCGCTATTTCGTCCGACGGCGCACGCGCGCAATGAGTGGCTGTCTGTAAAGGCCACGTAAATTGCCGTTTGGCCCATCATCCTGCTTGCGCCGCATACAACGATCCCGGCATAGTCTCGTTAATCACCACGAGAAACCTATGCACACACGACTTCTGCTTCTGTTCATCTTTGTCGCTTTCAATCTTCACGCTGCTGATGACACACGCTACCTGAGTGCCGTGGCTCAAGTCGCCGCCAAAAAGTACACGGAGGCTATGACCGAATGCGATGCCATCCCCGCAGGCAGTGAGTGGCATCGGAAGGCGTTGTTTCTCAAGGCGCACTGCCTGGCGGAGCTGAAGCGGCATCAGGAGGTGGAGGCGATTTACCGTGCGGAGGCAGCGCGGTTGTTTTCCACCGAGCGGAAGGAGAAACTGGTGGGTGCGCTGGTGAAGATGTCTCAAGACATCACCCAACCCCTGGTGCCGGGCCAAAGTGTGAGCGGAGATGCCTACAACAAGGCGCTGGCACTTTACCGCAAGGCCTTGGAACTCGAAACCGGCCCTAGCGTGCGCGAAAACCTGCTGTTTCAGTCTGCGTCGATCATCCGCCGCATCATGAAGCACCAGGAGTTCCCCGCTGCTTGTGATGCCTACCTGCGGGAATTTGATCCTGACTGGCGTGGCCTCACCGGCTGCGAACCACCCAAAGCTCCCGCGAAAGAAACGGGTGCGCGGCGCTGGGAGGTGCGGGCGATGCTGATCGAAAACCTGCTCCTCAACGGTGCCGGCGATGCCTCACGCGTCTATGCCGAGGACATGCGGAAGCTCTGGCAGACCAAACCGCCCGCCGCAGGCACGAAGCCGGACATCGGCGAACTGGAGTGGCTGCTGTGCCGCAGTCATGGCTCTGCGACGAACAGTGAATTTGATCCGCCACAGATCGCACAAACCCGCGAGGACGTTCAAGACGTTCAGCAGGGCACTTTTCAGCGGATGCAGTTGCAACAGGGTGGCGTGCAGGGTTTCTCGGTTTCCACAGGCGATCCCGCAAAGCACGTCGCGGCGCTACGGGCCTTTTTGAAGGCACATTCAGCGCATGCGCGATCCGCTGAAGCAGCGATGACTCTGGTCCAGGCCTTGATCAGGCAAAACAAGCCGGATGAGGCCATCGAGGCATGCAAGGCGCTCTATGACCGCGCGGACTGGCCTGTGCCTGCTGCCCATGAGAATGACAAGCGAACTCCAGCAGAGCGCTTGGAGGCGTGGAAGCAGTCGGCGTTCTTCCAGGTGGGTGCGCTCAGTTTTTCCATGCGCAAGTATCCTGAAGCCATCGAGCAATGGCGTGCCTACATCGCCAAGCACCCGGATGGCAGCCTATGGCAGCAGGCGCAGGCGCGCATCATGGATGCAGAGTTTCAGCTCTGCCTCGAAGCGGTGGCTGCCAATGACCGTGCGGAGGCCACGCGGCGCTTTGACTCCTTCATCGCGGCGCATCCGCTGGATAAGCGCTGCGCGCAGTTGCTGTTCCTCAATGGCCAGTGGCATTACGCGGCGGCTTTGAAGGCCAAAGAGGGCGCGAAGCCGCTGTTTGAGCGCGCCATCGCTGAATGGGCGCGGCTCATCATCAAGCATCCGCAGAGTGAAGAGGCATCGCTGGCGCTTTATCGCACCGGTGTGATTCAGGCGGAGCATCTGGATCGGCATGAAGATGCGCTGAACACGTTTCAAAGGCTGAACTGGGGCGGCTGGAAGCCATTGGCCGCCGAGCGTGCTGCCATGATGCCGCAGCGCTCACTGGCACTGCGCACATCGCGTCACTTCCGCACGAATGAGGCGGCCAAGGTGCTGGTGAACGTGCGCAACATCGAAAAGCTGAAGGTCTCACGCTACACACTCAATTTGGAAGATTTCTTCCGCAGCAGGCATCGCTTGGACGGCATCAGCTCACTCGATATTGATCTCATTCAGCCGGACAAAACGTGGGAGGTGCCCATCACGGCCTACGCGCGGCTCAAACCCATCGAACAAGCGATTGAGGTGCCCTTTGACGATGCCAAGCCCGGCGTGTGCCTCATCCGCGTGGAAGGTGAGGACTGGCAGGCCAGCACGATTGTGATCCGCAGTGACATCGATCTCATCGTGCAGTCGGCGTGGAAGGAAGCGCTCGTTTTTGTGCAGGATCGAGTCAAAGGCACCGCCGTGGCCGACGCGGAGGTTTTGATCAGCAACGGCAAGGAAATCATTGGCCAGGGCCGCACAGCGAAGGATGGCGTGTTTCGTCTGCGCGGTGAGATGATCCGCGATGCTGCTGACCTTTGCGTGCATGTGAGCACCGCAGCAGGTGTGGCCATCCAGCGGCTGAATCTGCGTGGCATGACGCAGGAGATCACGGGTGGCGGCACCGATCGTGAAAGCGTGGCGTTGTCACGGCGAGGCTTCATTTACACCGACAAGTCCGCTTACCGCGCCGGAGATGTGGTTCACTTCCGTGGCATCATCCGTGATGTGCAGGATGGCAGTTACAGTGTGCCGGTGGGACGCGAGTATGACATCCGCATCACGGATGAAGGTGGTCGCGTGCTGCGGCGCATGAAGTCCAAGCTCAGCGACTTCGGCACCTTCACGCACAGCGTGCCGCTGCCGGGCCGCACGCCTGTGGGTCAGTATCAAATCATCGCGGAAGCGGGTGATGAGCGTCATACGGCCTCGTTTCAAGTCAGCGACTTTAAGCTCGAGGAGATCAGCGCCGCCTTTGAAACCAAGCCGGAGGCTGTCTTCCGTGGCGACAGCATCACAGGCACGCTGCGCGTGAGCTACTCATGGGGTGCGCCGTTGGCGGATGAACCGATTCGCCTGCATCTGCCGGATGGTCGGCTGCTGGAGGGCAAAACCGATGCGCAAGGCGCGTTTGCCTTCACGCAAGAGACCACCGCTTTTCAGCCGGGTTCTTTTGTCACGATCACCGCCGACCTGCCAGCACGTCAGCGTAAGGTTTCACACACCGTCTCCATTTTGCAGGCTGGATTGAGCCTGGAGTGGCAGCGCCTGCCTGACCCCGCGCTGAGTGGCGAGCCTGCGCTCATTCGCGTAAAGGCGCTGGATCATCGTGGCAAGCCCGTTGCGGCCACGGTGAAGCTCAGCGTCTCACGCATCGACAAACAAGCGACCCATGACGTGCTGCTCGGGCTTCCAGGTCTCACCTATTTGACCGATGCCGCCGCGCCGGTGAAGCTGGAGGAAATCACGCTGCAAACCGACGCTGTCAGCGGCTTGGGCAGTGCCAGTCCGGTCCTCCAAGCGGCTAGGCATCGTCTGATCGCCCAAAGCACCGACACGCGTGGCAACGCGGTCGAAATCACCGCGCATGTGGATGCCTCTGGCCCAGAGGACGCCACCAAGCTGCATTTGTTCAGCGATGAAGACGAAGTCGCTGAAGGCAGCACTCTCAAGGTCGATGCGCACAGCCGCATCACGGCACCGCTGGCGCTCGTGACGCTGGCGGGGGAGGAAATGATCGAGCACCGCATCATCAAGCTCGTTTCAGGTCATAATGACCTACCTGTCACCATTGCCGCGGCGCACTGGCCGCATTTTGAAGTCAGCATCGCCTGTCTGGATGGCGACAAACTGCACAGCGACCGTCATGGCTTCCAGGTGAAGCGGCCACTCAAGATCGAGATCGAAACACCCGCACAGCCCGTGAAGCCCGGCGAAGCTGTCGAGGTCACGCTCACCACCACCGATGCCAATGGCAAGCCCGTCGCCGCCGAGCTGAGCCTGGCACTTGCCAGCGCCGCGCTTTTTGCGCAGTTCTCGGACGAGTCCGAGATCGAAGACTTCTTCCATGGCAGTCTGCGTTACGCGACCAGCTTGCGCACCGGCAGCACCGCCGCTTTTGAGCACCGTGGAGCTTCCAAAGTCATCAACCGAGACGACTCCGGCAATCTCATCGCCAGCGCTGTCACCACGCCCTCACATCTGGATCGCCTTCGCGAGATGGAGCAGCGCGAGCACAGCGTGTGGCAACAGCAGGGAACGCTCCGCATCACACGCGAGTTCGCCTACCCGACGGAGTTTGATCCGCCGCAGCTCCCGCAGGGGCAGACGATCGTGATGACTGGTGGTGGAGTGATCAGTGCCAATGGTGCAGTGGGTAACGGCACTTTCGCCTTCCGAAGTGCCACTGCGAACTCACTTGCTGTAGATACACCCACAACGCCGACTGCTTTTGAAATTCGTGATCGCTTGCACGATTTTAATGAACCGGTAACCCGGCTGGGGCGACTTAGCGACATTCCCATGATCGGCAGGTTGTTCCAAACCGCCGACAGGCAAGCCAATCACGGTAAACCTTTTGCGCTGGATGCGCAGTGGCATTGCCCGCTCATCACAGACAGCTCAGGCAAGGTGAAGGTGAGCATGGTTGCACCTGAAGTCGGCGGCGCATGGCGTCTCAGCAGCCGTGGCTGCACCGTGGCGACCAGCGTTGGTCAGGCGGAGAAGGAGATGGTGACAAAAAAGGATTTTTCACCCGAAGTCCTCACGCCAACTGCTCTGAGTCCCGGTGATAGCTTCACGCCACGCATGAGGCTTCACGGTGCTCCCGCAGGCGAAACGACTGCGGAAGCTGCATTCGAATCCACCACGGCACAAAAGCGCCCGGTGACTCTCAAGCCGAACGGCAGTGTCGAGGTTGTCTTTGAGCCGATCACTGTACCAGCGACACCGGGTTTGAACATCGCGACGGCATCTGCCAAGACAGCCAAGGGGGGGATTTCACTCTCGGCGAATTTCACGGCGTCGCCTGTTGGCGAAACGCAGCTCACTCACGCGACGAATCTACTTTCCACATCCGGCGAATTTTTGATCACCGCTGTGCCGGCACAACGCATGACGGTCTCCGTGCTCGCTTCACCTCTCGCCTTGCTGCAAAGCATGTCCTCCGTGTCGCAAACAGCCGCCAGCCGTTTGTTGCAGCACGTTTCCGCCTCTCGTGCAGGAAAGACACCGGGTGAAGAACAAGCGCGCCTGCTTATTTCCGAACTCCAAGTCACTCAACGAGACGGTGGTTGGTCATGGCAGGATGTGAGGTGGCAGCATGACAGCATCGTGAGCAGCATTGGCCTGTGGGCACTGGTGGAAGCTCGTGCTCTCGGTTTCGAAGTCGAAGATGCCACGCTCAAAGCAGCCAGCGCCTACCTGAAGACAGCGCTGGCGATCATTCCGCCGGATGAGCCGGACAAGGCCGCGATCATTCTGCATGCGCTCGCTTGTGTGAATGAAGCGGACTTCTCGGTGGCGAACCGCATGTATCGAGATCGGGCCAAGTTGAATGATCCAGCGCTCGCATGGCTGGCGGCGGCCTTCCAGCGCATGAATCGGGTCGATGAAGCGAAGGAACTGCTCAAGTCACTTGAAGCCAAACCAACGTGGACGGGAAGCAAGACGACGTCACGCCTCAGCAGCGACGATGACACCACCGCCATCGTGCTTTACGCGGCAGCAAAGACGCAGCCCGGCTCCGCATTGGCCAAAAAAGCGGCGGATCTATTGCTGCAGCGGCTCGGTGTCGATCTGGGTGCGCAGTCGGCCATGCAGGGCCTGTGGGCGGCGGCCTTGGCGGAGCATTTCATCAACGCGGGTATGCCCGCAGCAGAGGAAATGAAGCTGACGCTGAATGGCGAGATGCGGAACATCAAATCGGGTGAGAAAATCCAAGTCCCGACACCGAAACCAGGCGCGGACGGCAAGATTCATCTCGGACTGAGTTGGAAGGAGAACAAAGGTTCGCCCATCGTGCTGACGACCTTCATCAATGAGAAGCCTGTCGATGTGAAAGCCGCGCGCATCGCTGATTTGCCCTCGGTGGTGCGGCGTTCCTGGTTCCACGAAAATCTGCGGCATCATGATGTGCCGATGGATGCGCCGGGAAGTTCTCCAGTGCGCATCGCAGCACATGGGCAGCGCATTCGGGTCAATCTGGAGCTTGGCCCGCCGAAGCAGGTGCAGAACGGCTATGTCGTCATCGATGAGCCATTGCCTGGAGGTTGCCTTTACGTGCCGGATTCACTGGTGGGTGGTGCGGCTCGTGTGGAGCAACTGCCCGGCATGCTGCGGCTGTGGTTCATCCCGCGTCACTTCCCCACGGAGGTCATGACGGACATCAGCTATGATCTCATTGCGCTGCATCCCGGCACCTATCGCATCCCTCACACTCGCGTGCGTGACGCCTGCCGCCCTACACGCTTCAATGCTGGTCCAGAAGGCAAGCTGACCATTCTGGAGCCAGGTAAGTCATCCCCAGATCCGTATGTGATGAATGGCTATGAGCACCTGGTGCTGGCGAAACAGCTCTTCAATGAAAACGCCTTCGATGCCGCCCTGCCGCATCTCGAAGCCGTGCGCAACGACGCTGGACTCAAATCCAATGAGCGTGACATCGCCCGCATGCTGCTGTGGATTCACACCTCTCGTGAAGGTATGGATGCGAAGCAGGTGGTGGAACTGTTTGAAGCATTGAGCGAGCGGCATGCGGACATCGTTATCCCTTTTGACAAGATTTTGCAGGTGGCGGCTGCGTATCGACAGATCGGCGAGTTTGAACGCGCGTGGCTGGTCTATCGCGCCACGATGGACAGCAACTTCGTGAGCGATGCTGGCGTGAGCGCCGCGCTCGAGGCCGCAGGTGACTTCCCTGGCAGCGCTGAGCATCAAATGGGCCTGTGGATGGAGTATCCAGATGGTGCGGACGGTTTGCTGGCCTACTTCAGTCTGGCGCAGCGTTTCCAGGAAATGGCCGCCAATCCCGCCAGCGTGCCTCTGAGACCTGGCTCTGCGAAATGGACGAAAAATCAGCTTCTGGAGCGCAGTCGTGACTTGCTGAGCCAATTTGTGCTGCTCCATGCGAAGGACGACCTTGCTGATGATGCCGCCTTCAGTCTGGCGAACGTTTATTTTGACCTCAAAGACTACGCCAGCGTCGTGACGACGGCCGGGAAGGCCGCGAGCACGTTCACGAAGAGCAGCTTCCTGAACAATTTCCATTACATGACCGCGCTGGGCCGCTTCTGGCAGTATCAGTTCCCTGAAGCACTTGCGGCTGCGGCACCCGTGGCCGCTGGCACGAGCGAGGATGCACCGAATGCGCGCTACATCACCGCGCAGATCCATCACGCGCAAGGCAAGGCCGCCGAGGCGATCCAATGGTATGAGAAGGTGAAGAATGAATTCGATGACGCGCGTGAGTCCATCGCGGTGCTGCAAGAAAAAGGCGTGAAACTGCCGCATGCCACGCGTGTGAAGCCCGGACAGCCCGTGAAGCTCGAACTCGATCACCGCAATGTGAAGGAGGCCGCGCTGCTGATTTACCGTGTGGATTTGATGAAGCTGCAGGAACGCCAAAAAGACCTCAGCACTGTCGGCAGCGTGAATCTCTCCGGCATCACTCCTCAGGCTGAGCTGAAAGTGCCATTGGGTGATGGACTCGACTACGCGTGGAAGAAGCGCAGCATCGAGCTGCCACTTAAAGAAGAAGGTGCGTATCTCGTGATCTGTCGTGGCGATTCGCAGATGACCAGTGGCATTGTTTTGGTCACCACACTCGACATGGAGGTCCATGAAGACCCCAGTGGCAGCGTCCGCGTGCAGGTGCGAGACACAGCCCGCAACGCCTACGTCGCCGATGCCGAAATCGCCGCCTACGACAGCAGCGCCACCGCAGCGCCACAAAAAGGCCGCACCGATCCGCGCGGTGCCTTCGCCGCCAGCAACATCCACGGCCACGCCACCGTGGTGGTGAAGCTGGGTGAGAATCGTTACGCGATTCATCGTAGCGCGGCTGCTTTGATGCCGACTGCTGTGCCAACGCTGCCAGGGAATGGCCAAGTGCGTCCCGAGCCTGTGGCGGCCAAGCCGATGAGCAAGGATGACTACCTGCTCAATGTGAAAGGCAAACTCGACGGCAGCAATGCCGGCAACAAAGCCGAGTGGCTGATGAGGCTGCAAACCGAAGGCAAAGGCGTGAAAGCCGAGAAGGCCTTCAAGAAGTAAAAGATTCGAGCATGGCGGTCGTTACAGGCTGCCATGCTTCGTTTCATTCTCACTTCGTTCCTCTTTGCGCTCGGCGGCATCACACTCGCTGCCGATAAACCCAACATCATTTTCATCCTCTGTGACGACCTCGGTTACGGAGATGTGAAGTGTCTCAATGCCGAAGGTAAGATCGCGACGCCGCACATGGATCGTCTGGCTGCGGAAGGCATGATCTTCACGGATGCGCACTCGGGATCGAGTGTGTGCACGCCCACTCGCTATGGTGTGATGACGGGGCGCTATGCATGGAGGTCGAAGCTGCAAAGCGGTGTGCTCGGTGGGCTGTCTCCGCGCTTGATCGAGCAGGATCGGCTCACGGTGGCGGCTTTTTTGAAGCAAAACGGCTACAGCACGGCTTGCGTCGGCAAATGGCATCTCGGTATGGATTGGGTGAAGAAAGGCGAGGTCACGGAGTTGGCCATCGAATCCGCCGCACAGGTGAATAACGTCGAATACACCAAGCCCATCGCCAACGGACCCACCAGCGTGGGCTTTGATAGCTACTTCGGCATCAGCGCCTCGCTGGACATGGTGCCGTATTGCTTCATCGAGAATGATCGCGTGCCGGTGAATCCCACGGAGATGATGAAGATCCCGATGAACAGCAACTCGAAGAACTCCTTTACCCGCGAGGGCCCTGGCAGTCCCGGATTCCGCGGTGAGGATGTGTTACCGGCCTTCACCAAGCGCGCCGTGCAGATCATTCAGGAGAAGAAAAAAGCGCCGTTCTTCCTCTACGTGCCTCTCAATTCACCTCACACACCCATCGTGCCAAGTGAGAAGTGGCAGGGGAAAAGCGGCATCAGCCTCTATGCGGACTTCGTGATGGAAACCGACGACGCCATCGGCCAGATCATGAAGGCGACTGAAGAAAGCGGCATCGCCAAAGACACGCTCATCATCGTCACCAGTGACAACGGCTGCTCCCCGAGCGCCAATTTCCCTGAACTCGCCGCCAAGGGCCACAACCCCAGCTTCAACATGCGCGGGCACAAAGCGGACATCTTCGATGGCGGCCACCGCGTGCCCTTCATCGTGCGCTGGCCTGCGAAAGTGACCGGCGGCCAAAAAACGGCGCAGATCACCTGCCTTCTCGATTTGATGGCCACCGCGGCTGACATCCTCGGTGTGAAGCTGCCTGAATCGGCTGCGGAAGACAGCTACAGCTTCCTCCCAGCCCTCACCGGCCAATCAAGCACGGCTGCACGTCCCAACATCATCCACCACTCGATCAATGGCTCTTTCGCCATCCGTGAAGGCAGCATGAAGCTCGAACTCTGCGCGGACTCCGGCGGCTGGAGTGATCCACGCCCCGGCGCAGCACCCGCAGGCTCGCCCGACACGCAGCTCTATGATTTGAGCACCGACATCGCTGAGTCGAAAAACCTCGTGGCTGAGAAGTCGGACGTGGTGGCACGAATGACGGCACTGCTCGAAAAACAAATCGCCGAAGGTCGTAGCACACCCGGCACAGCGCAAAAGAACGCCGTCGAGGTGAAGCTGCGCAAACCAGTCGCCGCCAAGGCTAAGCAGCCGAAGAAAGGAAAAGCAGCAGGGAAGTGAAAATTCGGCATTCGGCATTCGACATTCGTCATTTTCCTCCTTCTTTCCCGCCTCACTTTACCCCTACACACTATGCCACGCCCAGTTACTCTCTTCACCGGCCAATGGGCCGATATCCCAGTCGATACCATGATCCAGAAGGCCAAAGCCTTTGGTTATGATGGAGTTGAGTTGGCCTGCTGGGGAGATCACTTTGAAGTCGAAAAGGCCGACCAAGCTTACTGCGATGCCAAGCGCGCCAAATTGAAAGCCGCAGGCATGCAGTGCCATGCCATCTCCACTCACCTCGTCGGTCAGGCTGTTTGCGATAACATTGACCCACGCCATGCGCAGATTCTTCCCGCCGCCATCTACGGTGACGGCAATCCTGAAGGCGTACGTCAGCGTGCCGCCGAGGAGCTTATCAAGACCGCGCACGCCGCCAAGCGTTTCGGCGTCAATGTCGTCAACGGTTTCACCGGCAGCAGCATCTGGCACCTTGTTTATTCCTTCCCGCCAAATCTTCCAGGTCAGATCGATGCTGGTTACAAAGACTTCGCCAAGCGCTTCACACCGATCTTTGATGAATATCAAAAGCTCGGCATCCGCTACGCGCTGGAGGTTCACCCGACTGAGATCGCCTTCGACATCGCCAGCGCTGAACGTGCGCTCCAGGCTGTGGATTACCATCCCGCCTTTGGCTTCAACTACGACCCCAGCCATTTTGGCTACCAGGGCGTCGATTACGTGAAATTCCTCTACAAGTTCAGCGACCGCATTTTCCACGTCCACATGAAGGACGTCTCATGGGGCATCGGTGATGGCACGGCAGGCGTCTTCGGCGGCCACGTTGATTTCCACAAGCCTAGCCGCTACTGGGACTTCAAGTCCGTTGGCCGTGGTAAGATCAACTTCGAACTCATCATCCGCGCCCTCAACGACATCAACTACGGTGGCCCGTTGAGTGTCGAATGGGAAGACGGTGCGATGGACCGGGAATTTGGTGCCACTGAATCCGCTGCCTTCGTTAAGAAGATCGACTTCCCACCTTCGAAGATCATCTTCGACGCGCAGTTTGCTGAGAACAGCAAGTAAGCGCTAGCTTCCATCATACAGACGGGCCGAGATGAACTCTCGGCCCGTTTTGCGTCTTATTTGGAGGCTTGGTTTGGAGGAATTGAGGGCGTTTTCTGCTGTGGAAACAAAGTTTTCGCAAATACGAGAAAATGCAGATTGACGCCCTCTTTTGATGCATTTAACCTTTTTTGATAATCAATCCTGACTCTCAAACCCAACCAATCTTATGGCTAAACTAGTAATCATAGACGACGAAGCCGCAATTCTCGAACTCATGTCCAAGCTGTGCAAGGCAGCTGGACACCAAGTCATCGGCTGCACCACTGGAATTGACGGCATTGCAGCCATCCGTGCCAACCAGCCTGACCTCGTGATCGTGGATCTCCGAATCGGCGACGTGAACGGCCTCGACCTCGTTAGCATGTGCCGGGACCAGTATCCCAATACCGCCGTCATCATGGTCACTGGCCACGGTAGTGTGGAGACTGCTGTCGAAGCCATGCGCCTCGGTGCTTACGACTACCTGACCAAGCCCTTCGACCTCGGCGACCTCATTAAGACGGTCAATCAGGCCCTCCAGCGCAATGGCACAGCCTCCAGCGGGGCAGCCTCCATGACCTCAGCACCAACTGGCATCCTGCGCACGGTTTCATCCTCGAAGCTCATCGGTCATAGCGATGCCCTTCAGCGCATCTTTGACATCGTGCGGCGCGTTTCCAATAACGACAGCCCTGTTTTGCTCGAGGGAGAGTTCGGAGTCGGCAAGCACATGGTCGCCCGTGCCCTGCATGAAGCCTCCCGCCGCAGCAAGGCCAGCTTCAAAGAGCTGCAGTGCTCTGCCATGCCTGAAGATGCGCTGGAAACTGAGCTTTTCGGCTCAAATGCCATCTTCCAGCGTGCCTCTGGCGGCACCATCCACCTTGCTGAGGTGAACCAGCTCCCCGCGCGCATCCAAGCCCAGCTCAACACCTTCCTCGATGACTCCCAAGTGCGTAAATCATGGACCAGTGGCAGTTCCAGCTCCGCTGCGGACTTCCGCCTCGTCGTCTCCAGCACCGTCTCGCTCGAAGACAGTGTGAAGGCCGGTAAATTCCGCGAAGACCTTTACTACAAGCTTTCCGTCGTCCCCTTGAAGATCCCGCCGCTGCGTGACCGTCGTGAGGACATCAAGCCCCTCGTTGAGCACTTCCTCAAAGAACTCGCCGAGCGCACCGACACTCGCGCCAAGGTCATCGATAGTAACGCGGTTGAATTCCTTGAGAAGTACAACTGGCCAGGCAACGTCTCCGAACTGCGCAACGCCGTCGAGCGTGCCTGCGCCTTTGCCGAGAACGACCGCGTCCGCCCCGCCGATCTCCCTACCAAGGTCACTCAAGCGATTGAAGTGCCGACGCCTTCTGTCAGCGATAGCATGACGAAGCTCCCCATCGGGACCCAGCTTGACGACTTCATCAAGGCCCAAGAGCGCGTTTTCATCCAGGAGACCCTCAAGTATAACAACGGGTCCCGCGAAAAAACCGCCAGCATGCTCGGCGTCTCCATCGCCACGCTCTACCGCAAAATGGGTCTCAACGTCGAGCGCAAGACCACCATGTAGTCTTGCGGCGGGAATGGGCTGATCAGACCATTCCGTCCGAGTATCGCTCCGCCAGATGAAGGCACTCCGCAACTGGGCGCAGTCCTTTCGACGGTGTAGGGTGCGTGAGGCAGGCGGCGGCGGTGCACACGGCGAGTTTGAGTCGCTGGGCGATGGGCCAATTCTCATGCGTGCCGTGCAGATAGCCAGCGGCGAAGGCATCTCCCGCGCCTGTGGCTCCTGCGATAAAGCCTGGAGGAAGCTGGAGCGAGGTCTGGTGGTGAGTTTGACCGTTTTTCTCGACGACGATGGCTCCGCTTTCAAAGTGGATGATGACTTCACGACGCACACCTTGGCTGAGGAGTGCTTGGGCTGCCGCTTGGACTCTTGGGAGGTCGATGGGGGTCGTTTTGAGCTGCATACCGGTGACGTTGCCGGCTTCGATCTCGTTGATGATGAGGTAATCGGTGAAGGGCAGGGCGGCCTCGGTGATCTGGCGGAAGTTTGGATGCTCCGTGCTGACGAGATCGACGCTGGTGAGCAATCCAGCCGTTTGTGCGGCCTCCAGCACCTGACTGGCGATGGTGCGGCCATCGTCGAGCATGCGGTCCATTTCACTGAGGAGCATGAGATAGCCGAGGTGGAAGATTTTGGCCTGCGTGCGGCTGAAATCGAAGTGGTCGAGCCCAAGGAGAGCGTTGGCGCCGAGTTGATGGAAAAAGGTGCGGCGGCCCGTGCCGGTGACGGTCATGGCATCGGTGTAGCTAGTGGGTGCGCGGTCCGTTTGATGGAGTTGAGTGGTGTCGATGCCAGCTGTGGCACAATCTCGTAGAATCCAGTCGCCATTTGGGTCTTGGCCGACAAGTCCTGCCGCAGCGAGCGGATAGCCGACGCGCATGGCGGCAAGGTCTTTGAGAACGTTGTAGGGGCCACCGCCGTTGCTGGCGGTCTCGCTACGGATGAAGGTGAGCATGTCCTGCTCAGGATAGGCGTCGATGAGCTTGACGTGATCGATGATAAAATTGCCGCCTGCGAGGAGGCCACTGCGTGGGTTCATGGTTCAGAGTTCAAGGGGGCTATATTTTTGACTCACATCAGTGTCTTGAACGTGATGCGTTGCGTGGTGAGGTTTGGCGAGTGAGGGGAGGGATTATTAATCCGGCATAAAGAAAGAACATCAAGCAGCAT
>JANOBP010000592.1:0-1148 GCA_031411715.1 Verrucomicrobiaceae bacterium | reverse complement strand
CAAGATGCAGCGTGAATTGGAGATCCTCGCCCGTGCTGAAAAGCACATGATGATCAATGCGCCCGGCTTTGCCCCGGCTTGGGAGATGGCCAAGTCTTCAGCACTGACTCAACTCGAATCCGAAGAACGCGGCATGTCCTTCCCTCAAAAAATCTTTCGCAAGCTACTCGGGCCAACTTCCTCTGGTCAAAGTGTGGCTCTTCCGGAATCCGCTGCGCTGGCCGCTAAAAGTGGCGAATCGACAGCAGGCGCTGCCGCTTGATCCTCTAAACTACCGCACGCAGCATGACACGCACCGAGGCCTATCTGGCGCTCAACTTGCTGCCGCAAATCGGTCCCGTCAGGGTCAAAAAGCTTCTCCGTCATTTTGATAGCCCTGAGGCCGTGCTTGCGGCTACCCATCGGGATTTACTGGCAGTGGATGGCATCGGGCAAGTCCAGGCGGAAGGTATTGCAGCTTGGGAATCGCAGATCGACTTGGCAGGCGAGTTGCAAAAAATAGCAGATCGCAAGCTCACGCTGCTCACACAAGAAGACCCACTCTATCCACGACTGCTGCGTGAGATTCACGACCCGCCCGTGTTGCTTTATGTCTGGGGTGAGATCACCGCTCGCGATCACAACGCCATCGGCGTCGTTGGTAGTCGTCATGCGACGCACTACGGACTTTCATCTGCAAAAAAACTTGGCTTTCAGATCGCCTACGCTGGTTACACCGTGATCAGCGGCCTTGCGCGGGGCATTGACACTGCTGCTCATGAGGCGGCGCTCGCGGCCAAAGGGCGCACCATTGCCGTGCTCGGTTCGGGCATCGGTAAGCTCTATCCACCGGAAAACATGGCACTCGCCGAGCGCATCGCACAAAATGGTGCCGTGATCAGCGAGTATCCTGTCGATCGCATTGCGGATAAACAGACCTTCCCTTATCGAAATCGAGTCGTCGCAGGCTGGAGCAGCGGTTTGATCGTCGTGGAGGCTCCGCTACGCAGTGGCTCACTCATCACCGCACAGCAGGCAACGGAGCAGGGGCGTTCCGTTTATGCCGTGCCCGGTCCCATCGACAAACCGACCTCGGCTGGCTGCAATCGCCTCATTCAACAAGGTGCCAAGCTCATCATGGATGGTGCCGATGTGCTCGATGACCTCAT
>JANOBP010000591.1:0-25732 GCA_031411715.1 Verrucomicrobiaceae bacterium | reverse complement strand
TCGAGGATGTTTTGCCCGTCGAGCAAGACTTCACCGCTAGTGACTTCGTAATCGCTGTGGCCGCAGAGGACTTTGCTCAGCGTGCTCTTGCCGGAGCCGTTCGGGCCCATGATGGCGTGAACTTCACCGGGGTTGATCGTGAGGTTCAGGCCTTTGAGGATTTCGCGGCCGGGGATCTGAGCGTGGAGGTCTTTAATCTCGAGTGACATGTGGGTGCTTGGGGGAGGAAATTAGGATTTGGCGGCGCAGGCCTGGCAGGTGCCGTGGATAGCGAGGTCGGTGCGGGTGACTTTGGTGCCAGCGGGGAGGTTCCAGAACTTGGCGGGGTCGAAATCGGTGGCGGGGTGAGCGTCGATCACCTTGCCGCAGGTCTCGCAGTGGAAGTGGACGTGCTCGTGGAGATTGGCGCAGTAGCGGGACTGGCCGCGCTCTAGGTGGACGAGCTTGATGAGGCCGTGGGTGGTCAGATGCTCCAGGCAGTTATAGACGGTGGCCAGGGAGATTCCGGGGGTGCGGGATTTGACGCGGTCGAGGATGTCGTAGGCCGTGGGATGGTCGGTGGAGGCGGCGAGGACGTCGAAGACCTCCCGGCGGTGAGGTGTGAGGCGGACATCAGCTCCGAGGACGGCGAGGCGACAGTCGAGGCCGGTGGGTTTGGCAGGTGGACGGGCGGTGGACATGTCTTTCTTTAGAATTGGAATGATTCTAAAGCAAGCGGGGATTCGGGGAG
The DNA here is from genome assembly GCA_031411715.1 of Verrucomicrobiaceae bacterium. Classification (GTDB taxonomy): domain Bacteria; phylum Verrucomicrobiota; class Verrucomicrobiia; order Verrucomicrobiales; family Verrucomicrobiaceae; genus Prosthecobacter. Next base: position 25,002 of record JANOBP010000591.1, on the reverse strand, counting down.
TGGCGTAGTGAGTGGTGAGAAGTCAGAGGTGAGCGGCGGGTGCGGTGAGAGATGGGGGAATGGGTTGCCTGAGCGCTCGACACGGGGCGAATCGCCGCCACTGTGCGCGTCCTTTTTACCCATGCTCTCCGTATCCAATGTCAGCAAAACTTATGCGGGCCGCACCTTGTTCAGTGCGGTGTCGTTTCACATCAATCGAGGCGAAAAGATCGGCCTGATCGGGCCGAACGGGGCGGGGAAATCGACGTTGTTTTCGCTGCTTCTGCAGGAGTCCACGCCAGACGATGGTCGAGTGGTCATGGAGCGCGGGATCACGTTTGGCTTCCTGCCGCAAGAGAGTGCGCCGATTGAGGATGTGACGGTGCTGGATCTGGCCACGGGCCATGTAGATGAGCATATGCGCTGGGAAATCGAGCCGAAGGCGAAGCGCATCCTGAGCGGGTTGGCATTTCGTGAATCGGACTTCGACCGCAATGCCCGCACACTGAGCGGTGGCTGGGTGATGCGTGCGCACTTGGCCAGACTGCTCGTTCAGGAGCCGGATTTGCTGCTGCTGGATGAGCCGACGAACCATCTCGACCTCGAATCGCTCCTTTGGTTTCAAGATTACCTGATGGGCTATCCCGGCGCCATTTTGATGATCTCCCATGACCGTGAGTTCCTCAATCAGCTCACCGATAGCATCCTGGAGATCGCCCACAGCAAGATCACACGCTACGTCGGCAACTACGACAACTACCTTCGTGAGAAATCCGCACGCGCCGAGCAGATGCAGGGTGCCTTTGATAACCAGCAGCGCGAACTGGCCAAAATGCAGGCTTGGGTGGATAAATTCAAGGCCAAGGCCAACTTTGCCTCTCGCGCACAAGACAAGGCCAAGATGATCGACCGCATCGAAAAAGTCGAAGCACCAACTGCAGATGCCAAAACGGTCAAATTCCGCTTCCCACAGCCTTTGCGCAGCGGTCAGCGTGTCATTCGTGTGAAGGACGTCGATTTCGCCTATGGCCAGCAACCGGTGTATTCCGGCCTCAATCTCGAAATCGAGCGCGGACAGCGCATGGTGCTCGTGGGTCCCAATGGCGCGGGCAAATCTACGCTGCTCAAGCTACTCGCCGGAGCACTCACGCCACAGAGCGGCGCGTGTGAGTTGGGGCACAATGTCAAGCTGGGCTACTTCGCTCAATATCGCGGTGATGTGCTCAACATGAAGCACACGGTGCTGCAGTCCGCAATGGACCTGCAAAGCCGGCCTGGTGAGAATCTTTGTCGCACACTGCTCGGTTCATTCCTGTTTCACGGCGATGATGTGTTCAAGCCCGTCGGTGTGCTCAGCGGTGGTGAAAAATCACGGCTCGTATTGGTGCGCCTGCTGCTCGATCCGCCGAATTTTTTGCTCATGGACGAGCCGACGACGCATCTCGACATGGGCAGCATCGACGCGCTCCTTGGCGCGCTGGATCAATATGAAGGCACGCTCGTCTTCATCAGTCATGACGTGCATTTCATACGCAACATGGCCAAACACGTCCTGCACGTCAGCGCAGGCGTCATCACGCCTTACGCCGGCGATTATCAATACTACCTCGACAAAACCAAGGCCGGCTCGGCGCGTGAAGCCCTCACCGCCACGCTGCACAATGCACAGCCGACAACTTGGACAGGGACAGCCCCCGCCACGCGTGAGCCAGCGAAGAGCAAAGAACAGCGCCGCGCGGAAGCCAACGCGCGCAATGCCCTGAGCAAGGCGAAGAAGGATGCTGATCTACGCCTCTTCAAGATCGAGCAAGAACTGGCCGCTGCCGACAAGCGCAAGCATGAGATCGTCAATCTCCTCCAAGACGAAGCCACCTATGCTGACGCAGCTCAATTCAGAGCCCTGAGCGCGGAATTGGAGGCCATCGAGACTGAAATCACGAAGAAAACCGCCGCGTGGGAAAAGGTGACAGAGGAACTCGAAGCGCTTGTCGAACCAGCGGTGGCGTGAGCGTGATTCACGTCAGAAGAGACGGCGGATGCGTTGGATTTCCGGCAGGTACTGCCGTTTTGACGCGCCGGGTTTGGTGTTGTTTTGGAACACGGCATTTTCTCCGGCTTTGATGAGGACTTGCTGAGTCTTGTCGTCAATGGTGAACGAGGTGCCCACGCCGAGGGCTTGAGTGAATACGGCTTGCACGGATTGAGGGCTGGTTTCGTCTTCCTTCATGGCGCTGACTCCCGCAGCGTCTTCCAGTTGAGTCGGCTCCTCCAATTCCTCCTCGTCGTACTTTTGCACGGCTTTGTGGAAGTCGATGACGGCATGCTGGATGGAGCTGTGGGCAGTCGCCACGTCGAGCAGGTTATGCACACGCTGGTGCGCGGAGGCGAGCGAGATGGTGGTGGTACGCAGCGCGGTGAGCATCATGCCAGGGCGATTGCCGGTTCTGGAGTACGGCTCGACCTTGCCGTTGTAGGCATCGATCACGATCAAGACCTTCCGTGATGCGGAGTCCTGCCGCAGCAGCCGGATGGCGGTGAGGATGCCGAGATTGTCCGCCACGCCACCATCGAGCAGGTGTAGGCTGGGATGGTCTGGGTCACGGCTGCTCTTCAGCGTGGTCGGCGGGATGGCCACGGGGAATGACGCGCTGCATTTCAGTCCCACCGCCAGCGGCAGATCCATGACGGACTCCAGCTTGCGTGAGCGCATGCGGTGTTTGTAGCCGGTGATATTGTATTTGGTCAGAATGTCAGGCGTGAAGGGGAAAATGGCTCCGTTTTCGTAGATGGTGCCGTTGGTGATCCAGAACGGCACACGCGGCGTGGTGCCTTTGGGCACAAAAATATCGCCAAGGGTCAGCGAGCGTCCCTCATGCTGGCCGAGCACGTTATCATCGAGACGGCCTTCCAGGATGTCGCCACGATCGAGATCACCAGCCATTAGCGGATTGAAAAATGATCCCACCAGCGATGACTGATAGTTTTTGGCCAGTGGCGCACGCCAGTTACGCCCCTCACCCGCCTCGGCGTCCCGGTCACCTTTTGAAAAACTAAAACCTGTGGCTGCCGCATCCTCTGGATGTTCTCGGCGATACTGCATCAGGCTGGTCATGAAAGAACCAGCCGCCATACCGCCACCGGAGACGGTGGAAAAATAATCCACCTCGCGCAGCAGGTTGGAAGGTTGGCCATCTGCTCCAGTCACCGGTGTTGCTTCGAGTGCTTTGAGCACGCCAGCGGCAAAATTGGCCGCGCGCATGCCGCCACCGGAGATCGCCACCGCCACGGCGACATCACTGCGCTGTCCCGGCCGCTTCTGGATGCTTTCATAGGCATTGAGATCGACGACTGGCTCCTTGGCCTCCCATTGGCTGCCTAGCGATGAGCGGGAGGTGCGTGTGGCACAGGCGGTGAGAGCCAGCACGATGACGGCGGTGATCACCAGTCGCGGTTTGAGTGACTGGATCGTGGCGGGAGGAAGGGTGATCATAAGGCGCGGGCAAGGAGCGCAGGAGGAGACTGCATTTGCCTGTGGCTGCAATCGTTTTGTCGGCGTGCATGCCCACACCTGCGACATCGCGCCTGTAAACCTGGTAGAAAGAGACGGGCCCGGTCGTTTTAAAGGTGAACACAACCCAACCTTATCATGAACACGATCCCTGACTGCACGACAGACCAGGTGGCCTCGAAAGATCATGCCACCCACGCGGACGCACCTGCCCGCTTTGTGAATCGCAATATGAATCGCATCTGGCGTCATCATCGCCTCCTAGCGACGCTGCTGCGGCCGTTCCGCCGCGTCCTGCGCCCACTGCTCGTCTGGCTGAGACAAGAGCATGTGTACATTCAGAGTGATCAACCGGGCGCGCCGCCTGTGGGTCTGAATTTGAGGCAGTTTGGTTGGGAATCGATCGCGCTGGGCATTTTGCTGGCACCGCTTGCTTTCATCATGCTGCTGCCGCTTCTCATCATCATCTTCCCAGTCGCCGTCTGCATCGGTCTGTTTGGCATCGCCGCTGCGGCCGTACAAACAGACGCGGATGATGTGGATCACCACTCACTCACTTGGCACGCACTGCATTCATGAGGCCACGGGTGCCTCTTCGCCTCAACGCTTGCCGAAAAACGCCGCCAGATTCTGCAACTGGCCTTCACCAGCCGGTTTCATGGCGGCAGCGATGACTTGATCTTGCAGCGCGCAGAGCTCGCGGATGCCTTTGCGGCTGATGGCGAGCATGGAGTCGAGTTGGGGCTGTGAAAACGTGGCTTCCTCGCCGCTGCCTTGGATTTCGACGAACTCGCCGTCTTCGGTGAGCACGACGTTGCAATCGACGTCTGCGGCGGCGTCCTCGACGTAGCAGAGATCGAGCAGCGCTTCCTCTTTGAGGACGCCAGCACTGACGGCGGCGACTTTTTTCTTGAGCGGTTGGCGGGTGATCTTGCCTTTCTCCAGCAGGCGATTGCATGCGATGGCCACAGCCACACAGGCGCCGGTGATGGAGGCGGTACGCGTGCCTCCGTCTGCCTGGAGCACGTCGCAGTCGATGTTAAGCGTGCGTGGGCCGAGTTTTTCCAAATCGACGACAGCTCGCAGGCTGCGACCGATCAGGCGCTGGATTTCCGTGCTGCGCCCGTCCGGCTTGCCACGTGAACTCTCACGCTCCTTACGATCGAGCGTGGAGTATGGCAGCATGCTGTACTCGGCCGTGAGCCAGCCGCCTTTGACGTTTTGCACCTTCATCCAGCGCGGCACATCCTCCTGGATGGATGCGGCGCAAATGACGCGTGTGTTGCCAAAGGCAATCAAGACGGAACCCGCAGCATGCGGAGCCACATCGATGATGAAGTCGATTTTGCGGAGTTCATCGGCCTGACGGCCGTCGGAGCGTGGCATGAGCTTACTTAGGCTGGTGCATGCCGATGCAATGGAAAGCACCGCCTTCAGTGACGAGATCCTTGGCCATCATGGAGATGATTTCACGGCCAGGGAAGCACTCGGAGAGCTTGTCCTCGGCAGCGGCATCCTTCTTCTTGTGACCGAAGAGCGGGACGAGCACGGCGTTGTTCATGATCATGAAGTTCGCATAGCTGGCAGGCAGGCGGCTGAGGCGCCAGTCCTTCATCTCGATGGCCTGGGGCATTTCGATCTCGATGATTTCGAGTTTGCCGCCATCGGGAGCTTTCACATCGTCCAGGCGCTCGCGGATTTCTTTGAGCACCTTGTGGTTCGGGTCGGAATCACGCGGCTCGACCATGCAGATGACGGCATCTTCACGGATGAAGCGCACCACGTCGTCGATGTGGCCGTCGGTGTCGTCGCCTTCGATGCCTTTCTTGAACCACACGATGTCCTTCACGCCCAGCATGGCTTTGAGTTCCTTCTCAACTTCAGCCTTGTTGCCGGGCTTGCCGCCGTGACGGTTTGGATTGAGCAAAACGGCCTCCGTGGTGAGGAGTGTGCCCTTGCCATTGGTTTCGATGGCACCGCCTTCGAGGATCATCTTGGAGGTGAAACGCTCCATCTTGAGCGCAGCCGCCGCCTTCTCAGGAATGGCGTTGTCGAGATCCCATGGCGGGAATTTACCACCCCAGGCATTGAATTCCCAGTCGGTGATCGCCACCTTGCCGGTTTCGTTGTGCTTGATGAAAATCGGCCCGTGGTCGCGGCACCACACGTCATTGGTGTTGTTCTCGTAGATGTCCACCTGGCTGAGATCGCCCTCGTTGTCGGCGATGCTGAGGCGGATGTTCATGTGGCTGAGCATCGGGGCATTGATGCGCACGCGCTCGTAGCGCGAAATGGTGCTGGCGATCTCGCCAAACTTGTCCCGCAGCTTGTGGTAAGTCTTGGGGCAACTTTCTTTGTTGGAAGGCCACGACAGCCAGATGGCCTCCTGCGGTTCGAATTCGGCAGGCAGGCGGTAGTTTTGGGGATAGGAGGCTTTACTCATCGAGGTAGCGTTGGGTCAGGGGGGCGTAGGTGTCAATGCGGCGGTCACGGAAAAACGGCCAAATGCGGCGGAAACTCTCCACCGCAGACAGATCACACGCAACGATCAAAATCTCTTCATCGCTCACGGAAGCCTTTGCAACGACTTCTCCATACGGATTTGCCACAAAGGACTGCCCCCAGAACTCGCTCTGCTGCTCGGTGCCCACGCGGTTCACCGCCGCGACGTAGCATCCATTGGCCACAGCGTGACCGCGCTGCACCGTCTCCCACGCGCAGTGCTGGGCGGCTCCGAGCGCGGCTTTTTCACTTGGCAGCCAGCCGATGGCCGTGGGATAAAACAAAATCTCCGCACCAGCCAGTGCCGTGAGGCGGGCCGCCTCAGGATACCACTGATCCCAGCAGATGAGCACGCCAATGCGGCCAAATTTGGTGTCCCAAACGCGGTAGCCGAGGTCTCCCGGCGTGAAATAAAACTTCTCCTCGAACCCTGGGTCCTGCGGGATGTGCATCTTGCGGTATTTGCCCAAAACGGTGCCATCCGCGTCGATCACCGCCGCCGTGTTGTGATAAAGCCCCGGTCCGCGCTTCTCAAACAGCGGCACGATGATCACCACGCCGAGTTCCTTCGCCAGCGGAGCCAGTATGGCCGTCGTCGGTCCCGGCACAGCCTCAGCGAGGTCAAACAACTCCGTATCCTGTGTGATGCAGAAGTAAGGCGTGTTGAAGAGCTCCTGCAGGCAGATGATCTGCGCACCACGTGCCGCCGCCTCACGGATCAGCCGCTCATGCTGCTGCACGCTTTCGTCCTTGCTTGAAAATGCCCGGCTCTGCACCAGACCGAGAGTTACCTTCGCCATAGGCCGTGGATGGTTGAGCGCGTGAGCGGGAATGCAAAGCCTAATGTCGTCGTGGCGCGGAAGAACTGGCGGGCCGCGCATTTTCGTGTATGACGCGCGCACTATGACCAACGCACTCGCCTCCATCCCGGAAATCCTCTTGCTCGGCCCAGGGCCATCCTCCACGGCACCGGAGGTCTATGAAGCGCTCTCCAGGCCCACGCTAGGGCATTTGGACCCGACCTTTATCGGCATCATGGATGAAACGAAGAAGCTCATCCAAGCCGTGGCGCAGACACAGAACACGGTGACCTTCCCCGTCAGCGGCACGGGCTCAGCGGGGATGGAGACGGGTTTTGTGAACTTCGTGGAGTCGGGTGACAACGTTCTCATTCTGCAAAACGGCGTCTTCGGCACGCGCATGAAGGATGTGGCGCAACGACTCGGTGCCAACGTGGACTCACTGGACTTCGCCTGGGGCACGCCCGTGGTCGTGAGTGAGCTGAAGGCAGCACTAGAGAAGAAAAGATACGATCTCATTGCTGTAGTGCATGCCGAGACCTCGACCGGTGTGGCCAATCCGCTCAACGACATCGCCGATGCCGTGCGCGGCAGCGGCGCGCTCTTTCTCGTGGATGGAGTGACGAGCCTGGGCGGCATCCCGGTCACGCTCGATGCCTGGGGCGCAGACATCTTCTACAGCGGCACGCAGAAGTGCCTCGCCTGCCCACCGGGACTCTCGCCCTTCAGCGCCAGCGAGCGTGCCATCGCCAAACTCAAAGCGCGTAAGACCAAAGTGCCCAATTGGTATCTCGATCTCTCCATGATCGTGAACTATTGGGAAGGTGCCAAGCGCGCCTATCACCACACTGCGCCCATCAACATGATCTACGGCCTCTACGCAGCCCTCCAGCGCGTGGTCAAGGAGGGCCTGCCAGCCACCTTTGCACGTCATGCCGCCGCACACGAGCAGCTCGTGGCCGGAGTGGAGTCCATGGGCTTGCAAATGCTTGTCCAGCACGGTTTCCGCCTGCCCATGCTCAACGCAATCACCGTGCCGGAAGGCGTGGACGAGGCCGCCGTGCGCTCACGCCTGCTGACCGAGCATCAAATCGAAATCGGTGCCGGTTTAGGTCCGCTCGCCGGCAAAATCTGGCGCATCGGCCTCATGGGCTACAACGCACGCCCAGAAGTGGTCGAGCGCGTGCTCGGTGCGTTGCGCAAGGTGCTTTGAGTTTGATGCTCTGCGCTGCACCCGTCACAGAAGCAGTCTAACGAAGGTGATCTCGCCGATGGAAATTTAGGATGTCGAAGAGGTGTGCTTCCTTCGTGATGATGACATCAATGGGCACAAGGAGGCCTGCGGCGGTGAGCACCATGTTGGCGGGATGGGCGTCCCAGACGCAGATGTCGTCGAGATGGAAGGCGAGGGCTTTTTCATAGCCAATGCCACGCCAGGGTAGCTCCGAGAAACCGAGTTCCGCCATGCCAGAGCGAATTTCATTCAACGTCGCTGGCCGCCCTCTGATATGTGGTTGAGTCGAAACGATGTGTTCGCCTGCGGCATCATGCCAAAGTCCCGCGATCTCGATGGCATCGCCAAACACCTCATTTTGCAGCAGCAACCGCTCGAGATACTGTAGCGGCAGCGCATTGAGCAGGTATGGCTGGCCCTGCGAGTCGAAATCGACGGTGTAACCTGCGAGATGCGGCTTGGTGTATTTCCACCAGATCAAGCTGGCTTCATCAAAGCGCACGTCATGCTCGCGACCGCCACTGCGCGTTGGTACGGGGAACTCAGGCGGCAGAATCAGGCCGCTGTCTTGCGCCCACGCACGGAGGGCCTGCCACTCGCGCTCTGGGCGTTCGAAATCGTCATCTGGGCTGATGCTGCCAGCATCCGGTCCATCTGCGCATACGCTTCGGCGGAGGTAACTGGCTGCTGCTGCGAGCGTGCCGCTTTGAGCGCTGCGAGTTGGGTTTTGGTCATGCTGAGGAGTTTCACTTCATGGCTTGGGATTGGCAAGCACGTTTCTTTCACCAGCGCTTCATCCGCCATAGCCAGTCTCGGTCTTTGGCCCCACCATCGTCATGCGCATCGGGGCCGGCTGACCAGAGGAGGTAGCCATCGTTTTCGATGCGGTAGCCAGGTGGATGCATCGGGCGGGCGGGATCGACCACGTTGAAGAGCTTCAAGTCATCTTTCACGGCATCGAGTGATGTGGGAAACGTGCCGTGCTTCAGACGATGCTTTTCCAAAGCGCATGCGATAATGAGACAGCGACGGTGGAAGAGCGTCTCGGCAGCGGCATGAGTGATGTTTCCCAAATTTGGAATCGAGATCGCGCCGAGCAGGCGGCGCGGATTGGGCCATGCGTCCGCCTCCTTGCTGCGTTGCCGCGCCTTCGTATCGCGTGAGGCTGCACTCAGCCATGCACCGGGGCCAGGTGGCCCGAGTTGGTCGAGCATGCAGTCGGCGTAAAAGGCGATGTTGGCATCATGCCAGCCAATGGGACCCTTTTTCATGGCGAACTCGAAGGCTTGGTTGATCATTCGTTCCCAAAAGGGAGCGTCTGGAGCATCACGAGAGATGCCGTCGAGAGCATCCTCATGACTGCGCAGATAAGCCAGTCCTTGGAACATGCTGAGAATCTCACAGGCGTGAGCCTTCTCATAGTTCTCCAAGTCATCGAACTGACCCAGCCGGAGTTGCAAGCGGCTCAACGAATCCTCTGTCCACGCCGGATGACTCATCGCCTCATGCAGTGCATCAAACGTGATGCCATGCAGCGCCAGCGGCACGAGACAGCCGATGATTCCACCGCGTGCCATTGACTCACTGAAGCGCAGCATGATCTGCGCGGTGCTGGCGGCTTTGTCCGCATCGCCCACCAGCGCTGCGCTGCGCAGATGCAGTCCAAGCTGTCGCTGAAACTCATTGATGCCCTGAAACTCAGGGTAAGCCGCTTCCCAGGGGTTGCCGCCGCTGGCTGCCCTGGCCTCCTGCTGCCCCGGTTTCATGATGGAGAAAGGTTTGTTCAGGCCTTCCGCCAGTTTCGGCAACAGGCCACTGCCATCACCAAGCTCACGGGCGAGCACGGCTGCTGGAGAATCATTCGTCTGCTGACCGCGCCTCTGCATCCAGCCTGCAAGATCAAGTTTTCCCGCACCTCCATCCACCGCATCGAGGAACTCCGGCTTGATGAAGTCCTTTGGCAGCAGCGCCTCGGTGGGCGGCGTGTATTTCATCCGCCCTGTCTCAGGCTTGGTCACTTTCAACCAGCTTTCGAGCACCGGATTGGCAAAGTAGTTCTGCTCGTCGGAAACCTTCGGCGGCATGAAGACCACCGGATCATCCGTGCCCAGCCGCTCCAAGACACGCCGATGCACCTCCGCGAGTTCGCGGGCGCTTCGCCAGTTCTCCCACTGCCAGAGCGCGGTGATGAGCGAGACGAGGCAGATCAAGGCCCAGAAGAGCCTTCGGAGCCATTTAGAGCGGCGGCTGGGGGCTGCGGAGTTGTTCGGTGAGTTCATGGGCGAGGCGTTCGGTGAGTTCGAGATGAGCGAGGAGCTGTGCGGGTGTGATGGGCGGCAGTTTGGCGTAGTTTTCGAGCGTGGACTGCGGGATGGCCTCCGGCGTGGTGATGCGGAAGAAGAATGCGAGCAGCCAGCAGGCAGCGAGTGGCAGGCGTAACGGACGCGGAATGAAGGCGAGCCATGCGAAGAGATGCCGTTTTCGAGAGGCGTCTGATTCACGAGAAGCTCCAGAAAGCTGGCGTGACTCTGCGAGCGCCATTTCCAGCGTTTGCTTCAAGAACTCCGGCGGCGGATCGCGCCAGCGCATTTGGCGCAGGGTTTGTTCGGGATCTGTTTTCATACGAGCATGTGCTTTTGAGTTCGTAGTTTCTCCAAACCGTAGCGGTAACGGCTGGCGATGGTTTGCGTGGGTGTGGCGAGCATCTCGCCGATCTGGCGGAAGGAGAGTTCTTCCCAGATGTGCAGATGGATGACGCTGCGCTGGTCTTCCGGCAGTGTGGCGAGTGCGGCGGTGATTTCTTCAGCGTGATGACCTGCGTCTGGCTCAAACCAAGTGGGGAGTTCATCCGCGTGGCTCTGATGGGCCTTTTGGCGTGTCGAGCGACGGCGCAGGGCATCGAGCGCGAGGTTACGCGTGAGGGTGAAGATCACGGCGCGTTCACTTTGCGCAGCGGTGATGACGGAGGCATCGCGGGCGAGCTTGAGGAAGAGTTCCTGGACGACTTCTTGAGCGAGGGACTCGTCCTTCGTCACTGACCATGCGAAGCGATACGCGCTGATGGCGTAGTCGGTGTGTAGTCGTATGAGGGTGGCTTCGGTGGGCGGCATCCGTGGTCAGTTTGCCGAACGACGCATCAGATGGCCCGTTTTATTTACGCGCATGTGATTTTCATGTGTTGGACGGCTGGAAAGCCGGTCGCTAGAGCTGCCGTTGTGATCTCATGCGTCCTTTTCATTGTCCAATGGCTGTTGCCTTCCCGCTTTTCGTTACACTCGCGGCGGCGCAGTGGCCGTCAGGTTATTTCAATGCGCGTGCGGCCACTGACGCCACAAAACCGCAGCCTGTGATGACAGCCAAAGAGCTGCACTTGGCGCACACGCATCACAGCATCAGCATCGAGTGGCACATCGACGGCGACACGGATCACGACGCGGCCTGCAAAGTGAGCTACAAGCGCGAGGATGAAGCGGACTGGCATGAAGCGATGCCGCTGATGCGTGTGGATTACTTCGGCTGGTATGACAAGACCACGGCCAAGAGTCCCTTCAACATGCTGGCAGGCAGCATCCTGTTTTTGCGCCCTGGAGCGGTGTATCAAGTGCGGCTCACGTTGAGTGATCCTGATAGCGGAAAGCCGCTGGAACAGATCAAACGCATCCAGACGAAGCCGTGGCCTAGTTTTACGAAGCCTGAGCGCTCGCTGCATGTCACGCCGATGGCTGAAGGTGGTGTCGCGGGTGATGGATCGGCAGAAAAGCCGTTTCGCGGCCTCAAACCGGCTTTGGCTGCTGCAAAGCCGGGTGATTTGTTCCTGCTGCATGCAGGCGATTACGGTGAGGTGGAAATCAATGTCAGCGGTGCGCAAGGTAGCACGGAGGCCGCCACCGACCAGACGCGCTACATCGGTTTCAAAGCCGCAGGCGATGGCGAGGCGGTGTTTCATCAGTTGCGAGTTGGCGGCAGCCATTTGTGGTTCGACGGCCTCACCTTCAAGCGTGGTGACTCGCCCAATGGACTGAAAGGCGTTGATGGTTGCGAAAACGTGGTCGTGCAGGGCTGCACGTTCCGCGACTTCCATTACTCCGTGTTTCTCTCGAAGGGTTGCTCCGGCTGGCACATCGCCAACAACGACATCCTGGGCGATACGGAAAAAGGCATTTCTGGTGAAGGCGTGGAGCTCAACCACACCTCCAACCATACCGTGTGCTACAACCGCATCGGCCGCAGCGCCGACGGCATCTCGTATCCGCACACCAACTGCGATCTGTTCGGCAACGACATCTTCGACATGTCGGACGATCCCATCGAGCCCGATTACGGCTATGCGAACATCCGCATCTGGGGCAATCGCCTGCACGGCCATACCGGCGTCACGTTTCAGCCGATGTACTGCGGCCCGTGGTATCTCGTGCGCAATCATTGCATCTCAAAAGGCAACGTCTTCAAGCTGCGCGTGCAGGATCGCTTTGTCTGCGTGAACAACACCTTCGCCGCCTGGAGCGTGCCCGTGCCGCATGCTCATGGACTTTTCACTTCATTCTGCCGCAACAACATCTGGATGCACCTCGGCGGCTCCGAGTTCCTCTGGGCCTCCAACGCGCCCGAGGCGGAGAAATACCGCAGCTACAACGTCAAATACGTGCTCTACGACTCGCCTGTGGCGAACTGGAAGACCGATGTCGATTACGACGGCTTCGAATTCAGCGCAGCGAAGCCGATGAAGGGCAAAATGAATCCGTGGATGCTACACAACCAGCGCTACTACGACCTGCCATCGCTCAGCGCTGCCATCGGTGTCGAGGCCCACGGCCGCGTGCTGGATCGCGCCAAGGACTTTGAAGCTTTCACCGTGACGCAGGAGATGCCGGGCAAAGATGCGCCGTTGATCAAACTCAGCACGCAAAGCCAGGCCAAAGACGCCGGCGTCATGCTGCCGAATATCGCCGAGGAGTTCGACGGCAAATCACCAGACCTTGGTGCCTTTGAGTTTGCGGTGCCGCATTTCGGTCCGCGTGACGATTCCGCCGCGATTCCGATAGAATGGGTGCTCAAACATCAGAAGTGATCCCAAGTTCTGGTTCCGCATCTGCACCTTCCCGCCGGTGGCCGAGTGTGTGATGGCGGCGACGTGGCCGGCCCATCTGCAGCTTGCCGACGGCCAGACCCTAGACTCTGTTCTCGTGCCATGAGCCACGAGATCACTCCGTTTGAACAAATCCGCCGCACCAACCCGGCAGGCAACGAATTCTGGTCCAGCCGCGACTTCGCGCGCGTGCTGGGCTACAACGACTATCGCAACTTTGAAGCCGTGATCGAGAAGGCACGGACGGCATGTTTCAACAGCGGCCAGCGGGTGGAGGATCATTTCGTTGGGATCACCGAAATGATCGGGATCGGCAAGGGCGGGCAGCGTGCGGTGCAGACCGTGATGATGTTCGCGCTATGCCTGCTACCTCGTCATCCAAAATGCCGACCCGGCCAAGGAAATCGTGGCGCAAGGCCAGACTTACTTCGCCATCCAGACCCGGCGGCAGGAGGAGACGGACGAGGAACTGGAGGAGCAGCGCCGTCTCGCCATCCGCTCGGAACTGAGAACACACAACAGCCAGCTCGCCGATGCGGCGAAGGGTGCGGGCGTTATCGAACCGCGCGACTACGCCATTTTTCAGAACCACGGTTACATTGGTCTCTACGGCGGTCTGGGAGCGCAAGACATCCATGTGCGGAAGGGGTTGAAGAAAGGCGAACAAATCCTCGACCACATGGGCAGCACCGAGCTGGCGGCGAATCTGTTCCGTGCCACTCAAGCGGAGGACAAACTGCGCCGCGAGAAGATCACCGGCAAAGACCGTGCCAACCGAGCGCATCGTGAAGTCGGAGCCAAAGTGCGCCAGACCATCAAAGAACTCGGTGGCACCATGCCAGAGGAACTGCCCTCGGTGGAAAGCATCAAGAAACTGGAGTCCAAAGCCAGGAAGTCACTCAAAAAGCCGAAATCATGAACGACATGGAGATGCTCACCGCTCGTATGTCTTTGCTTGATCGGTGAAGCCCTTTGCCTCTGTTCCGCTCAAGCCAGGGAACGTCTCAAACTTCAGCTTTTGGTCTGGCAGCACCTGACAGAGCACGGTGCCTTGCACTTGATCGCCGTCTTGGCGCATCTGCGTCTGGCCGGAACTGCCGAGCTGGCCGTGGATGAGTTCGTATTTCACGATGCCGTCTTTCTCGCCGATGGTCGCGGGATCGGGTTGGTTGCCCTTCACCCAGAACTGCGCCGCGCGGCCATCATAGTTGCCGATGGAGACGACGATGATCTTGGGATCGAGGTGATGATAGACGATGGAGAGATGCCCGACCCAGTAGTCGATGCGGCGGTTGAGGCCCGCATAGCCGCCAGTGCCTTGCTCATACCAGTTGCCGATGAGCTTGCCGTCGATGTCGTAATCGATGCGGCCGCCGAACGGCGGCACTTTGCGGGCGCATTTGGCGATTAGCGGAGCGCGCACCGATTCATCGAGATAATCAAAGGGATCGACGACGTGCTGCTTCTGCGGATCGCGCTGGAGAAAATGCTCGGGCCTGATGAAGCCCTTGCGCGTGGTGCTCGTGTCGATGAGTGCGAAGTCGAAAGTCTGGTTTCCGACCCTGCCGATCACCTGGCCCGCTTTGGTGGGGATGCGCACGTTCACTGGCTGGCCTGGCTGCACACCACCGGGCACTTGCTTCATGATGGCTGGATCGACTTCGATGAGATGATCGACATAGCTCCAGACATGCGCGGAGTGCTCGATGAAGACCTTCAAATCGACCGCGCGATCAAACACACTCGGGTCATACTTTGCCTGGCCGCCTTGCGGATTGGGACGCCATTGCAGCATGACGATGAAACCATCGGCGACGGCCACCACATCGTAGAGCTGGCTGAAATCGCGATCATCCATGCGCTGGCCATTGCGCTGGTTATTGGGGCGACTGGCGGCTCCTTTCGGCGCAAGATACAGATGATCGCTCGGCGTGGTGTGTCCGCTTTGCATATTTCCCAGCGGAATGATGTAACCGATGTCGTCAAGCCGCAGTGGGAAGCCCTGCAACTTCACCGGGCCTTCGCCCTGGGCCTGGCCTCGACTCCACATCTCATTGATCTGCGCGGCGGTGCTGCTGGCTGAAGCAGTGTCCTGCCTTCTCTGCTCGAAAAATCGCATCTCTTCGGCCCATTCGAACAACCAGCGGTCTGCGGGAGCCATGGTGGGCTGCTGATTGCGCGGCGGCCCCGTCACGATGACGATCCAGCCGCCGTCTTTGGCCGCGACGGCTCCGGGATCGGCTCCCATGACGCCAAGAGTACTGCCGAGCTGCCAATTGGCACCATCTTCACTCGTGGCGGTGAAGACGCCTTCGCCCGTGCCGAAGAAGGTGATGATCTTGCCATCGGATTGTGCGTTGCCGAGCCAGCGGCGGCGGCCTTCGACTTTCACATCGTCCGCGCGTGTAAAGTTGAGGCCGTCCGTGCTCGTGGCGTGGTAGCCGATGCCGTCGGTGGGCTGCATCTGCGGGCCGTTGTTGGGGCGCTGGCCGGGCTCGGGCTGCTTGCCGTTGTCAGGCGAGTAGAGATGAAACACGCCCTGATGCAGCGCGACGGCGCAGTCGATCACGGAGCGGCCTTCAATGGTGAAACGCACGCCGGGTTCATAGGTGTACTCGATGCCATCAGTCGAAATCGCCGAGTGGATGCGTGGCAGGTCTTCATCGAACTGGCGGCCGCGTAGCGAGGTGAAATACATGCGCAGACGGCCATCCGGCAGCGTCACAAGCGTGGGGTCGAACGGGAAGCGCATGCCCTCGGGCAGGCCGTTGAGCTTCATCACCGCGGCATCCGTCCACGTTTTGCCTTCATCCGATGAAAAATGAATCGCCACCTTGTCGAAGGACGCGGGATCGTTCTCCGGGAAGTGCTGATGTGCGGCGATGAGGCGGCCATCCTGCATGCGGTTGATCGTTGGCACGCCAGCGCGCTCAAATTTGGCGAGTTGATCGATGCTGCCGTCTGTTTTGGTATGATAGACGATCACATCATTCTCCCATGGGCCGCGCTGACCTTGTGGTGGCGTGCGTCCTGCCTGTGCCGGGCCTTCCGGGAAGGGCACGAAGGGGTTGAACAAAAAATCCTGCGCGGATGCAGAGGCGAGGCCGCATAGCGCCAACAAGAATTGGCAAGTGGGTGAGTTCATGAGAACGAGGGGACCTGGCTGAAGCAGAACGTCAATGGCGGCCACTTTTGTGTGAGACACACCTTTTCCAGAAAGCCAAAACGCGGCCGGCCTTTCGACCGTCCGCGCTCTGGGGTTTTGGGGGTGGGTAATTGTAGGAGCGCAGTCCAGAGGACTGCACCACACTTTAGTAGCGGTAGTGATCGCTCTTGTAAGGGCCTTCGACGGGCACGCCGATGTAGTCGGCCTGGTCCTGGGTGAGCTTGGTGAGCTTCACGCCGATCTTGGCGAGGTGGAGGCGGGCGACTTCTTCGTCGAGCTTCTTCGGCAAGATGGTGACACCGATCTTGCGCTTGCCTTTGGTGGCCCAGAGTTCGATTTGAGCGAGCGTCTGGTTAGTGAAGCTGTTGCTCATAACGAAGCTCGGGTGGCCGGTGGCGCAGCCGAGGTTCACGAGGCGGCCTTCGGCCAGCATGAAGATGCTGTTACCCTTGGGGAAGGTGTACTTGTCCACCTGAGTAGGCTTGATGTTGAGGCGCTTGACGCCCTTCATCTTGTTAAGCTTATCGACTTGGATTTCGTTGTCGAAATGGCCGATGTTGCAGACGATGGCTTGGTCCTTCATCTTCTCCATGTGCTTGGTGGTGATGATGTCCTTGTTGCCGGTCGTGGTGACGTAGATGTCGCCGAAGCCTAGGGTGTCCTCGATCGGCATGACGCGGTGGCCTTCCATGGCGGCCTGAAGGGCACACACAGGGTCGATTTCCGTGACGATGACCTGAGCGCCCATACCACGGAGGGCAGCAGCGCAGCCTTTACCCACGTCGCCGTAACCGCAGACGACGCCGACTTTGCCAGCGATCATGACGTCGGTAGCACGCTTGATGCCGTCGAGCAGGGATTCGCGGCAGCCATAGAGGTTGTCGAATTTGGTTTTCGTGACGCTGTCGTTCACGTTGATCGCTGGGAAGAGCAACTTACCCGCATTGGCCATTTCATAAAGGCGATGCACGCCCGTGGTGGTCTCTTCGGAGACGCCTTTGAGGTCTTTGACGATCTTGTGGAAGATGCCGGGCTGCTCTTTGCCGATTTTGGTGAGCAAGTCTTTGATGACCTTCACTTCATGGTTGTCGGAGGGTGATTTGACCCACTTGTCGCCGTTTTCCATTTCGTAGCCCTTGTGGATGAGCAAAGTCACGTCGCCACCGTCATCTACAATGAGCTGTGGACCTTTGTCCTTGGGGAACATGATAGCCTTCCAGGTGCAATCCCAGTATTCTTCCAGCGTTTCGCCTTTCCAGGCAAACACTGGTGTGCCGGTAGCGGCGATAGCAGCGGCGGCGTGATCCTGAGTGGAGAAAATATTGCAAGAGGCCCAGCGCACGTCAGCACCGAGTTCCTTGAGGGTCTCGATGAGCACGCCAGTCTGGATGGTCATGTGCAGGGAGCCGGTGATACGCACGCCTTTGAGGGGCTTCAGCGGGCCGTATTTTTCGCGGGTGGCCATGAGGCCGGGCATTTCGCTCTCGGCGATGTCGAGTTCTTTGCGACCGAAGTCAGCGAGGGAGATGTCTTTAACGAGGTAGTCAGGCATGGGGGGGTGTTTTAGGTTCAGGTTTGGCTGCTATAGAACAAATCAACGTATCAGGATGCGTTGATATGTTCTTATGATACGCCGGAATGTCAAACTCGGATTTAATCAGCTTTGATTCTTCGTTTGAATCGGAACCACCATGAAACTTGCCTCTCTCCTCTCGCTCCTTTTTGTCTCCCTAACCCTTCACGCAGAAGACCTGCACCCTGCTGCGGATGCCGCTGGTTTTGTCCCACTCTTCAATGGTAAGGACCTCACTGGGTGGAAAACGACTGGGAACTGGCTCGTCGAGTCCGATGGCAGTGTTTCGCTTCATCCCCGCGAGGGCGAGAAAGGATGGCAGCGTTACGATGCCTACATTGCCACCGAGAAGCAGTATGCGGACTTCGTTCTCGACCTCGAATTCAAAATCAATGCCAATGGCAACAGCGGCGTCTTCATGCGAGTGGGGGACATGAAGGAGCCCGTCAAAACCGGATTCGAGGTGCAGATCCTCGACACTTACGGCCTCGAAAAACCCGGTCACCATGACTGCGGAGGCATCGTCCACGGAACGGGCCCTTCGAAGAATATGGTGAAGCCCGCCGGCGAGTGGAACCGCTACACCATCACCGTCAAAGGACGCAGCGTGAAAGTCGTCTTCAATGGCGAGCAGGTCATCGACACCATTCTTGACGATATCAAAATGGCGGATCGTCCGAATATTGGCCAAATCGCCTTCCAGGATGAGGCGCTACGCGTGTGGTATCGCAATGTGCGGATCAAGGAACTGAAATAGGCGTTGGGGCCCATTTGACCGCTTCTCTGGTAATGAATGACGCCAACGACCTGTGGCATGAGCTACAGCCTTTCGTTTATGGCGTTGTCATCTATCTGGTGTTTCTCAAAGAGCCCTTCGGTCGTTGGTTGCAGAAAGGGTTCCTGCGGCAGGGGCGGGTGGCGCTCTGTCAGTGCCATTTGTTCAACCTGCTGCTGAAGCTGAGGTTGGTGCCTCCAATCATCCTGCCAAACCTGTGGTTGGCAGAACTCACAGGGAAGCCGCTGCCAAAGGGTCTCGAAGTTCGTGTCTTTGCGCCGGAAGACACTGAGGCATGCCTTTCGATTTATCGCATGAACGCACCGGGTCGCTTCCCGGAAGATGTCGAACAGGATTTTGTGATGCTTCTGGAGAAAAATGATTCCACGATGCTGGTCATTCAGCAGGATGGACACATTGTCGCCTGTGGTGGTGTCGTCCGGGATAAAACGCATAGCGATTTGTGCTACGGCTTGATTCATCCCGAGCATCAAAACCAAGGCATTGGCAGGCTACTGCTCCTCGCGCGACTGGCGAGGCTCGAAGTTTCCCAACCTTTTTGCGTTAAGATCCACGCAGTCAAGGCTTCGATCGGTTACTATGAGCGTCTTGGCTTTGCACGTTATGCCCGATGGTTTTCACAAAGTGGCGAGGCGCATCCTTCGGCGGGTGTATCGTTGCACCCGGAAGACCATCAAACGATTACCCAGTTTCTGATTAATGAAGGCTATCCGGTTATTCCAGCCATCAGTTCGCCAGCCGGAGCCGCTGGCAAGTAGAAGTGCTGAGTTCTTCAAAGAGAAGGATAGATGTCCAGCCTTCCGACAGTTTCAGCCGCATGACTCGCCTCGTCCTACTTTCGTCATTCGCCTTTCTGCATGCGTCATTCGCCGCAGAGCGGCCCAACATCCTCTTCATCGCCAGCGATGACATGCGCCCTCAACTCGGCTGCTATGGCGACACGACGGTGAAATCACCGCACATCGACTCTCTGGCAAAGCGCGGCATGGTTTTTCAGCGCAGCTACGTACAGCAGGCGCTGTGCTCACCCTCACGCATTTCCATGCTCAGCGGCCGCTATCCGGCGACTACGGGCATCTTTGAAATCGGCCGCACGTTGCGCACGACGATGCCGGATATCACCACGATGCCGCAGCACTTCAAAAGCAACGGCTACGATACCCGCAGCATCGGCAAGATCTACCACGTCGGCATTGATGACGACGCCTCATGGACGGTGCCAGCTACCCAAGCCCAAAAGCCGCGTCACAGCCCCGCCACACAGGAAGCTATTGCTAAACTCATCGCCGACGCGAAAGCCAAAGGCATCACGCTGCCGCCAAAGGGCAAAGGCGGTCGCAACTCCGCAGTACCCGCCTTTGAGGCCGTCGATTGCGGTGACGACGACCTTCTCGATGGCGATTGCGCAGCGCGTGCTGTCTATCAGATCCGCGAGTATGCCAAGAACCCATCACAGCCATTCTTCTTCGCCGTTGGTTTTGCCAATCCGCATGTGCCGTGGATCTCGCCCAAAAAATACTGGGACCTCTACGACCGCGCTAAGTTGCCGCTGGCTACGAACAACTTCGTCCCAAAAGGCGCGCCCGCTTTCGCCGCCACATCTGGTGCTGACTTCCGCTGGTATGCCGGTGTGCCCGAGGGCGAGCTGCCAGAGCCCTTCGCGCGCGAGTGCTTGCATGGCTACTTCGCCGCCATCAGCTATGTCGATGCACAAGTCGGTCGTCTCTTAGCAGCCCTGGACGAAACCGGACTCGCCAAGAACACCATCGTCGTCTTCTGGAGCGATCACGGCTACTACATGGGCGAGCACACCTGGTGGGGCGCGAAGCACAACAACTACGAAGGAGCCACGCGCAACTGCCTCATCATCTCTCAGCCCGGGATGAAGCATGCGGGCGAAAAAACAGATGCACTGGCTCAATCCGTCGATCTCGCACCCACGCTCACCGACTTATGCGGCCTGCCTGAGCACACCGCCTTCCAAGGTCGCAGTTTGAAGCCTGTCCTCAATGATCCTGCCTCCACCGTGAATGACGCCGCCTTCAGTTGGTATCCCAAAGAAGGCTGGCTCGGCACCGCCATGCGCACCGACAAATGGCGCTACGTCGAATGGACCAAAACAGGTCAGGAAACCGTCCATGAACTCTACAACATGGTCCAAGACCCACAGAACAACCTCAACATCGCCGACAAGCCCGAACATGCTCAACTAGTCGAATCATTGAGCAAGCGCTTGCGCGAGAAATTCCCAGTGCAGGAATTCAAAGAGCCTTCAGCCACTTCCAAAGCCAAAAAGTCCCGCAAACAATAAATCAAGCCATGCGCCTCCTGCTCCTCTTCCTATCGTCATTCGCCATTCTGCATTCGTCATTCTCGGCGCAGCCAAACATGATCCTCTTTCTCGCCGATGACCTCGGCTACGGCGATCTCAGCTGCTTTGGTCACCCCATCATCAAATCGCCAAACCTCGATGCCTTCGCGAAACAAGGCGTGCGTCTCACGCAGTGTTACTCAGGCAGCGCGGTTTGCAGTCCATCGCGTTCAGCGCTGCTCACCGGCCGCACGCCGCATCGCAATGGCGTTTACACTTGGATCGCCGAGGGCGCGGAGGTTCATCTGCGCACGAGTGAAAACACCCTGCCCGAGTTGCTCAAAGGCGCGGGCTATACCACCTGCCACAGCGGCAAATGGCATCTCAATGGCCTTTTCAATAACCCCGCACAGCCCCAGCCGAACGATCACGGCTATGACTGGTGGATGGCCACGCAAAACAACGCCGGCCCTTCGCATGAAAATCCCAACAACTTCGCCCGCAATGGCCAACCGGTCGGCCAGATGCAGGGCTACTCCGCACCACTCGTCGTCGGTGAAGCCATCACTTGGCTCAAAGAAAAGCGCGATGCCTCCAAGCCATTCTTTCTCGCCGTCTGGACGCACGAGCCGCATTACCCGATCAAATCCGATCCCAAATTCAAAGCGCTCTACCCCGACCTCAGCGACGATGTGCAGCGCGAGCATCACGCCAACGTCACGCAGATGGATCACGCCTTCGGCATGCTCATGAAGTCACTCGATGAGCAAAAGCTCACCGACAGCACCTTCGTCTTCTTCACCTCCGATAACGGCCCTGAAGGCGACGGAATTAAATCGCCTGGTCGTGGCAGCAGCGGCGGCCTGCGTGGTCGCAAGCGCGACATGCATGAAGGCGGCATCCGCGTCCCCGGCCTTGCCCGCTGGCCTGGAAACATCAAACCCGCCACCACCTGCGACGTCCCCATCATCGGCAGCGACATCTTTCCCACCATGCTCGGCATCGCCGACGTCAAAGCACCCGCCGACCACGCACTCGATGGCGTCAATGCTCTCGCCGCCCTCAACAGCACCGCCACGAAGCTCGAACGCCCCCAGCCACTCTTTTGGCGTCTCCACATGGCCCCCAACATGAAAATCGCCATGCGCGTCGATGACTGGAAGATCCTCGCCAATGCCGAACTGACCGAGTTCGAGCTCTACAACCTCAAAGACGACGTCAAAGAGACCACCGACCTCAAAGACAAAGAAACCGAACGCTTCGCCACCCTCAAAGCCCAACTCATCAAGCACAACGCCGCCATTGATGCCGAAGGCCCAGATTGGTGGAAGCGCCTCAGTCCCAACGGTGGCTCAGCCAAAGGCCCCAAAAAGGACAAGAAGAAAGCCGCCAAGGAGTAGCCACAACCCTCATGCGAAGGCCGCTGCTCATCCTTTTCTGCTGCCTTCCAAGTCTCGCATGCACTGCCGAGCCACCCGGCGTGGAAATCGCTGTGCAGCGCGGCCTCGCACTTGTCACCACCGCCGCCAGCAACTGGCCGAAGCACAAGACATGCTTCTCCTGCCATCATCAAACGCTGCCCATGCTCAGCGTGACCGAAAGCAGCCGCGCAGGACATTCCATCGACCCAAAATGGCTCAAAGCACAGTCCACCATCACCCACGCCTATTTTAAAGAGCGCACCGACGACATGCTCGCTGGCGAACACGTCCCCGGCGGTGCCACCACGACCGGTTACGGCTTCTGGGCACTACAAATGGCCTCCCAGCCTGCCGACGCCGCCACCACCGCAATGGTGGCCTATGTCCTGCAAATCCAAGGCAAAGCCCGACTCAAAGGCGGCGCACCTGCCGATCTCTCACGCATCGAAAACGGCCGCTGGACAACCTCATGTCGCCGCCCGCCCATGCAAGGCTCCGATGTCGCCGACACCGTCCTATCACTGCTAGGCATGAAAAAATACGCGAGCGCTGAGCAGCAACCCGCCGTGGCCAAATCAACAGCCGCCGCCCTCCAATGGCTCGCCCAAGCCAAGCTCGAACGACAAGAAGACCTTATCTGGCGACTCTGGGGATTGCACCATCTCAGCGGCACCGAAGCCGACAAAAACTCACTCCGCGCAACCATCCTCAAAGCCCAACAAACCGACGGCGGCTGGCCTCAGGCCGCGAATCTCCCTAGCGACGACTTCTCCACCGGCCAGACACTCTTCATGCTCCTCAAAACCGGAACACCCATCGATCACGCCGCCATTGTTCGTGCCCGCGACTACCTGCTCCGCACTCAACACCCCGACGGCTCCTGGCTTGTCGAATCCCGCCTCAAAAACAAAGCTCAACCCTACTTCGAAAACGGCGATCCCCACGGCGAGCACCAATTCCTCTCCACCGCTGCCACCGCTTGGGCCGTGGCTGGCCTCGCGCAGCTGCATCCAGCAAAGCAGCCTTAGTATAAGGTTCGATTTGATCTCACAAGGTCAATAACGAATCACTACAGCTCGACAAACACCGCGCGCTTCCAGATCGGCACGCTGGTTTTGATCTCCTTCAAATACCAGTGGCATAGCGCAAAGGACTCCGCGCTGTGCTTCGTGCGCACTTTGATGATGATGCTCGGCTGTTCAGCAGCGACGAAACCGAGGCGGTGCTGGATGAAGACGCGATGCGGTCCGTGCTCTCGCTCGCCACGCTCGACTAGTTCGTTCAGCATCTTTTCTGCCATCGGCAAATAAGCTGAGTAATCGATGCCGAAGATGGCTTTCCCATCTTCCATGCCACGCACGACGCCGAGAAACTGCGCCTCCGCGCCCTCACCCGACTTGAAGACAGTCATGGCGGGCTGGATGGGATCTTCGTTGAGGATGAATACGGGCGGCATGGCGTCAGAATAAACGGCCAGTTGACCGATGGCGCATAAAACTTGTCAGTCAGCGCTGCTTTCTGGTAACGTTTGAGTCATCCCACCATGAAACGCCTGCTCTTTTTCCTCCTCGCGGCCTCCGGCCTGCACGCCGCCACGCAAATCACGTGGAAGCGCAAGCAGCTCCACGGCGACTTTTACTCCGAAGGCGCCGCCATCGGCGACATCAATGGCGACGGCAAGGCGGATGTCGTCGCGGGGCCGTTTTGGTGGGAGGGGCCGACCTTTGAGAAGAAGCACGCCTACTACGAGGCGAAGATTTTCAGCATCAATGGCTACTCGGACAACTTCTTCGCCTACGTCCACGACTTCGATGCCGACAAGCGCAACGACATCCTCATCCTCGGCTTCCCCGGCAAGGAAGCGCGGCTTTACCTGAACCCCGGCACGCACGACGACAAACCGTGGCCCATGAACATCGTCGCCGACGTGGTGGACAACGAGTCGCCCGTCTTCACCGACATCACTGGCGACGGCAAACCGGAAATCGTGTGCAGCACTGGTGGGAAATTCGGCTGGTTCGCGCCGAACTGGGACAAGCCGACCGAGAAATGGCCCTTCGTCGCCGCCACTGATGATATGATGGTCGCCAAATTCACCCACGGCCTCGGCGTCGGCGATGTGAATGGCGATGGAAAGCTCGACCTCCTTGAAGCACGGCGTTGGTGGGAGAACACCAGTGTGGTGCAGGCCTCTGGCCTGCCCAATGCAGCCGAGACGGCTGCACCACTTTGGCCTCAGCACAACTTCGCCGCCGGTGTCGGCGGTGGCGCGCAGATGTTCGCGTATGACTTCGATGGCAACGGCACGAACGATGTCTTCACCAGCCTCGCCGCGCATCGCTATGGCGTGGCGGTGTATTTGCAGAACAGTGTGGTGCAGGCCTCTGGCCTGCCCAAAGCAGCCGAGACGGCTGCACCACACTGGCAGCGCATCATGCTCGCCAGCGAGCAGCCGCAGGACAACGACTACGGCATCGTCTTTTCTCAGCCGCACGCCGCGTTTCTCGCCGACATTGACGGCGATGGCGTGAAGGACATCGTCACCGGCAAGCGCTACTGGGCGCACAACGGCCACGATCCCGACGAGCGCGGCCACCGCGTTATCTACTGGTATCAAACCAAGCGC
>JANOBP010000590.1:0-9272 GCA_031411715.1 Verrucomicrobiaceae bacterium | reverse complement strand
TGATCGGCTGGAAGACCTTCTTGGTCTTGGGAGGCTGCTGTTGTGTCTCCTGGCATGGGGTGACGGGGGCTGTCGCGTTCATGGTCGGAGTTTAGTCTGATGTCAGTTCGTGGCAATGGGGTTTTTATGAGGAGCCGGTCACAAGAATACCACGTTGGGAAACTTTCCGCTGTTCATGAGTGACAGCTTTTCCGTATGATCTTTCTATGAAACGTCTCGCCATCTTGCTCTTTGCCCTGTGCCCATCGCTTTATGCTCAAAAGGACGGCATTCAGACCAAGACGACTTATGCCAAGGCTTACGGAGAAAGGAAGAACCCCGTTGTGGTTGATCCAGGGAAGGATCTGCCGCGTTACCCCGCTGTGGAGCCGAAGGATGCGATCTCGACCTGGCAGGTGAAGAAGGGCTTCAAGCTGCAACTCGCTGCGCATGAGCCGCAGGTGCGTGATCCTATCGCCATCTGTTTTGATGAGAATGGGCGCATGTTTGTGTGCGAGATGAACGACTACAGCGAGATGCGCGAGGTGACGCCGCACATGGGACGCATCTCCATGCTTCAGGACAAAGATGGTGATGGCTACTATGAGACGAGTCAGATCTTTGCTGACGACTTGGCATGGCCAACGGGGCTGGCCTGGGCCAATGGCGGCCTTTATGTCGGTGCCACGCCGGACATCTGGCGCTTCGAGGACAAGGATGGCGATGGCAAGGCGGAGGTGCGTGAGAAGGTGTTCACCGGCTTCGGCACCGGGCTGAAACTGCTCAACGTGCAGGGCCTGATGAACAGCTTCATGTGGGGGCAGGACAATCGCATTCACATCCTCGCCGGCGGTGGCAATCGTGGTGTGATCACCTGCCTGAAGCGGCCCGATTTGAAAGGCATCGAGCTGGGCGGGAAGGATTTCTGGTTTGATCCGCTCACGCATGAGTTCGGCCTCGAAGGCGGTGGCGCGCAGTTTGGCATGAGCTTTGACAACTACGGACGAAAGTTTGCCTGCTCCAACTCGGATCACCTTCAATACTGGGTTTACGACGACAAATACGCCAACCGCAATCCCTACTACCAGATGCCGCCCGCGAAACAGAGCATCGCGGCAGACGGTGGTGCGGCGGAAGTATTTCGCATCAGTCCGGACGAGCCCTGGCGCATCGTGCGCACGCGCTGGCGCATCGCCGGAGTCGTGAAAGGTGCCGTCGAGGGCGGCGGTCGTGTCAGCGGCTACTTCACCGGTGCTACCGGCACCACCATCTATCGTGGCGATGCCTATGGCCCAGAATTCGTGAACAACAGCTTCACCGGCGACGCCGGCGGCCAACTCGTGCATCGCAAGATCATCAAACCCAGCGCCGACGGCATCAGCCTCATCGGCGAACGCCCCGCTGACGAGCACGGCTTCGAATTCGCTGCGTCCAAAGACACCTGGGTGCGCGTGGTGAACTTCGCCAACGCCCCCGACGGCTGCCTGCACATCTGCGACATGTATCGCGAAGTCATCGAGCATCCCTGGAGCATCCCCGACGAAATCAAGAAGCACATCGACCTCAACAACGGTAACGATCGCGGCCGCATCTACCGCATCGTGCCGGACAAAGGTGCCGAGCGCATCGGACAAAAGGTAACTCTTGGCAAAGCGAGCACCGAGGAACTCGTGAAGACTCTCGGCCATCCCAACGGCTGGCATCGTGACACCGCGCAGCGTTTGCTATTTGAGCGCCAAGACAAGGCGGCGGTGCCGATGCTGGAGAAACTGTTCGCCCCAAGGAGTGATGGCTTCCAGCCATCACCTGACGGCAAGATGCCGTCACTCCTTGATACTAAATCGCTCGTGAAACTTCATGCGCTGGGGGCGTTGGAGGGGCTTGGTGAAACTAATTCCGCTGCCATTGAGGCAGCCCTTAAAGACACTGAGCCGGAAGTTCGTGCGGCAGCCGTGAGGTGGGTGGGACGAGTTTTTCACGAGAAGTCCCCTCCGCATAAAGTGGCTATGCTTCTAGTCTCGAAGCTCTCCGTAGATGATGCTGTTCGAGTGCGATTCGATACTGCGCTGATTGCAGATTCACTCCGCGACATTGTCACTCCTGGATCTATTCAACCGGTAAGCAATCCGATGTTGCAGGCCGCAATGTTTTCAGGATTTCCCAATTTACATGGGCCTGTAAATCCTATTCCAACATCACTACTTAACGCAGCCTTAAGTTCGCGACCGGAAAGTGTGGGGCAATTGGTCAAAATTGGTAGAAAACTTGCAGATCGTCAGCCTGAATTAAATGCTGAACTTCTTCCTCTCGTAATTGTTGCTTTCGCTGGTAGCACGAAAGAAAAAGCTCAAAGCTACCTCGATTCGTTTCTCGATAATTCTTATGGCGCTCCACCTCCGCTTCCAGTGTCATGGCGTCAGGCGATTCTTGTGGGACTGAAAAAAGCCGGGGTTGATCCAGATGAAGTTGATAAAGGCCATCTTTTGAGCGGACTAATGCAAGATGCTGTATCCACAGCGAAAAATGCCGCCAAATCTGAATCCGAACGATTTGAAGCCATCAAACTTCTTGCCTTGGCGTCGTCGAGCGAAGCACAAGATGCTCTCGTCCAATGTCTTGGCGAAAAGCAACCCGACGCCGTCCAAACAGCCGCAATTCGTGTTGTGGCACTGAACAGCTCCGCATCCGTCACCACAGCTCTAATCACGAATTGGCCGCATTACGGCCCGAAGGCCAAAGCGGCGGCTTTGGAGGCGCTTTTGAGTCGGGAGGATCGTGTGGTGGTTCTGTTGGAGGCGAAGGTGGTGAAGGCGGAGGAGTTTTTGGCGTCGCAGGTGCAGGCTTTGATCAAGCACAAGTCGCCGCAGGTGGCTGCGGCAGCTAAAACGGCACTGGCGGCGGTGATTCCGCCTTCGCGTGAGGAAATGACGGCGAAGTTCAAACCAGCCATCGCGGCAAAAGGTGATGCTGTGAAGGGCATGAATCATTTCGTCTCACGCTGCATGGCTTGTCATCGCGCGGGGACGATGGGCGTGCAGGTGGCACCGGATTTGATCACGGTGAAGACGAAGGGCCGCGAGGCGCTGCTGACGGCGATTTTGGAGCCGCATAAGGAGGTGGCGTCTCAGTTTATCGCCTACACGGTGAACACGAAGGATGGGCAAACTTTTGCGGGCATCATCACCAATGACACGGCCAGCAGCATGACGATCAAGATGATGGGTGGCATCGAAAAGACGCTGCAACGCTCGGACATCAAAGGCAGCAGCTCCAATGGCCAGAGTTTGATGCCTGAGGGCATTGAGACCGGGATGACGGTTGAGGACATGGCGGATCTGCTCAGCTACATCGAGAGCCTGTGAGGAAAGGGGCGTGTGGAGAAAGAACACCTGACGGTTCTCGTTCAATCCGCCCCTCACCATGCCGATTCGCCAAAACCTACTCGTTGCTCTCACCATCATCGCTCCACTGGCGCTCATTGCAGCCAAGCCTGACAAACCCAAGAAAGACAAAGGACCTTTCGTAGCTGCAAAGCCAGCTTTCACGCCCGACCCCAAGACTCCTGCGTTTGATGCAGCGGCGGTGAAGGCGGATCACCTCGACCCGAGTGCTTTTAAAGTGCCCGAGGGCCTCGAAATCACGGTATGGGCCACTTCGCCTCAGCTGTTCAATCCTGCGAACATGGACATCGATCATGCGGGTCGTGTGTGGATCACTGAAGGTGTGAATTACCGCCGTCACTCGGGCCGCAGCCGTGAGGGCGACTGCGTGCGTGTGCTGCAGGACACGGATGGCGATGGTAAGTGCGACAGCAGTCACGTCTTCGTGCGCAAGAAGGAACTGGAGTGTCCGCTGGGCGTGGCGGTGTTCGACAATGTCATCTTCGTTTCCAACACGCCGGACATCATCAAGTACACGGATGTGAACCGTGATTTGAAGTTCGATCCCGCTGTGGATAAGCGCGAGGTCTTCCTTACCGGCTTCGAGCAACCGCAGCATGACCACAGCCTGCACAGCATCTACGCCGGACCGGATGGCCGCTTGTATTTCAGCAATGGCAACTGCGGTGCACAATTCAGCGACAAAAGCGGCAACACCTTCCGCATCGGCGGCGCTTACCTCAACAATGACTACACGGGTGAAAAAAGTGACGACGGTCACGTCTATGTCGGTGGCTTTACCGCCAGCATCGACCCCAGTGGCCATAAGGCGAAAATCATGGGCTACAACTACCGCAACAGCTTTGAAGGCGTGCGCACATCCTTCGGGGACATGTTCCAAAACGACAACGATGACCCACCCGCCTGCCGCGTGAGTCACCTCATCGAAGGTGGCAGTTTTGGATTCTTCTCACGCGATGGTAAACGCCAATGGCGTGCTGATAAGCGTCCGGGCCAGAGCATTCCTGAAGCAGAGTGGCGCATGGACGACCCAGGCAGCATCCCGGCAGGCGACGTGTATGGCGGCGGCGCACCCACCGGCATGTGCTTCTATGAAAATGGCGCACTCGGAGACAAATGGAACGGCCTGCTGCTGAGCTGCGAGACTGGACGCAATGTCGTCTTCGGCTACCTGCCAAAACCGGACGGTGCTGGCTTTAAACTGGAGCGCTTCGACTTCTGCACCACCAACACCACCGGCGTGTTCAAAGGCAGTGACTTCGTTGGCGGCGCCAACAATCTCTCTGATGACCGTCACACACTCTTCCGCCCATCCGATGTCACGGTGGGTCCTGATGGAGCCATTTACATCAGCGACTGGTTCGACAAACGCACCGGCGGCCACCAGGACACGGATGAATCGTGCAGCGGCACCATTTACCGCATCGCGCCGAAGGGATTCAAACCCCAAGTGCATGCCATCAAGCTTGATACCGTCGAAGGCCAGATCGCTGCGCTGAAATCTCCCGCAACGAATTCGCGCCATGTCGGATTTATGGCCTTGAAGGAAGCGGGAGCGGCGGCACTGCCTGCGGTGCGCCATTTACTCGATGAGAAGAATGAATACGTCGCCGCACGCGCTGTGTGGTTGCTGGCGCAGATGGGCGATGCGGGAATGCGGCAGGTACGTGTGTGGCTGGAGTCTGAGCATCCAGAGCAGCGCCTCGTCGCCCTACGCGCCATCCGCGCAGCGACTGACGACGGCATCGACATTCTTAGCAGCATGGTCGCAGACAGCTCACCAGCTGTGCGCCGTGAGATCGCTGTAGCCATGCGTGATGTTCCATTGCAACAGAGCAAGATGATCCTGATGGAAATCGCCAAGCGCAACGGCGTGCAGGATCGCTCTTACCTCGAAGCCTTTGGCATCGGCTGTGCGAACAAAGAAGAGCAAATCTGGAATGAACTCAGCTCCAGGATTCACTTCAAGAGTGCGCTCGATTGGTCAGACAGCTTTGCCCACATCACCTGGCGCCTGCATCCTGCTGCGGCAGTGGCGGATCTTCAAACACGCGCCTCCAGCGCCGAACTCAAACCATCCGAGCGCAAGCTCGCTCTCGACACCCTCGCCTTCATCCCCACGGCCACTGCTGCAAAGGCCATGCTCTCAGTCGCCAAGGATAAAAACGCGCCCATTCACACGGATGCCATGTGGTGGCTCATCAAGCGCAGCACGGATGAATGGTCCTCTTTCGGCATCGCTGAAGAATTGAAGAAGGAAGGCATTTTTGATCCCGAAAACGCCAAACTCACCGCCGTCGTCACTCCAGAAGTCATTCCGAGCACCGTGAAGCCTGATGATGTGCTCAAGCTGACTGGGAACGTCAAAAATGGTGCTCAAATCATTACCCGCTGCATCATGTGTCATCAGATCAACGGTCAGGGCGTCGAGTTCGGCCCGACACTCGACGGCTGGGGTCTTAGCCAACCCAGCGAGATCATCGCCCAAGCCCTGATCGACCCGAGCAAGGACATCGCCCACGGGTATGATGGGCACGAAATCACGCTCAAAGACGGAACCATCATTCACGGCATGGTCCTCACCGAGGGTGACATCCTCATCGTCCGCAGCATGGGTGGATTGAATCAGTTTGTGCCCAAGTCGCGCATCAAGAGCCGCAAGAAATTGGAACGCAGCATGATGCTGAGTGCCACGCAACTCGGCCTCAGCGCCCAAGATCTAGCCGATGTCGTGGCTTACCTGCGGACAGGCAAATGATGCAGCGATCACGCCTCCTTGCGAAAGCACCAGGAGCGGTAAGACAACTCGCCGCTCTTGAGCGCATCATAAACACGCGAACCGGGAATGCCGGCAAAGTCGCGACCTAGTGAATGCAGGAAGGTGGGCAGGCGTTGCACGATGAGAGCACGACTGCGCTCAGCGTTGCAGTCCATGCCGCGCAGGACTTCGGGACTGATGCTGCGTGTTTGAATAGTCTTTAGAGAAGCATTGGCGATGTCCGCCTCCCAAGCAGCGATGTCGGGACGAAAGCGGAAATCGGCATAAAGAAAATGGCCGCCAGGTTTCAAGACGCGTGCAACTTCAGCAAGGAAGCCTGCGAAGTCTGGGTAGCAGTGCGAAGCCTCGACATTGATGACAGCATCGAGCGACTGATCCGCGAACGGCAGTTTCTGCGCATCACCTTGAGTGAATTGGAGCCCTGGAACTTGGTGGCGGCTTTGGCAGAAGCCGATGCCGGTGGGATTGAGATCAAGTCCAGTGTAGCTCGCCGGTTGAAGCGTACGCGTGAGCCATGAAGCACCTCCACCGTGGCCGCAGCTGACTTCGAGCACATTCTTGCCACGGAATTCGACTTGAGTGGCGACGTGATGATAAAGCTGAATGCAGGCGCGGTTGGGTTCGTCAGCGGGATCGAGCTTGAGGCCGACGGGAGGATCGGTTTCGAAGGCGTAGTTGAGAAAGAGCACCTCTTCGCTGCGAAGTCGCTTCGTGAGGAAAGGATACCACAGCTGCCAGATGGCTTTGCGGATGGGACCGATGGAAAAAAGGCGTTCAAGGAGTGACATGGAGAGGAGTGGCAGCTTGAGAGTTGATACTGAATGAAGCAAACAGCCAATTAGCACTGAAACGGGAATAACCTTGTCACTTGCGTCTCCAACTCTGAATCCCATGCTCCACCCATCATGAGCGGCAGTCCCAAAATTCCATCCACTGAGATCACCCCTGAGGCGACCTTTCTTAATCGGCGCCTCTTCATGAAATCGGCCATCTGGGCTGGTTCAACTCTGGCCACGGCAAAACTTTACCAACGCTTTCGTCCTCTTCCTGAAGTGCGAAACAACGGCACCGTCATCGCCACGGTCGCGGAGCCTTCGGTGAGCACACCACTGCTTTCTGGTGAGACACCGAACACATTCTCTGAGATCGCTGGCTACAACAACTACTACGAGTTCTCGACCGACAAATCGGAAGTGGCCGCAAAGGCGAAGGACTTCAAAACCGACCCGTGGTCTGTTGAAGTCGGCGGCTTGGTGCAAAAGCCACGCACTTTTGCCCTCGAGGACCTTTTGAAGTTCGAATCCGTCGAGCGCATCTACCGCTTCCGCTGCGTCGAAGGTTGGTCGATGGTGATTCCTTGGGTTGGCTTTCCGCTTTCGAAGCTGCTGGCCATGGTGGAGCCGATGAGCCAGGCCACGCATGTCGCCTTCGAGACCTACTACGACGTGAAGCAGATGCCTGAGTCACGTTTTGCCGGGATCGATCTGCCGTATGTCGAGGGCCTTCGACTTGATGAGGCCATGCATCCTCTCACACTGTTGGCCACTGGACTTTATGGCAAGACGATGCCGAATCAGAATGGAGCTCCTGTGCGACTCGTGGTGCCGTGGAAATATGGATTCAAGAGCATCAAGTCCGTGGTGAAGATCACGCTCACCGACAAACAACCTCCCACCACCTGGAACATCGCCAGCCCGGGTGAATACGGCTTCTACTCGAATGTGAACCCCGAGGTGGATCATCGACGCTGGTCCCAAGCCAAGGAGCAGCGCATCGGCGAACTCGGCTCCAGGCCCACACTGATGTTCAACGGCTATGCCGATCAAGTAGCGTCGCTTTACGCGGAAATGGATCTCCGAAAAAACTTCTGATTCGACATGAACCTTAGTTCCGACTCCCGCTTTCATCGGCAAATCATTCTCATCAACGGCTTGCTGCCAGCCGTGCTCATGATCATCGATTATCAGCGCAATATGGTGGGCGTGAACCCCGTGGAGTTCGCCACGCGTGCCACAGGCGTGCTGACGCTCGTTTTCCTCGTACTCACGCTGCTCGTCACTCCCTTGCGCAAGGTCTTTGGCTGGAACTGGCTGCTGAAACAGCGCCGCTTGATCGGTCTGTATGCCTTCTTCTACAGCGTCGCTCATTTACTCATCTATCTCGCTGGAGATCGTGACTGGCAGGTGCTCACGGTGCCTGAGGACGTCTTGAAACGTCCCTTCATCGCCGTCGGCATGGCCAACTTCCTCCTGATGGTGCCACTCGCCGTCACATCGACCAATGCCATGATCACAAAGCTCGGCGGCAAGCGCTGGGCACAACTGCACCGCCTCACCTATTTGATTACCATTGGTGGCGTGGTGCATTATTACATGATTGTGAAGTCAGACATCACGTATCCAGCGCTGTTTGGCGTCATCGTCGCCGTCCTTCTTGCTTATCGTGTTGTGACGAGCTTGAAGAGTAGCAACTGAACACTTGTGTTCCACGTCCGCTTGGTGTCTCTCAACCGCCTATGAGCACCCCTGCCTGCCCGATGTGTGAGATGACCGATGTTTTGGACCATGCTGAACGTTATGAATGCATGACCTGCGGACATGATTGGGCCAAAGAAGCCAAAGCTGACGCACCCTATGCGGATCGCATCGTCAAGGACGCCTATGGTGCTGTGCTGGCCGATGGAGACATCGTGGCGATGATCAAAGACCTGCAACTGAAGGGCTCTTCTCAAGTCCTCAAAATTGGCATGAAATCCAAACCCATTCGACTTCAAGACGGCGATCATGAGATCTCCTGCCGAATGGATGGACTACTCATCGGCCTGAAGGCCTGCTTTGTAAAAAAAGTGGTGACGTCTTAGTTCAACGCAGCATCACCCAGAGCGTGCTGGACCCGTAGCCATCGGGGAAATCGATCAACGAGCTTGAGCGAATGTAGTCAGCCGTTTTGCGCTTACTTTTGACGCAGACTCGTGCCATACGCTCAAGCGCGATCGAATCGAACTCGGTGCAGTTGGTGGAAAGGAGTATCGCGCACTTGAGTGTTGCCAACTCCAGTGCAGCACAGAGCAAATCCTCAAAATGTTGCTCCACCTGCCAGCGCCGGCCATTTTT
>JANOBP010000589.1:0-1554 GCA_031411715.1 Verrucomicrobiaceae bacterium | reverse complement strand
AAGCGAGCGAACGCTCCTTTCTCCGAACGGTCAAACCTTGTCTGTGCCGCGCTGGCGAGAAAGGTTGCGCGCACCATCGGCAGTGCGTTCCCTCTTCCGCCGAATGACCCCGCAGTTTCCGCGCATCTTCCAATGGCACATCGTGCGGCATGTGCGGCGGCACCGGCTGCTGGCGCTGCTCAATGTGCTGAGCGTCGCGCTCGGTATCGCGGTGTATCTCGCCATCCAGATCGCGAATCACCCCGAATACACCTACTACGGCCTCCTCGCCCTCGGGCACCTCAGTTTGTGAGGGTTTGGGAAACCTCAGACTTCGAGATTCCTTGTTCGGTGTTCGATATTCTCAGTGGTTCGTCCTCGAAAGGACGTGTGGCGTGCGCTGAGCTTCTGGGTGCTGACGGAGCCGAAGAATATCGAATACTGAAACTGGGAGGCCTGCGTGGCAACACGCTCATCAGCACCGCACTCGGCCCCTTCATGCGCGTGAAGGTCACGGCGGCTCCGTGAGCTGCTGGCTGCGTGCAATTGCAAAGCGCAGGCTCCCTGCTGCCTGCCCTGCCGGATTCCTTCAGTGCGGCCAGCACCACGGTGCTCATTAACGATGCCACCACACTCAAGGTGGGTGACAACTTCCTCATCGGCAGCTCACCCCCGCTTCATGCGCGTGAAGGTCACAGCGGCTCCGTGAGTGGTGTCAGAGGTCAGAGGTCAGAGGTTAGAAGTCAGAGGTCAGAATGGGACAAATAGGTCCCATGAGTCCTATCCGACCCATGAGCCCCTTGATTTGGCCTTCAGTGGAACCGCGCGTAGGACTCATAGCCTCAGTCCACTGACCACTGACTTCTGACTTCTGACTTCTGAACCCAGGCGCACATTTTGGCAAGAAAGGTGCAAGCCCCACGTTTCAGGTGCCATGAAAGCCCCTCGCCTTCTCTTTGCCTGCCTCACACTCACCACTGCCTCGCTATCTGCGGCCATGCTGCCGGAGAGCCAGAAGATCGACCAACTGCTGGCCCAAGGCTGGGAAAAGGCCGGTGTGAAGCCCAATGCGCCCGCCAGTGATCATGTGCTCGTGCGCCGCCTCTATCTCGACATCGCGGGCCGCATCCCGACCATTGAGGAAGCCAATGCTTACCGGCAGTCGAATGATCCGCAGAAGCGTGCGAAGCTGATCGACACGCTGCTGGCCTCCGATGGCTACACCAGCAACATGTTCAACTACTGGGCGGACATCCTGCGCCTCTCGGACAACGTCAAAGGCCGCCTCACGGCTGAGGCCTACGAGGAGTGGCTCAAGAAGCAGCTTAAGGCCAACACACCGTATGACCAGTTCGTGAAGAACCTGCTCACCACCGACGGTGGCGTATGGGACAGCGGCAGCATCGGCTTCTGGCAGCGGGACGAGAACAAGCTCGACCACCTCGCCTACACCGTGCAGGTCTTCCTCGGCACCAACATCGTCTGCGCGCAGTGCCACAACCATCCCTTCGATAAATGGACGCAGATGGACTACTACCACATGGCCGCCTTCACCAACGGCATGGACACCAAGGG